>CAYZYS010000001.1:0-41119 GCA_964482605.1 uncultured Bacteroides sp.
CGTCGTGCTTGTCACAGTCGCCTCGCCTGACAGCCCCAGGGCAATACAACACTGTTACGTGAGCGATGCGGAATTTGAGGATTTGGCGTTATCCTACACGGGCTACTAGAAACGTGCGCCGCCAGGCGCACAATGGAAACGGCTGCACAACACCATGTGCAGCCGCTTTTTTTTGTAAACATCTATTCATAAGAGCTGGTAATCCCAAAATATTCCTCCATGGAAATCCAGTCGCCATTGTTGTAAAGCTTATATGATAAATCCGTGCCAACGTAGCGCAGATGCCAGGATTCATACTGGTAGCCCGTCTTGTCATCCTTGCCCTTCGGGAAACGGATTATGAAGCCGTACTTGTAGGCATTGTCATTGACCCATTTGCCCTCGTCCGTGTACTGGAAGCTGTCCTCGATTGAGTTAAGGTCAAAGCAAAGCCCCGTCTGGTGTTCAGAATGCCCCGCCCTCGAGGAATATGTGTCTGCAAGGACACTTCCGTCGGTAGCGACATAATTGTTGTACAGCGTCACCTGTGTGCTGTATGAGCGATAACCGCTTGCAATGTAAATGTTCAGCCCCAGCGCAGCCGCATCGCTCTGCATTTTCCTGAAATTCTCCATAAGCGTCTTATCAAGGCTTGTCCTGCTGCTTCCGCTCGTCACGGGGACATCAGGGTCCGTCGGAACAAATGTCGACGGCAGGGAATATGTCTTGTTGGCAATCAGGTAGCCGTCTATGTAGGTCACGCCATCCTTCACATACCCTTCATGTCCCGTTGCCGTCGTAAACCTTTCGGTTATGCCGTCAGACAAATCAGATGCAGACAGCGTCTGCGCCTGTGTTGTTCCAATTTCACCGCCGGAAGCCACTGCATTTTCAGAAGATGTCCCGTTTTCGGAGGATGTATTTTCCCCCTGCGCACCGCCTGACGCACCATTGCCGCCACTGCCGGAGGAATACTGCCCTGTCCCGCCGCTGCCCTGTCCTGTGCCTGATGTGCCTCCATTGCACGACTTAAATGCAAACACCACCAACACGATTACCAATACCAGAAGTGCCACCAGGACCGACGCAGCTATGCGCCTGCGGCGCATGATTTCACGCCTTCTCCTTCCGCCCCGCCTTCTTTTCACCTTTTGTCCCATAATTATCCCTACTCCCCGTCATCAAGGATTTGCTGTATGATTGAATCAACCTGTTCCCTTGGAACCTCAAGGGCTGCCGCAAGCTCACCATGCAGGCAGTTCTGCGCCATGCGCATGTATCTTTCATCAAGGCTTATTATCTTCTTTCCCGCCGCAATCCTTTCATTATTGCGCTTATACAGGTACTTGATGAGTGCCACCCATGAGCTGCACACCGCCTTGTCCATATATGTCCTGTAATAATTTTCCCTCTGCCTTTCAACCTCCACAACCGCCGGTTCCACATTGGGCATGTCCTTGATGAAGCTCTCCGCCTCCTCATGGGTCATGACCCTGCGCATTGATTTCTCCTCCGAGGACACAGGTATGTATACCGTGCTGTTCTTTTCATAGATGGGCTGCATTATGTAATACAGCTCATGGACATCCATCCCGTCAAGCTTCGATATATCCTTTATGATGCACACGCCATTGTAACCGCATACCACCATTTCTCCTTTACTGTACATTAGATAACCTCCGTTTCTGAATATCAAACAGTCCCATCAATTGCATTCCAATGCAATCTCATCCTTTGTATTCATCCACATACAGTGTCATGAAAAAAATCGAGTAGGAGGTCAAACCAGCTCCTACTCGTTATGCCAACGTATTTATTTTACCACTTTCATAAAGTTACTGCAAGCGAGGATGTCATCACTTTTCAATCCTACAGGAACACATACTTCAATATGAACAGCACAGTGAGGATGTACATGAGCACGCTTATCTTCTTCTCCTTCGCCTTTCCCGTCACAAGGTTGATGATGGTCCAGGAGATTACGCCCACCGATATTCCCTCGGAAATGCTGTATGCCAGCGGCATTGCGATTATGCAGAGAAATGCAGGAATCGCATCTGACATGTCATCAAAATCAATCTTTGCAACCGAGCCCATCATATAAAAGCCCACTACAATCAACGCAGGTGCAATGGCAAATGACGGAATGGTGAGGAACAGCGGTGAAAACACAACCGACAGAAGGAAAAGCACTGCCGTAACCGCTGCGGTAAGTCCCGTGCGCCCGCCTGCCGTCACGCCTGATGCACTCTCAACGTATGTTGTGGTGGTCGATGTGCCAAAGACCGCACCAACGGAGGTTGCGATGGCATCAGAAAGAAGTGCCGGCTTAATCCTTGGAAGCCTTCCGTTCTCGTCAAGCATGCCCGCCTTGGAGGACACCCCGATGAGCGTCCCAATTGTGTCAAACATGTCAACAAACAGAAATGAAAATACAACCACAATCATGTCAAGGACATTTACTCCCGAAAAATCAGCCCTGAACACGGCACCAAAGGTCTGCCCGAAGGATGAGAAATCAAAGCTCACAATGGCAGTCGGAATCACGGAATACATTCCGGCTTCAGCGTCAGGGACATACAGCCCCACAAGCTCCGCAAGGATGCCAAGAACCCAGGTTGCAAGAATGCCCAGGAGGATTCCGCCCTTCACGCCCTTAATCAGCAGCACAGCAATTATCAGGACACCGACAAGCGCAAGAATTGCCCCCACCCCGACGGAATGGAAGGTCTCGCCCTTGAAAATCTGGTATGTCACAAGGGTTGATTCGTCATTTACTATCAAATTGGCATCCTGAAGCCCGATGAATGCCACAAAAAGCCCTATTCCCACACTAACCGCCGACTTAAGCGTCATCGGGATTGCATTGAAAATCGCCTCGCGCACATTGGTAAGGGAAAGAATAATAAATATTATACCTTCAATGAATACTGCCATGAGGGCAATCTGCCAGGTATATCCCATCTTCAGCACAACGGTGTATGCAAAATATGCGTTAAGCCCAAGCCCCGGCGCCAGTGCAAACGGATAGCTTGCCAGCAGCGCCATGAGCAGCGTTCCCACAAATGACGCCAGCGCCGTTGCAATCAGCACCGCATTGGCATCCATGCCCGAAGCCGACAGGATGTTGGGATTCACAGCCAGTATGTACGCCATGGTCATAAATGTTGTGATGCCCGCAATGACCTCCGTCCTGACATCAGTGCCATTCTCCCTTAACTTAAATATTTTCTCCAGCATTTTTCCTCCATTCTGCACATGTCACAATGCGCAATACATGTATATTATATTATAACGTGCTAGTTAGCCGCCTTTTTGAAATATTTTTTATAGGTAATGAAAAACAGCACCGCCGCCAGTGTGGTTGACAGATAATCCGAAACAGGCTGCGCCATGACAACCTGCCTTGCGCTGTCAAAAATGTTGCTGAACAAAAGCAGTATCGGTATGAATATGAGCCCCTGCCTGCTCACTGACAGAATCAGGGACGGAATCGCCGCACCCGTCGACTGTATGGCGTTGATGAACACGAACAGCAGCCCCAGCACCGGTCCCGACAATATGTATATCCTTGAAAATGACATTCCATATACAAAAGCATCCTCATTATCAAGAAATGCGGTAACAAGCGGTCCGGCAAAGCAGTAGCATATAACCGTCATACACAGGCTTAAGGCAAATGCAAGGCACAGCGAAAACTTAAGAACTGCAATGTAACGCTTCCTGTTTCCTGCGCCAAAGCAGTATCCGAGAAGCGGCTGTATTCCAGTTCCAAGCCCAATCAGGAGCATTACCGCAATCATGTTGACCTTCATGGCAACCCCAAGTCCAGCCACGGCCATGTCGCCATATCTTGTCATGACATTGTTGATGAGAATGTTGGACAGACTCATCAGGATGCTGTTGAGTGACGCCGGCACGCCGATGGCAAACACTCCCATGGCAATGCCATCCCCTGCCTTGTAATCCTTGATGTTGATGGAAAGCATGGATTTTTTTGACACCAGGTGTGACACATAGAACACCGCAGAGAACACATTTCCCACAACAGTGGCTATTGCCGCACCTGCCACGTCCCAGTGAAAGCCCAGTATCATTATCGGGTCAAGCACAATGTTGAGCATATTTCCTATAATCATGCCGGTCATTGCCACCTTCGCCTGCCCCTCAGCGCGGATTATGTTGCTGAAGGTGTTGCTCACAATCAGGAACGGAATACCCACGGCAACTATGTTAAGGTACTGCCCCGCATATCCTATGGTGTCATCGCTGGCACCGATAAGACGGCACACGGGTGTTGAAAACACCCACAAAAACACGATTGCCACAATTCCTATGCAAAGCCCTGACCAGAAGCAGAATGCCGAGGCATTGCACGCCTTCTTCCCCCTGCCTTCACCCAGCATCCTTGATATGAGGGAGGTTCCGCCTATGCCAAACAGCATCCCCACCGCCATGAACAGCAGGAATGCCGGAGTTGCCACGGACACCGCCGCAACCATGTAGGCATCCTTCGTCTGCCCTATGAAAAATGTATCCGCCAAATTATACAAAAGCACCATGAGCATGCTTATGATTGAAGGCACAATATTGCTTATGACCGCCTTCGGGACTGGCGCATCCCTGAAAATCTCAATTGACTTATCCTTTTGCATTTTCTCCTCCATTCCGCAGACACTTATCGTCAGAGGCTGTTTTGTGACGCCTGCGGCACGATTTGGCCAGGCTACCGCACCGCCACCAGCATGGCGGCAAAAAGGCCCACAAAACAAACCACCAGCACTGCCCCAACACCAAGACACACGTTGGAGACACGCCTGTTTTCCTTTCTAATCACAGCCCCCACAACCAGGGACATGCACATCCAGTGGAAAAACACCGAAAGAACCACCATGACAATTATGAAAATAACCATCACGCCCACCAATATGCTCATAAAAGCCATACAATCACTCCTTTCGCATGCATTTTTTCCACAAAATTGCATTATAACAAAATAACACAAAAAATTCAATATTTCGAATCATATGATGGAATACATCCTGTCGCCGCTTCCCATCGACGCCGTCACCGTGGTTGCCACGCGCAGTGCCGCCTCCGTCATGCCCTGCTCCTCAAGCCACCTTTGAAGCTCCGGCTCCGCCTGTCCTGCCGCCTGCTGGATTGCAAAGCGGTTCAGCCGGGTGCAGTAGCGCATCAGCTCCCCGAAGCCGCGGTGCTTCCCCAAGAGATTCTTGCCATAGGCGTCCTGCTCAAACTCCGCAATGGCAATCACCTCCATGCCAAGGTGCAGTTCCCCCGTCACATCCGATGCCTCCATCAGAATGTCAGGGCGGCTGCGTCTTGCCGAAAGGAAATACCGCTTTGCGCCTGCGACATCACCCTCGGCAAAATACTCCGCAAGCCGCCTTTTCACCTCCGTGACCTCAGCCTTCTCCCCCAGCATGCCGACCATGCATTCCATTACCGAAAGCCCATTTTTCGTAATCCAGACATACTGCAGAAATTCCGAGATAAAGCCGAATATCCTTCTGTGGTATGAATCCTCCTCATCCACATCAACCCGTCCCTGCACGGCAAAAAGGATTGCAAAAAGCCACTCCATGTACTCGTCATACAATTTCTTTTTCATAATAAGCATATTTCCAAAATATGTATGCTTTTCACGTACAAGCCGTGAGAAAACATCCATATATTCAGGGTACAATTCCTGTATCACATCAGCGGTGGTCTTAAGGTAGATGGGTTTATGGTGGGATGCGAAGCCCTCCTCATACGGAAAATTCAATTGCAAATTTTTTGTGGTGATTACATCATGGTCCTGAAGTGCCGAAAGGACTGCTGACTGCGTGAAAGGCACGCCATTTGCATCCAGCAGGTAACGCCTGTAATGGCAAATCCCCACAACGTCACTCCTCACATTTTTCCAGACCCAGTACATCCCCGTAAGCTCGCTGTAATAACAATTCTGCCCCGAAATGTTGTCCCCCGTGTCATCCCCGCGATAGGGAAGCGCCTCCTTTGCCGTGCTCCGCCCCACATGAAGCGGAACGTAAAACGCATCATCAGGCGGTGTAAATGCCTTGTGGGTCATGACATAAATGTGGTTATCCATGTCCTGCAATGTATTTGAACCGGTTGTTTCCATACTCCCCCTCCATTCTCCATCATTAAAAAATCATCATTTAAATTCATCATGTAAAAAACAGCACATCAGTGTGATTTTTCACATAATGACCCGACAAGCAGCGGTACCTCAAACAACAGCATCACCACCCAGCCCGCCAGGTTCGCCCAGGCAAGTGCCGGGAATGACATATGGAACACATAAAGCAGCAGCCACACAGCCACCACACGTCCCAGCATGTTCATGAAGGTACTGTACAGCGTAACCTTCAAATCACCGATTCCACGGAAGAACCCCTGTATTCCATTGGTTGCGGCGGGAAGTATGTACATTGCCGCAATCAGCCTTATGTACGACACCCCAAGGTCAATCACCTCAACGCTTTCATCCTTCACGAAAAGCCCCATCATCCCCCTGGCAAAAAGCTCCATCACAACAAAAAGGCACAGGGCATACACAAACTCAATGAGCATGCCGCACCTGAAGCCCTCCCTTATCCGCCTTGGCTTCCCTGCCCCCTTGTTCTGGGCTATGAATGTTGTCATGGCGTGTCCTATGTTCTGCTCAGGTATGTAAGCGAAATCATCCACCCTGTTGACTGCGGCAAATGCTGCAATCACGCTGACGCCCTGCATGTTCACCATCGCCTGTATCATTATCTTCCCAAGCTGCAGGCACATTTGCTGCATGGCACTTGTACCGCCGTAGGCAACCGTCTTTTTCAGCAGTCCTGAATCAAACACAAACCAGCGCCTGCCCATGCAAAGCAGCGGAACCCTGAAGGCTATGTACACGGCACAGCCAAGGCAGCACAGTGCCTCACTCACCACGGTGGATATGGCGCTTCCGTGGACGCCAAGCCCAAGCCCCACCACAAGCACAAGGTCCCCCAGCACATTTAGCAGGGCGCTCATGATGAGGAAATACAGCGGCGTCCTGCTGTCACCCAGCGCCCGCAGCGTATTTGCAAGAAAATTGTATATAAATGTGAACACAAGCCCGACAAATATTATCCGAAGATAATCCGTGGCAAGAGAAAGCATTTCCGTTGGAACCTGTATGAGCCGAAGCACAGGGGCTGCGAGCCCAAGCATCGCCAATGTGAATGCAATGCTGAATACAACTCCACCCCAGAGGGTGGTACTAATCTGGCGTGACAGGGCATCATAATCCTTCGCCCCGTACAGGGAGCTCATCAGGATTCCCGCACCCATGCACAAGCCGCTGATGAGCAAAATCGCAACATTCATTATGGGACCGGAGGTGCCGACAGCCGCCAGTGCGCTGTCACCGACAAAACGTCCCACGATGATTGAATCCACCGCATTGTACATGAGCTGAAAGACATTTCCCAGCACAAGCGGAATTGTAAAGCCTGCCAATTGAGGGACAATCCTTCCCTCTGTCATATCCTTTGCCATAATCCATCATATTCTTCCCGGACGGCATGAGCAGGCAACGCCAAGACCGCCGCGTCCCACATGACAGGCAACACCAAAGGAAATGTAATCGCACATTACCTCCATCCCCGGAAATGCCTCCTCGATTTCACGCACCCATGCCGCGGTCTCCTCCTCGTCACAGCTTGATGCCGCAAGAAGATAAACCTCATTTCTGTCATGATACTCCTTGAAGGTGGTGTCCAGGTCATTTTTGATTGCCTCAAGCATGGCAGCCTTCATCTTTGCCCGTCCACGGCATTTCTTATATGCATCAAGGGTTCCGGTGGAGAACTTAAGCACCGGCTTAATGTTAAGCATCGTTCCCAGCGTTGCCGTGGCAGGGGAAATCCTTCCGCCCTTCTTCAAGTGTTCAAGTGTGTCTACACCTATGTATATTACATTCTTATCAGCAGAAGCGTCAAGCATTTGCTTAATCTGTGCCCCTGAATACCCCTCTGCCACCATCTCAAGGGCATCAAGCACCGACCTGTGCTGTGGTGTGGACACGCGCCCATTGTCAACCACGAACACCCTGCCCTCATACGGCTCATCTGAGGCAAGTCCTGTTGCCATCATGCAGGAGCCGCTTAGCCCGCTGCTGATTGGGATGTGGACTATCTCATCATATTCCTTCAATGCCTCATCCCACAATGCCGTCACATCAGCAGGGGACGGCTGTGAGGTTGCCACGTCAATCCCTGAGTCCAGCCTCTCATAAAACTCCTCACGGGTTATGCCCTTGCTCTCATAATAGCACTCATCCCCAAAATAAAAGGGCATTGGAAGCACCCTGACACCCAGCTTCTCCCCAAGCTCCTGTGATATCCCGCTATGACTGTCAGTGACAATACCGATTTTCTTACCCACCGTAATCTCCATTTCCGGCATCCAAGGTGCCAAATGCCCCTCACATTTCAATGCATTTGCCCTAATGTCACGCCATGATAATATTTTGTAATTCAAAATATTATCATCCCTGCAAGCCCTTGTCAACCTTGACATTTTTCAACATTTTTTATATACTTCGAATGTTGCGGTGTCAACGCAAGCGCCCTTATGGTGCTTGACAGAGGCTTCCTCAGACTGTGCCTGAAGCATTGCCGGCAGACCTTGTTTGATTGATAAAACCCACGGCTGACTCCACGCAATAATTATAATCAGCAGGCACGCCTGCGGATAGGAGAATAAAATGTTAGCTGCGCAAATACTTGCGGTTGTGATATTTGTTGCGATGTTCGCAGTCATCATAACCGGCAAAGTCGAAAGACACATTCCTGCACTGATTGGTGCGGCAGCCATGCTGGTAATCGTATTCGGTATCTGCATGAGAAGCACAAGTGCAATCCTGGAAACACTCAACCTAAAATGCTTTATCACAAGCGAATTCTGGTATGCACCGGGCAACCACGCCGAGGAATCCACCGGAATCAACTGGTCAACAATCATGTTCTTTCTCGGCATGATGATACTCGTCGAGGGAATGGGAAAGGTAGGCTTCTTCCGCTGGCTGTGCCTGAAGCTTGCCAAGCTGGTAAAGTACAAGATAATTCCGCTGTTCCTGTCATTCATGGTGCTGTCAGCAGTGCTGTCAATGTTCATCGACAGCATCACGGTAATACTGTTTCTGGCCGCGATAACCATAGAGCTGTCGCAAATGCTGAAGTTCAATCCGGTGTACATGATATTGCCCGAGATATTCTGTGCAAATCTTGGCGGCTCCTCAACCATGAGCGGTGACCCGCCGAACATCATTATCGGAACCTCACTGGGGCTGTCCTTCACGGACTTCCTGTGTAACACCGGAATAATTGCACTTGTGTCACTCATTGCAATGTTGGTGTATTTTTACATTTGCTTTGGAAAAAAGCTGAAGGGCGAGGCGCAGGCCATTGACAGCGCATCCATGGAGGACCCAAGGAATGCCATCACCAACATGCCGGGCTTCATAATCGACACAGTGATATTCCTGTTCATCGTGTTCCTGCTTGTGACACACGCCCAGACTGGGATAACCGTGGCATCCATCGGTGCCATAGCAGGTGTTCTCACATTGGTGACCTCCGTTGACGGAACGCTCCTCAAAAAGGTTGACTGGAACACAATCCTGTTCTTCGTGGGGCTGTTCGTTGTGGTTGGAGGGCTTGAGGAAACACACATCCTTGATGCCATCGCAACCCTCATCAACAAGCTCAGCGGCGGAAATGTGGCAATCATGTGTGCGGTAATACTGTGGTTCTCCGCAATTGCAAGTGCCGTAATCGACAACATACCATTTGCGGCAACCATGATTCCCGTAATAAAGGCGCTTTCCGTAAGCATGGGCGTGCCTATTGAGACGCTTGCCTGGACGCTTGCACTGGGAACCGACATAGGCGGCAACGCAACACCAATCGGTGCCTCCGCCAACGTGGTCGGAACATCCATTGCGGAAAAGAACGGTCACCACATCACCTGGGGCACATATTGCAAATATGCAATCCCCGCAACGGTGATAACGCTTCTCATCGGAAACATCATGATTTATTTCATTTACATTGCATAAATCAAAAAGGCTCATCACGGACATTATGCCTGCCGTGATGAGCCTTTTATTCAGCAAAAACAGAGAGGGCAAATCACAGCCCTGCGGCCCTGTAATCCGCCTGAAACTTCTCAATTCCCGCATCCGTCAGCGGATGGTGAAGCATTTGCTCTATCACCTTGTACGGAATCGTGGCTATGTCCGCACCTGCAAGTGCGCAGTCAGTCACATGTATCGGATTCCTTATGCTGGCGCAGATAATCTCCGTCTGAATGTCATAATTGCTGAATATTGCAACTATAGTCTGCACAAGCTCAATCCCAGGCTGTGATATGTCATCAAGCCTTCCAAGAAACGGGGAAACATATGCCGCACCTGCCCTGGCTGCAAGAAGCGCCTGATTTGCCGTAAATATCAATGTGACATTGACCTTGATTCCCTCTGCCGCAAGCACCTTGGTTGCCTTAAGCCCCTCTGCCGTCATTGGAATCTTCACAACCATGTTAGGGTGAATCGCAGCAATCTCCCTGCCTTCCCTTATCATTCCCTCCGCATCAACAGTTGTTGCCTTGACCTCTCCACTGATTGGCCCATCAACAATTGAGGCAATTTCCTTAATCACCTCATTAAAGTCCCTTCCCTCCTTGGCTATCAGGGATGGATTGGTGGTCACGCCGCAAATTACTCCTAAATCATTAGCCTTCCTAATGTCCTCCACGTTAGCTGTGTCAATAAAAAATTTCATACTTTTCCTCCATTCCGTTCAGCAGGCATCTTTGCCGGCTAATACATATTTTGAAAAACCCCTTTCAGTGCCGGGTACAGCCTTGTAAACCCCGCGTACCCCTCCTGGTATCGCTGCACAAGCCCAGGCTCAGGATGTATTACCTCCTTCACCCCAACAATTGCCTCCACTGCCTGCGGCACATTTTCATATTCACCACAGGCAACCATGGCAAGCATCGCACCGCCAAGTGCAGGTCCCTCCTCCATTGCAGGAACCTCAATGTCAATCCCAAGCACATTTGCCATTATCCTGCGCCACAGCGGGCTTTTCGCACCGCCGCCGCATATCTTGGAGGATGTGATGTCAATCCCAAGCCGTCCTGCAATCTGGAATGAATCCCTGATTGCATATGCCACGCCCTCAAGCACCGCCTGTGTCATGTCCTTCCTGCCGGTGTCCATGCCCATTCCAACAAATGCCCCCCTTGCCCTAGGGTCATTGTGGGGTGAGCGTTCCCCCATGAGATACGGCAAGAAGTACACCTGGTTGCGCCCCAGATCATCATCACCAATCACAGCCTGCTCCCCTGCGTAATCACCTGTCCCAAGTATTCCGTCCATCCACCACCTGTTGCAGGACGCCGCGGAAAGCATGCAGCCCATCAAATGATAATGCCCGTCAGCATGTGCAAATGCGTGAAGTGCGTTATCCCCATCCACCTTAAAGGTGTCACTGGATATGAATATGGTTCCCGACGTGCCAAGGGAAATGTTGCACCTTCCCTCACCTATCGTTCCCGTTCCCACTGCGGCTGCGGCATTGTCCCCCGCACCCGCCGCAACAACGACATCATGCGCAAGCCCAAGCCTGTCGGCAGCCTCCGCCCTGACATGCCCCACAGGCTGGTAGCTCTCATACAGCTTCGGAAGCTGCCCCTCATCTATTCCGCATATGGAGAGCATCTCATCCGACCAACGCCTGTTCTTCACGTCAAGCAAGAGCATCCCTGACGCGTCTGAGTAATCGGTGGCGTGAACCCCCGTAAGGCAATATACAATATAATCCTTTGGAAGCATTATTTTATTGATACGCCTGAAATTCTCCGGCTCATTTTCCTTAAGCCACATAAGCTTCGGCGCAGTAAAACCCGCAAACGCCATATTTGCGGTATATTGTGACAGCTTATCCCTGCCGACAACCCCATTGAGGTAATCGCACTCCTTTTCGGTTCTCCCGTCATTCCACAGTATGGCAGGCCTTATCACCCTGTCATCACCATCAAGAATCACAAGCCCGTGCATCTGTCCGCCAATGCCGATTCCGACAATGTCAGCCGCCGCAACGCCCTGTCCTGATGCCTCCGCCAGCAGCAGCCTCACGCCCTCCTCCACCTGCCCCATCCAGTCAGATGGCTCCTGTTCACTCCACCCAGGTTTTGGAAAGCTGATTGGATACTCCCTTGATACATTTGCCAACAGATTGCCCTTGGCATCCGCCAGGATTAATTTTACGGCTGACGTGCCCAGGTCAATTCCAATGTAATATTTTTGTTTGCCCATTCCTTCCCCCGTCATCAATGCTTACGCAAATGGATTTTCAGACCGGTACAGCATTCCCGCAGGCTGGTTGAAGCCAACGTCCTCAACCCCAAGATACCTGAACAGGTCGAAAAGCGCCCTGCCATGATGCCCAAATGTCACGGCAGCATGATGAGGAAAGCTCTTTTCTATGAGCACGTGCCTGTAAAAGCGCCCCATCTGTGGAACTGCAAATATGCCTATCCCGCCAAATGACCTTGTTGCAACAGGAAGCACCTCACCCTGCGCAACGTATGCACGAAGCTTAGAATCCGCCGTACTCTGCAGGCGAAACAGCGTCACGTCACCGGAAACAATGTCACCCTCAAGGGTTCCGTTGGTAAACTCCGCAGGAAGCGAGCGAGCCATTATCATCTGGTTTCTCATTTCACAGGACACCAGCTTGCCCGCCGCCGTGTTGCCACAGTGAAAGCCCATGAAGGTATCCTTGATGTCATATTTGAATTTACCTGCAATGTCAGCCTCATAAAGGTCCCGCGGAACCGTGTTGTTAATATCAAGAAGCGTCACCGTGTCACGGCTTATGACGGCTCCAATGTATTCACTTAGCGCACCGTAAATGTCAACCTCACAGGACACCGGAATGCCCCTCGCCGTGAGCCTTGAATTTACATAGCACGGCACAAACTTAAACTGGGTCTGGAACGCAGGCCAGCATTTTCCTGCCACAGCCACGTACTCCCTCGCGCCACGGTGTGCCTCAACCCAGTCACACAATGTGAGCTCATACTGTGCAAGGCGTTCAAGTATCTCAGGCTTTTTATTACCGGAGCCAAGCTCATCTGCCATCTGCCCCACAACCGTTGGAATCCTTTCATCCCCCTTATGCGCATTGAAGCTCTCAAACAGGTCAAGCTCAGAATTTTCCTCAATCTCAACACCGATGTCCATAAGTGACTTGATTGGCGCATTGCACGCCATGAAGTCATTGGGTCTTGGCCCGAATGAAATAATCTTCAGGTTCTTAAGCGCAACCACTGCCCTTGCCACAGGCATGAACCCGGCAAGCATGTCAGCGCATGCATCAGCATCCCCGACAGGATACTCCGGTATGTATGCCCTGATTCCCCTGATTGACAGGTTGTAGCTTGCATTAAGCATGCCGCAGTAAGCATCCCCCCTGCCATCCACAAGGTTGCTTCCCGTCTCCTCCGCAGCGGCAAGGAACATGACCGGACCGCCAAATTCCCTCGCCAGCATGGTCTCAGGAATCTCCGGGCCAAAATTGCCAAGATATACTGCCAGCGCATTGCAACCTGCATCACCGACAGCCTTCTGCACCCTTCTCATGTCCTGCTCATTCTCGATGCTTATTGGACATTCATACACCTCACCCAGGGTGTCCCCATACTTCCTTTTGTATGCCGCAACAAGGTTCTTCCTCCTGTTTTCCGAAAGGCTCATAGGAAAACAATTCCTGCTCACTGACACCACGGCCAGCTTAACATTTGGTATATTGTTCATGTGATAGCCCCCATTTCCTTTAAAATGCCTGACACAATGAGTAAATGTTACCACAAAACGCACATTTTATCAATAAATTTGACTAGTCCACGGTAGTTGGAATAATTTTATTTTCCTGTTGATTTTATGGTAATTTCAATATATTCTATTATGTGGATTTAGATATGGACAAATTTGTTCAGGAATGGAGATAGGTGTGAAAAATCATGCTGATGCGATGATTTTTCACACGCTGGTTGTGCCGCAGGCGGCGCAACACAGCCTAATGGCAGACGTAAAATCACATTCGCGATTTTACGTCGCCACTTCCTCCGGCAAAAAACGCCTGCGGAATGGAGATTAGTATGAGCTTAAATGCAATGAAACCAATCAAGGAAGGCAAGGTCAGGGAAATCTATGACAACGGTGACAGCCTGATAATGGTGGCAACCGACAGGATAAGCTGCTTTGACGTAATCCTCAAGAACATTGTGACAAAGAAGGGCACGGTTCTCACACAGATGTCAAAATTCTGGTTTGACATGACCCAGGACATCCTCCCAAACCATATGATATCAGTTGACGTGAAGGATATGCCTGAATACTTCAGGCAGCCACTGTTTGACGGCAATTCAATGATGTGCAGAAAGCTTGAGATGCTCCCTGTTGAGTGCATTGTCAGGGGCTACATCACGGGAAGCGGCTGGGCAAGCTACCAGAAGGACGGCACAGTATGCGGAATCAGGCTCCCTGAGGGACTTAAGGAATCCGACAAGCTCCCTGAGCCAATCTACACGCCTTCAACCAAGGCTGAAATCGGCGACCATGACGAGAACATTTCCTATGAGCAGAGCGTGGAATACCTTGAAAAGCGCTTCCCTGGCAAGGGTGAGGAATATGCCTCCAAGCTTCGTGACCACACAATAGCCCTATACAAAAAATGCGCCGACTATGCACTGACAAAGGGCATAATAATAGCCGACACCAAATTTGAGTTCGGGCTTGACGAGAATGGCAACATAGTAATCGGTGATGAGATGCTGACCCCTGACAGCTCACGCTTCTGGCCGGCAGACGGCTACGAGCCCGGACACGGTCAGCCATCCTTCGACAAGCAGTTTGCAAGGGACTGGCTCAAGTCAAATGAAGGTCACGACTGGACGCTTCCGCAGGACATCGTGGACAAGACAATCGACAAGTACCTGCAGGCGTACAAGCTGCTTACAGGAAAGGACCTGTAAGGACGTTTAGCTCACTTTGACATCTATACACACAAAAGGGAACCTTCGTGTCTGGTATGAAGGTTCCTTTTTCTTTTTTTAATTCGTTTTTACCAAAACAAATGTTACTGACTTACCATCACCGCATTATTGTACCCGCATCCAATGATGCCTTTATTTGCCGAACTTTAGCCATGTCAACACCTGTCATGTCTGATATGTCTTCAAGACTGCTGCCTCGACGCAGCATTCTGGTTATAATTTCGCAACGTCCTTGCTCAAACCCTTGCTCTCGTCCCTGCTCCAATCCTTGCTTTCGCCCCTGCTCCAGTCCTTGTTTTCGCCCCTGCTCCAGTCCTTGCTCTCGTCCCTGCTCTCGTCCTTGCTCTCGTCCTTGCTCTAATCCCTGCTCCAGTCCCTGCTCTCGTCCCTGCGCCAGCCCCTCACTTATCGCCTCTTCCTTGAGTGCATCAATGTAATCTCCCATCGTCATATACTTGTCCCTCACTTTCGGTCTGATTTTCAGCTCATGCACCATGTCATGGAGCCTGCGTGTTGCATCATTTACCGCATTAGACTCCACACTGTCACCTAAGTACCTTAGCATGGCATGCATTTCCTCATTGCCTCCCTTTGTGCCGGCTACGTTAAAATATAAAAAATCAAGTCCGTCATCATACACAAGCTCTGGCACCTGGTCGCATTTATTATGGATATTATACACCATTTGTCCATAACCGAAAGGGTCAAAATTAAGAATCGTCATGACATACAGGTTCGGAAGCGTACCAAAGTTGTTATCACCAGAATGCATGTGCCTGCCGTCCACCCTTGCCTGGTAGAACCTGTTGTGCTTTGGCAGGTTAAGGTTTTTCTGCAAATGTGGTTCAATGTCATAAATGTTCATACTGGGGTAACCTGCATTACCTTCCGCAATTACCTCACGAATCTCTACGTCAAGCCGTACCCCTCTGTACACCGGGTCATCCGGAACCACGATTTTCTGCGCCTCAACAGTAATGTCACCAACCTCACGCTGCATAAGCCCGTTGACAATCAATCTGCATCCTTCAGCACCAAACTCCTCATTTGTAACAAGTGCGTTCATCATAAAATTGTCAAGCAAATCC
Source organism: uncultured Bacteroides sp. (assembly GCA_964482605.1). Classification (GTDB taxonomy): domain Bacteria; phylum Bacillota; class Clostridia; order Lachnospirales; family Lachnospiraceae; genus Bacteroides_F. The sequence goes on from CAYZYS010000001.1 coordinate 16,188, forward strand.
AGTTCCTCAAATTTTTTCATACTCATCCTCCATTCCGCAGGCATTTTTTGCCGCAAAACCAGTTATGCTGACGCTAAATATATATAAAATGTTATCCATCTTCTCAAATGCTGACATTGCAGACCCCCCACATCAGCCAACATTATAAATTTACATACAATAACAGTTTGATACTTTATGCCAGCTAGTTACAGATAGTGAAATATTGGCGAACAGCCAAAGACTTACCGGCGGGAATCCCACGGGCGAAGCTCACTAATGTGCGCATAAGCAACACATATAAACATACAATATAACAAGCAAAAGAAAAATGCAACAAGAATAACGCCCAAGTGAATCGTGCGCATTAAAAAAGGCAGGCCACGCCTGCCTAAACACATATCCTTTTTACAGCTTCTCAATCGCCTCGTTAAGGGTTCTCCACCCAAGCACGGCACATTTTACCCTTGCAGGCATAAAGGAAATATCCTGGAGCGCTGATGCCTCCTCAAGGCTTTCAATCTCATCCTCGCTTGCCTCGCCCTTAATCATGCGCAAGAATTTATCGGAAAAAGCCTTTGCCTCATCAACGGTCTTGCCCTTCACAAGCTCAAGCATGATGTCCGCAGATGCCTGGGATATGGCACAGCCATCCCCAACAAAGGAACCATCCTCAATAACGCCGTCATTCACCTTCAGCGAAAGCCAGATGTCATCACCACAGCTCGGGTTCACTCCCTCAAGCCGTACGGTGGGATTGGCAAGCTCGTATTTGTGAAACGGGTGCAGATTATGGTCCGTGAGTATCTCATTGTAAAACGTCTTATTCTCCATATCCCATCAGCCTCCTAACCTCACCTATGCCATCAACAAACCGCTGAACATCCTCAGCCGTGTTATAGAACGCAAAACTCGCCCTTGTCGTGGAATTAAGCCCAAGGTGATCCATCAACGGCTGAGCGCAGTGATGACCCGCCCTCACGCACACGCCCTTGGAGTCCAATATTGACGCAATGTCATGTGGATGAACGCCGTCTATGGTAAATGTCACTATACCGCAATGCTCCTGTGGCATTTGGGAGCCAACCACGTGTACTCCCTTCATTGACGAAAGCCCCTCCATTGCCAATGCAGTAAGCGCCTGCTCCTGCGCATGAATGGTGTCAAAACCCACCCTGTTGATATATTCAATGGCAGCCCTAAGCCCAACGGCATCCCCTGCATTCACGGTTCCCGCCTCAAACTTATGCGGCACAGGTGCATATGTCACACGGTCCCAGTGGACAGTTTCTATCATCTCACCGCCGCTTAAGAATGGCGGCATCTCCTCAAGAAGCGCCATCTTGCCGTACAACACCCCAATGCCCATTGGCGCAAGCATCTTATGCCCTGAAAAGGCGAGGAAATCCACATCCAAATCCTGAACGTCAACAGGCATGTGTGGGACGCTCTGGGCACCATCAGCCACAAGCACAGCACCATACTCATGAACGACTGAGGCAATCGCCTTAAGGTCATTGACCCTGCCAAGCACATTGGAAGCCTGTGTTACGGCAACCAGCCTGGTTCTGTCACTTAACACCTTCCTTAATGCGTCCTCGGTAATCTCACCCTCCGGCGTCGGACGCAAGGGCTTCAGTACAGCCCCCTTCTCGTCAGCCAGCTTCTTCCAGGGAAGAAAATTACTGTGATGCTCCATGACACTTACAACAATCTCGTCTCCGGCATTTATGTTGGCAGCACCATAGCTGTACGCCACAAGGTTAAGGCTCTCGGTGGCATTTCTTGTGAATATGACCTCATCAGGGCTGCCCGCGTTGATAAACTCAGCAACAGCCTTCCTTGATGCCTCATACTCCTCCGTGGATGCCTCACTTAACCTGTATACCCCGCGAAATGGGTTGGAATTGGATTTTTCATAATATTCCCTGACAGCATCCAACACCTGCCTTGGCTTCTGCGTGGTTGCGGCATTGTCAAGATACGCAATGTCACCCTCCGCCAGCAGTGGAAAATCCTTCCTGAATTCAGCTATTACACTCTCCAGCTCCATCATCAGTCCTTACACCTTCCATATATTTCTCAACAACAGCCCTTATGTCCTCGTCCTCAATCCTGTTTTTCACAGCATCAAGCTTGGAATTGGCAAGCATGCCAATGGCGTGCTCCCTGTCAATTCCCCTTGATTCAAGGTAAAAAAGCGTCTCCTCGTCCGGTCTTCCAATTGTGGCACCATGGTTTCCAACCACATCCTCCTCAGCACACAGGATGAGGGGAATGGTCTGGTTTACACAGGTCTCATCAATGATGAGCACATCCTCCTTCTCATTGCCCACGGATGCCTTTGAACCCTTCTTGAAATCAATGGTTCCCCTGAACAGCTTAAATGCACTGTCCTTCAGCGCACCATTTACGGTTATGTCACAGGTTGTGTTCTGCCCTATGTGGTCAGCCACGTAATTCATGTCAAGCCGCTCACTGCCCCTGACATTGTAGCCTATGTCAATGCCCAGGCTGCTGTTGCTGCCCTCCAGCCTTACATTGCAGCCCTGATACCTTCTGTTCCCTGACAAAAACAACTGGATTATCTTAATTGATGCGCCATCCTGGCACACACCACCAATGTCATTGATTATGTCCTCACCGCCAAGGTGCTGTACCTGTATAAGCTTCACGGTGGAATTTCTGCCGGCGTATATCAGGGTCTGCACTGCCGCAAGCCCTGCACCCACTCCAGAACCCGTACCCGTGCTGCCGTTGTGTGTGACCGCACACTCGCCGCACTGTGCATCATCCGTCTTTGCCGCACAATCCGTAATCCTGACAGGCTCCCTGTCGGCACACACTGAGCAGTTTCCCGCCACATCCATGAACACCGTGACAGATGAACCTTCCTCCGCCTCAATGCCGACGCGGTTCATCCTTCTGCCCTCACCGCCAAATGACAGATTGAGCGTCTGTCCGGTTCCCTGGATTTTGAAATTCTTCAATGAAACACCTGCGGCATCCGCAAGCCTTGCCACGTCAGCCCCCATACCTGTCGTTATTTCCCCAAATATGGAAGCGTCCGCACCATTTTCAACCACCTGTGAAGAAAATTTGCCATCGACACTTCCCTCACCGTCAACCGCAACGCCCTGAACAGCAGTGTCATTCATATGAAGAAAATTCCACGTGCTTGCAGGCAAGCGATTGACAACCATATCCATCTCGTTCATATATTCCTCATTTCTCACCCAATGCTTCCCTTCATCTCAAGGCGAATCAGGTTGTTCATTTCAACCGCATACTCAAGTGGAAGCTCCTTGGACACATTATCGGCAAAGCCGCTTACTATCATCGCCCTTGCATCCTCCTCAGACAACCCGCGGCTCATCAGGTAGAATACCGCATCATCGCTTATCCTTCCTATGCTCGCCTCATGTCCCACATCTGCGTCACTGGTTCTTATGTCCATGGCAGGTATGGTGTCTGAACGGCTGATGTCATCAAGCATCAGCGACTGACATGACACGGAGGATTTGCTCTGCTTTGCATTGGCAGTCACCACAACCGCACTCCTGAAGGTGCTTGTCCCGCCATCCTTGGAAATTGACCTTGTGTTAATGTATGAGGTGGTCTTCGGGGCATTGTGGAACACCTTCATGCCCGTATCAAGATTCTGCCCCTTTCCGGCAAAGGTTATGCCAGTAAATTCGCAGCTTGAGCCCTCACCAGAAAGCACACTCATTGGATAAAGGTAAGACACATGCGAACCAAATGAGCCTGATACCCACTCAATCTTGCCGCCCTCCTCAACAACAGCCCTCTTGGTGTTAAGGTTGTACATGTTTTTTGACCAGTTCTCTATGGTTGAATAGCGAAGCTTCGCATTTTTCCCAACATACAGCTCAACACACCCCGCATGCAGATTTGCCACATTGTACTTAGGGGCAGAGCACCCCTCTATGAAATGAAGGCTTGCCCCCTCATCAACGATGATCAACGTGTGCTCAAACTGCCCCGCACCTGCCGCATTAAGCCTGAAATATGACTGAAGCGGTATCGCAACCTCAACGCCCTTCGGCACATAGACAAATGAACCACCTGACCAAACTGCACCGTGAAGTGCCGCAAACTTGTGGTCAGTAGGCGGTACAAGCTTCATGAAATGCGTCCTGACCATATCTGCATACTCACCGTTCAATGCGCTCTCCATGTCAGTATACACAACCCCCTGTGCAGCCACCTCATCCTTCACGTTGTGGTACACAAGCTCGGAATCGTACTGGGCGCCAACACCCGCAAGGGATTCCCTCTCAGCCTGCGGGATTCCAAGCCTCTCAAAGGTATTCTTTATATCCTCCGGCACATCCGACCACTTGGCACTCATCTTGGTGTTGGGCCTAACGTACGTGGCAATGTGGTCAATATCCAGCCCATCTATTGACGGCCCCCATTCAGGAACCTTCAGCTCGTTATATGTCTGCAATGACTTAAGGCGGAAATCCCTCATCCAGTCGGGGTCATTCTTCTGCTTTGATATGCCAAGAACTGTCTCCTCAGTGAGACCCTCCTTCATCCTGTAAGCATCATTTTCCGCATCCTTTATGTCATACACACTTCTATTAATGTCTGCAACTACTGTCTTTTCTTCCATGCTTCCCTCTTTCTCACCCAAGGAACTGCTCAAATCCGTTCTCATTAATGTCATCAATCAATGATGCATCCCCTGTGGCAACAATCTTACCATTCACAAGGACATGTGTGTAATCCACATGAAGTGATTCAAGTATCCTTGTGCTGTGGGTAATTATGAGAAGCGCCCCATTCTGGTTCTTCTGGTATTCCTCAACTCCCATTGACACGGTCTTCACGGCATCGACATCAAGCCCTGAATCCGTCTCGTCAAGGATTGCAAGGGACGGATGCAGCATAAGAAGCTGCAAAATCTCAGCCTTCTTCTTCTCACCACCGGAAAATCCCACATTCAGGTCACGGTCAAGCCATGAAGCGTCCATCTGCAGGAAATCCATCTGCTTTTTTGCAAGCTTCTTGAAATTCCACAGCGTAAGCTTTTCGCCCCTCTGCTCCAACGCACTCCTGATGAAATTGCCAAGGGTGACGCCCGGAACCTCTATTGGATTCTGAAATGAAAGGAAAAGCCCTGCCTTTGCCCTGTCAGACACAGACTTTTCAAGCATGTCCGCACCATCAAAGGTGACGCTGCCGCCAAGCACCTCATACCTTGGATTGCCCATGAGTGCGTATCCAAGCGTGGACTTGCCCGCACCGTTTGGTCCCATGAGGACATGCGTCTCCCCCGCATTTATTGAAAGATTTAATCCGTGCAAAATCTCCTTTTCATCAACACCAACCTTAAGACCGTTGACATTTAATATTTCCTGTGGCATCATTACCTCCAAAATTACAGATATTTCCTAATCAAACAATGATTAGTATACCCTTTTTTTCAATATATTGTCAATACCATATAGGTTTAATAGGAAATATCATCTTTTCCTGACAACAAAACGGGGTCTGCGGTGTGCAGACCCCAACATAATCATCATATCACGCATTCGTGATTGTCATTACTTATCGTTAGGAACGCTTTCCTTGCGGATTACGTCATGGGCTCCGCCCTCAACGATGCTTGTGGCGGATACAAGCGTAATCTTTGCCTTCTGCTGCAATTCCTTGATTGTCAATGCACCACAATTGCACATGGTGGACTTGACCTTGTTGAGCGTACGGTCAACATTGTCCTTCAGCGGGCCTGCATATGGAACATACGAATCAACGCCCTCCTCGAAGGAAAGCTTCTTCGCCCCGCCAAGGTCATAGCGCTGCCAGTTCCTTGCACGGTTGGAGCCCTCGCCCCAATACTCCTTCACATAGGTGCCGCCCACAAGCATTTTCTCTGTCGGGCTTTCATCAAAGCGTGCGAAATACCTTCCCAGCATGACAAAATCAGCACCCATCGCAAGGGCAAGCGTTATGTGGTGGTCATACACAATACCACCGTCTGAGCATACAGGAATGTATACCCCTGTCTCCTCAAAATATTCATCCCTTGCCTGGCAAACCTCAATCAATGCCGTTGCCTGTCCGCGTCCGATTCCCTTTGTCTCCCTGGTGATGCAGATTGAGCCGCCGCCTATTCCAACCTTTATGAAATCCGCGCCGCAGTCAGCAAGGAACCTGAAGCCCTCCCTGTCAACCACGTTGCCTGCGCCAACCTTCACCTTGTCGCCGTAATTCTTGCGAACCCATTCAAGCGTGAGCTTCTGCCACTCCGAGAAGCCCTCTGAGGAATCAATGCAAAGCACGTCAGCCCCAGCCTCAAGAAGTGCGGGAATCCTCTCAGCATAATCCCTGGTGTTAATTCCTGCACCCACGACATAGCGCTTGTTGGCATCAAGGAGCTCATCAGGATTTTCCTTGTGTTCAGCGTAATCCTTGCGGAACACAAACGCAACCAGCCTTCCGTCCTCACTCACGATTGGGAGCGAATTAATCTTGTTATCCCATATGATGTCATTGGCCTCACTCAGGGTGACGCCTTCCTTTGCAGTAACCAGCTTTTCCAGTGGTGTCATGAAGGTAGACACCTTCGTTGACTTGTCCATCCTGCTCACACGGTAATCCCTGCTGGACACAATGCCCACAAGACGTCCATTGGCTGTTCCGTCATCAGTCACGGCAATCGTCGAATGCCCTGATTCCTCCTTAAGTGTAAGCACATCCTCAAGGGTTGCATCCGGTCCAATGTTGGAATCACTTGGGACAAAGCCTGCCTTGTAGCCCTTCGCCTTGGCAACCATTGCCGCCTCGTCCTCAATTGACTGGGAACCATATATAAATGAAACACCACCGCTTTTTGCCAGTGCAACAGCAAGCTTGTCACCTGACACGGACTGCATGATTGCCGAAACCATTGGAATTGACATCTCAATCGCAGGCTTCTCGCCCTTATTATACTTAACAAGCGGGGTTTTAAGTGATACATTGCTAGTCATGTGCTCGCTTGATGAATAACCAGGTATCAACAGGTATTCATTAAATGTGTGTGACGGTTCATTGATATATGTCGCCATTATGTACCTCCATCCTAATTTTCAATATAATCAGTTGATTATATCTTTTTTAGGGGTTCTTGTCAATAAATCTGCCTTAATGAATGTCGAATTTTTGCACACCCCTAAGCCTTGCCATGGCACGGGCCATGGAGGCACTTGACACATGGTATTCCATAATGCTCTGCTTCTGGGCGAGCTGCTCCCTCGCCCTCTCAAGGGCTGCCTCAGCCCTGAAGGCATCTATCTCCTCAGGCTTTTCCGCAGAATACACCAGCACATGCACCTCATTATGCCCCACCTTGACAAGTCCGTCAGACACAATCGCGGTATGCCACTCTCCCTTGTCGTCCCTGAAGCGCATCTGCCCTATTTCATTGGTGGTGGTCATTGGCTCATGGTTTGCCATGACCGCCATCTCACCATCATAGCCCTGAAATATCAGTATTTCGCTTGGGCCGTCATAAAACACCCGGTTGCACGCCATTATCTTCAAGGAAAATGTATTCATAGCTTATCCGCCTTCTTTTTCACGTCATCAATCGTACCCACATTGAAGAAAGCCGCCTCCGGGTATTCATCCATCTCACCGTCAAGTATGGACTTAAAGCCCTTCACGGTATCCTCAATCGGCACGAACACGCCCTTCACGCCTGTGAAATTCTCTGCAACCGAGAACGGCTGTGACAGGAAGCGCTGAATCTTCCTTGCCCTTGCCACGGTAAGCTTATCCTCATCCGACAGCTCCTCCATGCCCAGGATTGCAATGATGTCCTGCAGCTCCTTGTACTTCTGGAGTGTCTCCTGCACACGCCTTGCAACCGAATAATGCTCCTCGCCAACCACGTCAGCCTCAAGAATCCTCGATGATGACTCAAGCGGGTCAACGGCAGGATATATGCCCTGCTCAACAATCTTTCTTGAAAGCACCGTGGTGGCATCCAGATGTGAAAACGTGGTTGCAGGGGCAGGGTCAGTCAGGTCATCCGCAGGCACATACACCGCCTGTACCGATGTTACAGACCCCTCCTTAGTCGACGCAATCCTCTCCTGAAGCTCACCCAAATCCGTGGCAAGGGTAGGCTGGTAACCAACTGCCGACGGCATACGCCCAAGCAATGCCGAAACCTCTGAGCCCGCCTGCACGAAACGGAAAATGTTGTCTATGAACAAAAGCACATCCTGATGCTGCACATCACGGAAATACTCAGCCATGGTAAGCCCCGTCTCAGCAACCCTCATTCTTGCGCCAGGTGATTCATTCATCTGTCCAAACACAAGCGCCGTCTTGTTAAGCACACCTGACTCCTTCATCTCCATCCACAGGTCATTGCCTTCCCTTGAACGCTCGCCAACACCCGTGAATATGGAGTACCCGCCGCTGTTGGTTGCAACATTGTGGATAAGCTCCTGAATCAGCACCGTCTTTCCAACACCTGCACCGCCGAAAAGTCCAATCTTGCCGCCCTTTGCATACGGCGCAAGAAGGTCTATTACCTTGATTCCCGTGACAAGCATCTGCGCCACGGGGCTCTGATTCCTGAACTCAGGCGGCTCACGGTGTATGCACCAATGCTCTGCATTTTCAAGGGACTCACCACCATCAAGGGTCTCACCCAGCACATTGAAAAGCCTTCCAAGCGTCTTTTCACCCACGGGAACCGTGATTCCTGAGCCTGTTGCCGTAACCTCCATGTCACGGCACAGCCCCTCACTAGCCGCCAGCATTATGCAGCGCACAACCTTGTGGCCAATGTGCTGTGATACCTCCATCACACATTTTTTCCCATTATTCATAACATAGAGGGCATCCTTAATGGAAGGAAGCTGCCCCTCGCTGAACTCAACATCCACCACAGGTCCGGAAACCTGCACTATCTTTCCTATATTTTCCATTGTGGGAAATTCACCTCCCTTGCCTGTTCTTCTTCTTTTTCAGGGCCTTGGCGCCGCCGATTACCTCAGTAATCTCCTGGGTGATTGCCGCCTGCCTGACCCTGTTGTACTCCACTGACAGGGACTTTAACATTGCCTCCGCATTGTCAGTGGCGGACTGCATAGCCATCATCCTGGCATTTTCCTCGGTGGCAAAGCCCTCAACCAGCACGCAGTACATATACCCCGTGACATAGTTGTACACAAGCTTTTCCAGCACCACCTTTGGCGATGGGTATATCAGGTACCAGTCATCCGCCTTGTCATGGGTTACATCCTCACGAATGTACTCCTTGCCGGATTTTCCCACGCCTTCATCGGCATTTTTCGTCGCGCCATCCTCGCCTGCACCACCGGCCTCAAGCCCATGCAGCCTCTCAGCCTCAGCCATGTGTTCCTGCTCAAGGAACTGGTGTGTCTTAAGTGGCAGAAGCTGCTGAACCACAACCTCTTCCCTTATGCTATTCACCATCTTGGTGAAGATTACATAAACCTCATCAAGCTGCTCACGCCTGTACAAATCAACAATGTATTCGGTGATGACCCTCGCCCTGTGGATTGACGGGTTGTTGGAGGAATACCTGAATGTACCGTCAATCGGATATCCCTGTCCGCCAAAATACTGCCGTCCAACCTCACCTACCACATACAGCCTGTAATCCTCCTTGTCTGCCACCTGGTCCGCAAGCCTTGCGGCCTCCTTGATGACATTGTGGTTGTAGGCGCCTGCCATTCCCTTGTCGCCAGTGATTACTATGAAGCCCTTTTTCTTTACCTCCTGCCTCTTGTCCTTCTCCCTGTTATCAAAATATATATGTTGCATGTCAGGAAAATGATACAATATGTCGCCAATCTGCTCCTGCAGCTCATCAAAAAATGGCAGTGTGTCCTCCAACTTTTGCTTTGCCTTGCGAAGCTTCATTGATGACATCATGTACATGGCACGGGTAATCTTCATGGTATCCTTGATGCCATTTATTCTGTTTTGAATCTCCTTAGCATTTGACATACCCTACTCCATCCCTCACCGCATCATTGCACTTCGGCATTCTTGTACTCATTTGCCGCGTTGACCACTGCCTCCCTCAAGTCATCCGTCAAATCCTTCGAGGTTACAATCTGGTTGATTATGTCCGAATGATTCTCATGGAAATAATCAAGCAGCCCCGCCTCAAAGGTCTTCAGCCTGTCAAGCTGCACATCACTGAATACGTGCGCATTCGCCGCCGTGAGTATTATCACCTGCTCAGCCATGGAATACGGGTTGCCAAGCGGCTGCTTGAGCAGCTCCATCAGCGCACGCCCATGCTGAAGCTGTTTTTTCGTCCCCTCATCCAAATCCGATGAGAACTGGGTAAACACCTCCATCTCCCTGTACTGCGCAAGGTCAATCCTTATGCTTCCCGCTGCCTTCTTCATTGCCTTGGTCTGTGCCGCGCCACCAACCCTGGACACGGAAAGCCCAACATTTACCGCCGGCCTCTGGCCCGAGAAGAACAGCTCGCTCTCAAGATATATCTGTCCATCGGTAATGGAAATGACATTTGTCGGGATATATGCCGACACATCACCTGCCTGTGTCTCAATAATCGGCAGCGCCGTTATGGAGCCGCCGCCTGCCTCCGGGGTAAGACGGCTCGAACGCTCAAGCAGCCTTGAATGCAGGTAGAACACGTCACCCGGATACGCCTCACGCCCTGGTGAACGCTCAAGCAGCAGTGATATTGCCCTGTATGCAACCGCATGCTTTGAAAGGTCATCATATATTATCAGGACATCCTTGCCCTGATACATGAAATACTCCGCAAGTGCTGTCCCCGAATACGGCGCTATGTACTGCAGCGGTGCAGGGTCCGACGCTGTTGCGGACACCACAATGGTATAGCCCATGGCATCATTTTTCTCAAGGGTATTCACCAGCTTTGCAACAGTTGACGCCTTCTGGCCTATGGCAACATACACGCATATCACGTCCTTGCCCTTCTGGTTGATTATTGCATCCATTGCAATCGAGGTCTTGCCCGTCTGCCTGTCACCAATGATGAGCTCCCTCTGCCCCCTGCCTATCGGAAACATTGAGTCAATTGCAAGTATTCCCGTCTCCATCGGCACGGACACTGATTTTCTGTCAACAATCCCAGGTGCGGGATTCTCAATCGGGCGGAAGCCCTCACCCTTGATGTCACCCTTGCCGTCCAGCGGATTGCCCAAGGCATCAATGACCCTGCCCTTGTATTCATCACCAACGGATATGCCCGCCATCTTACCGGTCCTCATGACACGACTTCCCTCATGAATGCCGGTATCCCTTCCAAAAAGGATGACACCGATTTCATCACGACGAACGTCCTGCACCATGCCCTTGATTCCACAGTCAAACACCACTATCTCACCGTAAAATGCATGGTCTATACCGTCAATGTTGGCTATTCCGTCACCAACCCAGCTTACAACGCCTATCTCCTTATCCTTTGCCTCAAGCTGGAAATCCTCTATGTTTGCCTTGAGGATTGAAATGATTCCCTCTTCACTCAGCGGAAGCCTTCCCGTTGCACCAAGCCCGTCAGCAATCCTTGCCTCAAGCTGGCTGAGTCTTCCCTGCTGGCTCCAGTCGTACTCCCTGCTGCCAACCCTGAGTATGAAGCCGCTTCCAATCGACTTATCCTCCCTGCACTCAAGCTTAATGTCCTCATTGCCAAATTCCTTTACAAGGAACTGCCTGATTCCCTCAAGCTGCTGCTGTGTTGGTGGGGTAACATATATGAGTGTCGCCGCATTTTCAGTCTTTCCCGTTTCACTGCCAAGCTCCTGCAGTGCGGCACACACCTCGTCATATAGCTTAAAATCGCCATTGTCACACAATAGCTTCAGAAAATTGCGCACCTCCTTGGGAAACACCCTGTCAATGACAATGTGCTTCTTCTCAAGTGCCACGGTAGGGTCTGCGAACTCGTCGCGAAGCTGTGGCACAGCCTCAAGTATGTCGCTTGCCTGCTGCAAAACCTCCCGGGGAGTCCCTGTGGTGTGCAAATCCCTTGCATAATCCATTGCTGCCTGTGTCACGCTTCATCACCTGCTTTTTTCAAAAATTTGTCGTAGAGCGCACCATCACCCTGTGCCCCCTTGCTTTCACCAACAACCTTTGCCGCTGCGTCCACCACCATGTCGGCAATCTCACGCTCGGCATTCCTGAGTATCTGGTTCTTCTGGTTGGTGGCTTCGGCAACTGCATCATCCTTGATGTTCCTTGCCTCGGTCTTTGCCTGTACAAGAATCTTGTCATACTCTGCCTGTGCCTGCTTCCTTGTGTCGGACATTATCTGTTTCTTTTCCTCCTCCACATTCTGCACGGACTGCTCGTACTCAAGCTTCATCCTGTCAGCCTCGGTCTTTGCCGCAGCAGCCTCGTCAAACTGTGCGTCAACACCCTTTTGCCTCTCCTCAATTATCCTCTGGACAGGCCTGAACAGGAATATCTTCATCGCCACCACAAGCACCAGCAAGTTAATCACTGTAAATAATAAATTAATGTCAACCCGGAGCATCCTTCAGCCCACCTTTCCTAATCAGTAATCGCCTATGCGTCCCATCATCCAAGCATGATTATAATCATGAGGGCAATTACAAATCCATAGATGGCGGTTGCCTCTGCAAGGGCACATCCAAGAATCAGTGAGCTGTTAATCTTGCCTGCCGCCTCAGGCTGCCTTGCTATTGCCTCCGCTGCCTTGCCTGTCGCGATGCCGATTCCCACACCTGCTCCTACTGCTGCAAATACTGCTATGCCTGCTCCAATTGCTATCAAAGAATTCATGTCTTATCTCCTTTTATTTTAATTATATTTACTACAAATCACTCAATTGCCTCACTGATGTACAAGGACGTCAGGAACACGAACACATACGCCTGCAGCAGTCCGTCAAAAAGGTCAAAATACAGACAGAACACCGCCGGCAAAAGTACCGGAACCACAATCTTGATTAGCTCCATTATTACAAACGAACCAAGAACATTGCCAAAAAGTCGCATACAAAGGGACAACGGCCTTGTGAACACCTCAAGTATGTTGATTGGCGTCACGATTGCCACAGGCTCCGTAAACTTGTGCAGCCATTTTTTAATGCCGCACATGTATATGCCTGCCCCCTCCACCAGCAGAATGCTCATGAGCGCCAGTGCCACGGTGACATTAAGGTCCTTTGTCGGTGACTTGAATCCAAACAGCCCGATTATGTTGGCAACGCCAATGTATATCAGCACCGTTGTAAGGTAAGGTACATATGCCCTGCCCTTCTCGCCAACCATGCCCTCGACAAGTCCCGTCAGCTTTGTGACTATGAGCTCAGCCACCGCCTGCCGCTTGCCAATGTGGTCAACCTTCAGGTTCCAGGTAAGGATGATGGATGCAAGAATCAGAACCGCCATGATAATCCATGTGACCACAACGGATTCAGACACGCCTATTGTGTACCCCGCAACATTAAAGGAAAACACATCCTCGCACTGCAGCTCCTGCATCAGCTCCTCTGCCAAGCTACCCATTATTCTCACTTCCTTCCTATTAAATTAATCATCATTGGATTATAGCACAATGAAGGGGATATGGTAAGTTCTTTATTGTGTACATAATCTGTATTAATTTGTGAAAGCGTGTGAATACATGTGCGCAAATACAGGAATTGTCACGAAAAAAAATATTCCCACGGCTCCCCCGCTCATATGCGAAAGGGTCGTGGGAATATATTCATTCCTGCCATTATCACAGCGCCTTCTTAATTGCATCAAGAAGCTCCCCATATTCCTCATATGCAGGAAGCTGCGGATAATCAGCCTTAATCTTGTCGGTGCTCTTGAACAGGAAGCCCGCCTTGCTTGCCTCAATCATGCCAAGGTCATTGTAGCTGTCACCGCTTGCAATTGTCTCATAGCCAATCGACTGCAGCGCCTTCACGGTGGTGAGCTTTGACTTCTCGCACCTCATCTTAAAGCCCGTAATCTCGCCATTGTCCGCAACCTCAAGCGAATTGCAGAATATGGTTGGCCAACCAAGCTTTTTCATGAGCGGCTTCGCAAACTCCTCAAAGGTATCACTTATGATGATGACCTGCGTAAGCGACCTCAACTCGTCAAGAAACTCCTTCGCCCCCGGAATCGGGTCAATGGTGGCGATGGTCTGCTGAATCTCCTTAAGCCCAAGCCCGTGCTCCTTCAAAATCCCAAGGCGCCATTTCATCAGCTTGTCATAATCAGGCTCATCCCTCGTGGTCTTCTTCAACTCATCAATACCGCTTGCCTTTGAAAATGCAATCCAAATTTCAGGCACAAGCACGCCTTCCAAATCCAAACAAACTATGTTCATCTCAATCTCCATTCCTCTTTCTGAAACATTATATTGCCATGCCAGTCCCGCATGCGGTTATACAAGCACAAGCATTTGGAATTATACCACATAAGCGGCAGCTTTTCAATGTGCCAAACATCACGAATACAGCTTTTCCACGTCAATCTTTCCGGTGTCCATGAGCCCAAGCAGTACGTCAACCAGCTTCGGGTCAAACTGCGTCCCCCTGCCCTTCTCAAGCTCCGTGAGGACAACGGAGAAGTCCAGCTTCTTTCTGTACACCCTGTTTGCCGTCATTGCGTCAAATGCATCTGCAAGCCCTATGATTCTTGCATTAAGTGGAATCTCCTCCCCTGCAAGCCCCTTTGAGTAACCCTTTCCGTCATAGCGCTCATGGTGGTACAGCGCACCCTCCCACACATGCTCAACAATGGTGAAGTCCTTCAATATCTCCGCACCCCTCACGACATGGGATTTCATAATCTCATACTCCTCATCCGTGAGCTTGCCCGGCTTGTTGAGAACGCTGTCGGGAATGCCTATCTTGCCAATGTCATGCAGCAGTGCCGTCTTTCTCAGGTTCTCACACTCCTCGTCAGACTGCCCAAGCTCCCTGGCAATCAGCACTGAATACTCCGCAACCCTCTGCGAATGGTGGCTTGTCCTCTCATCCTTGGCATCCACCGTCCTTGCAATGGCAAGGATTGTCTGGTTTCCCATCTCAACCTGCGTCCTTGCAAATTCCAGCTCACGCTTCTGGAAATTAAGCGTCCTCTGAATCTGGGTCCTCACGATAAACCATGTAAGCCAGCTCACGAACAGCGCCATGACAACAATCATGTACACCGTAAACCACGCATTGTCATATATTTCCCGCACCTTCACAAGACGATAGGTTGTCTCCTGAATCACCGTCCGCTGGTCATCATCCAGCACCCCCAGGTGAAATACATACTCCCCTGACGGCACATTGGTATATACTATGCTCCCCAAATCACTTAGCTCAACAACATTGGGGGACTGTTCAAAGCCTTCAAGGTAATATGTGACATACGGGTCCTCGGTTGTGTAATTAATGACCTCCGGCACTATCTCAATCTTGCTGACATCCCTCCCTATTGTGAACACACTGCCCTCACCAACCTCATTGGAGGCCTGGTCAAGCCTTATGGAGGCAACCCTCATTATGTAGGAATCCTGGTGCCTTGAGGCATACATGGTGTCAATGCCGTACACACCCGTGTCACAGGAAATGTAAAGATATCCGTCATCGGTGCACTCATTCCACGAATTGACCGTGAGGGACGCGGTAAGCCCCATCTTGGCATCAAGCAAAGAATATTGTACATCCACGCCCGACATCAGCTCATCCCTGTCAACCACGTAAATCCCCGCACTTCCAAGCACATACAGCTTGCCATCGCCTGTCTCATGCACATCATAATTATTGAAATACGGAAAGTTATCCAAAAGCCTTGCGCTCCCGTCACCATCAATATAGCAAAGCCCATTGCTGGTTATGACAAATGTGCCGTCACCCGCGCCATCCCTGACCGTCCTCAAAATTACGTCAGAGCTTAACCCGTCTGCCCTTGTTACGGTGTCCGCCACGGCACCATCCTTGATGATGACAATTCCATCGCCATCAGTTCCCGCCATGAGGGCACCGTCCGGAAGCTCCATCAGCGTGAGCACCATTGCATTGCTAAGCCCCGTTCCGTACTGGAAGCGGTTGGTAATCTCACCATCATTAATGAAAATGATTCCATTGTCGCCTGCCGCGGCAATTGTTCCGTCCGACATCTGGAGCACTGCCCTTGCCCTGTCGCCAAATGTGCCATTCTTGGTGTCATAGGTGGTTATGACGTCACCATCAACCTCCCACAAGCCGCTGCCGTAGGTGCATATCCACAGGCGGTTGTCAGAATCAGCCAGCATGCACCTTATCCTTATGCCTGAGAGCATTTTTGTAAGCTCATTGTCAACGGCTCTGCCGGCACTTAGGTCAAGCACGTCAAGGCCACTATCCGTTCCCACGTACAGGCAGCCGTTCCAAAATTCGGAGGTATTCACCACCTTGCGCTCAAGCCCCAGCGCCTCATAGTAATCAAGCACACCTGACTCGCACAGGCGCAAAAGCCCCATCCTTGATGATGCAAACCAAAGGTTTCCCTGGTAATCAACCGTCATGTTGTCAATTGAATTGTTAAACTGCCCCGTTGCCACAGCGGAATAATTCCACTCGCTGTCCATGTAGCCCACACCATTGTCGGCACACACATACGCCCCGCCCTCATTTGTAAAACATATCGAGTTAATGGACTGAAGCTCACCGCAGGTGTATGCATTTTTCTTATTGAGCCCGCCGGCGGAAATGTCATAGGCACATATGCGGTTCGTTGATGTTCCGACATACAACAGCCCGTCCTCGCCAAAGGAACAGGAATTAAACATTCCCTGTCCCTCATCCAGCCCACAGGATGCCACAACCTCCTGATTTTGCAGCAGGTACAGGATTCCGTTGGTATCAACTGCCGCAACATGGCCGCTTTTGTCGGCAGTCACGCACACGGCATAATTAACCGTCTCTATGCCCCCAAGTATGTGAAGACCGCCATCAAGCCCCACAACCTGCATGCTGCCAGTTGTCCCTATGTAATAGCTTCCGTCAGAGCACTGCACAATGCAGCGCACCGAATTGGAGGAAAGTCCGTCCTCCACCTCCATCACGTCAGTAATCTTCCCGTCCCTTGATATCGAAAAGCCATTGTCATTGGTTCCAATCCACAGCCTGTCCTCACCGTCCACGTACAGGCAGTTCACATTTTTTATTGAAGCATATTCATCCTGAAGGCTCATCTCCCTCCCGTTGTACCTGTACAATCCTGAGTATGTGCCAATCCAGAGAATGCCGTCCCCCGTCTGGACAACGTCATTGGCAGTACCGCAGGGCAGCCCGTTGCTGCTGTTGTATATGGTCTGGATGTAGGAAATGTAACCGTCAACGGCAAAATCCTGCTCCCCCTCCGCCGCACCTACTGGCATGCACATTGAAAATGACATGGAAATGGCGCAGGAAACCGCAAGCAGCACAGCCATCCCCCTTGCCACATTGCCACTGCCTGATGTGCCGGTGGATTTCCCCGCACTCCCAGCCCCGTCAGCAGGAGACTTGCCGGTTATGTTAAATTTTCTATACGCTTTCAGTAGGAAATATAATAATAAAAATGTCAAAACCTTATCAAGGAAATCAATGTAGAACTCACCGATAAAATAACAGCTCACAATCGGAAATGAGCGCTCACCAAGATAGCCAATGACACCGTCCCCCCACAGGTTATTGGTCATCCCGGCGTAAAACACCACATTAAGCGCAACCGATATCACCGTTGACACCAGTGCAACAAGCACGCTTATGGAAAGAGTCTCAAAAAACGACCTGAAAAAGCGCCTCCTTGCGAGATACCCCACACAAAGACCGATTGACAGGCTTGTCAGGGCATAGACATATGACACGGGGTTGGTAAAGCCATACAGCACGTTACCCGCCATGCCCACCATGGAACCCCACACCGGGCCAAGCACATATGCCGCCAGGGTTGTCCCCACCGCATCAAGCCATATTGGAAGACGGCAATGCACCGCCAACTGCTTCCCCCCGTAATTAACCAAAACACATCCAAGCGCCAGCAAAATCCGCTGGTACCGCCTCATCCCCGACCAGTTCATAATCCCCCATACCCCTTGCCTGAAACCCGAACCAACATAATCTTTTTTTATTATAAAGCAAAAAATGATATTTGTCATTGCCTTTCTACCCAGCATTTTGTGTATTTTCACTTTTGCTTGTATAATCTTAACCAATGGCTTATAATCGTGAAGGTATTGCAGGTTGGACGTAAAAAATATGTAACATTGGCAAAAATGCCTACAGAATGGAGATTGACATGTGGCAAAACATAATTGACATGGATGGTTCAATTTTACTTTGGATTCAGCAGCATGTAAGGAGGGAATGGGCAACTCCCGTGGTGAAGCTCATCACGCACCTGGGGGATGCGGGCGCCGTGTGGCTTGTGCTCACGCTTCTTTGCCTGGTGCTTGTAAAAACCAGGAAAGTCGGCATTCTCATGGCAGCTTCCACAATATTGAATTTCCTTGTGAACAATGTCTGCCTTAAGAACCTTGTGGCAAGGACAAGACCTTATGAGGTGATACCAGGACTGCAACGGATAATTGAAGCCCAGAGTGATTTTTCATTTCCATCAGGACACAGCGGAGCTTCATTTGCTGTGGCTGTGGTTATGCTTATGATGTTTCCAAAGAAAGTTGGGATTCCGGCGATGGCGCTGGCAGTGTTGATTGCGCTTTCAAGGCTTTACGTCGGTGTGCATTATCCGACGGACGTGCTGGCAGGCGCCCTGGTTGGCACACTGGCTGCAGTCATTGTATGCGTGGCATATAAAAAAATATTCCAAAAAGAAAAGGGCATCCAGCAGATGTGAGCTGAATGCCCTTTGGCTCGTTTTCATTCAACTGAAAATGTAACTTCTGCGTCACCACTTCCAAGTATCTTCAACAGCTCATCTCCTGTCACATTTTCAATGGTCGCCAGCTTTGTAAAGTTCCATGAGTTTGTACCGTAGTATATCGTGATTTGATTTCCCTGATATAAAATAATATCCCCTGCGCCGACATCTATCTGCCTGTCATTTCTTGGAAGACTCGTTCCGATGGCACCGACCTTCTCCATTCCTGCATAATCCGACATCTGCACAGTCAAAGGATTATCCATTAGCAGTTGCGCCAAGGCCTCGGCTGATGTATTGTCTTCAAAATTCGCCGTAAGAACAGTGTTGCCTACCGTGACATAAAGGTGCATGGTTTCCTCCTGTGGAATTGTTTTATCTGCTTCGGTTCTTCCCATTGATTGTATTTGAGAAGCAGCTTCGGTTGGCACAGATTCGGTTGGCACAACCTCCGTTGGCACAGAATTTATGCTTTCTGACGAGCCATTGCCACAACCGCAGCACATTACAACCACGGCAGCGAGCAGCGCCACATATGTTCTGTTAAAATTCCGTCCACTCATATTTTATCATCCTATCTTAAATACTGTGCAAAAAATTTCTCAATCTTCCCAAAAGGAATGACTTCAAGGTTATCATATAAATCGGTATGCACCGCACCTGGAATAATCATAAGTTCCTTGTTGTCAGTGTACTTGCTTTCCTTCATCATGCTGGCGAAAGCATCCTTTGAAAAATAACATGAATGAGCCTTTTCACCATGAATCATCAGAACCGCACTGCGGATTTCATTGCTGTACCGCAAAATCGGCTGATTCATAAAGGACATACATCCAATGCTGTTCCAGCCACCGTTTGAATTTAACGACCTCGCATGGTATGCACGACCCTTGTAATATTCACTGTAATCCTTCACAAAGAATGGGGCATCCTCCGGAACAGGCAACTCCAGGCAGCCTCCGCCAAGTGAATATTCGCCTTTTCCATATTCTTCAGTCCTAAGCAAATTCAACGCCTGCTTTTTTGCGTATCTTGCCTCCTCACTATCCTCTGCATCGAAATATCCGTTTGCGTTGACTCTTGCCATGTCATACATTGTAGATGTGACTGTCGCCTTTACCCTTGTGTCAAGGGCTGCCGCGTTCAACGCCATTCCGCCCCAGCCGCATATGCCTATGATTCCGATTCTGTCAGCATCCACATTGTCCTGCACTGACAGAAAATCCACTGCCGCCTGAAAATCCTCCGTGTTAATGTCGGGTGAAGCCATAAATCTCGGCTGTCCCCCGCTTTCTCCCGTAAAGGATGGATCAAAGGCAATCGTCAAAAATCCCTTCTCCGCCATAGTCTGTGCATACAATCCGCTGCACTGCTCCTTTACCGCTCCAAATGGCCCGCAAACCGCAATTGCCGCCAGCCTTCCTTCAGCATTTTTCGGGATATACATGTCTGCTGCCAGAGTGATGCCGTATCGGTTCACAAATGTTGCCTTCTTGTGGTTCACCTTGTCACTTTGAGGGAATGTCTTATCCCATTCTTCTGTTAATTTCAAATTTTCCATTTTCATCATTGATTTGCACCCCACACTTGAACATACCGCTAACAAGCCCTACATCGCGAATTTGGTTTTATGATACCATTCTATCAATATGCCATCCAGATAACAAATGCTTATATGTAATACCCATCCATGCTTGATAAGCATGGTGTTTTTTTGATATACTGTCATCATATCACAAACAAAACCGGAAGGTTCAATTACAATATGCAAAAGTGGGGGATATCATGGAACTAAGGGTGCTTCAATACTTTTTAGCCGTAACAAGAGAACAAAGCATTTCCGGAGCAGCCGAATTTCTCCATCTTTCGCAGCCAACGCTCTCACGTCAGCTAAAGGACATGGAAGATGAACTTGGCAAGCAGCTGCTCATCAGGGGAAAACGAAAAATCACCTTGACAGAGGAAGGAATGATTCTTCGCAAACGGGCTGAGGAAATCATGGAGCTTGTAAGAAAGACAGAGAATGAAATTTCACTTTCCAATGAAGCTGTTGCGGGAGACATATATATCGGAACAGGTGAAACGGATGGTGTGCGTCTGCTTTCAAAGGCTGCAAGGGAACTGCAGAACACATACCCCGGGATTTCCTTTCACATTGCCAGTGGAGATGCACAGACCGTTTTAGAACAGCTTGATAAGGGACTTATTGACTTTGGACTCCTTCTTGGTAAAATAGATTTATCAAAATATGACAGCATTAAATTACACCAAAAGGATATATGGGGTGTGCTGATGAGGTGTGATTCAGAGCTTGCCAAAAAGGAAGCGATAACATCCGCTGATTTATACGGAAAACCGCTGATAATCTCCCGACAGGCATACCAAAACAATGACTTTCTTGAATGGCTTGGGAAAGGCAACAAAGAGCCAAACATTGTTGCCACCTATAACCTCATTTACAATGGTTCGCTTATGGTAGATGAGGGCATGGGATATGCCATATGCCTTGATAAAATCATAAATACATCAGGTGACAGCAGCCTGTGTTTCAGGCCGCTTTATCCCAAAATGGAGCTGGAAATGCACATCGTATGGAAGAAATACCAGGTTTTCACTAAAGCATCCGAAAAATTTTTGCAAAAATTGCAGGACTTGGTATGACTTTCATGATATTTTGTTAATGACATCTCCAATGTCACCGTTAATGCATATGGAGCGCTTTTCAATTTCCCCAGGGCACGCAGCCTCCCCATAGTTGACGCAGGCATATACAGCCTTGGGATTATCCATCGTCATCTGCCAAAATGGATATTTTATGATGCCAGGCGTATTGTATCCAACCCCCAGCTCCAGGTACAAAATGTGCATGTTTTTTCTTGTGCGCAGAAAATCCTCATATCGTATGGAGGCTTCATGCCACCCTTCATCCTCCACGAATGTTTCATCCGCACGGAGATTCGTGGTAAGCGGCTTTCCGCAATGTGGGCAGACCGGAATCAGGTCTGTCGGGATTTTCATGTCCCTTTGATTCTCCATCATTGCCCCAATCATGTCCCTGTTATCAAATGTCTCCTGACAGCAAGGCACACTGCATTGAAACAATCCGTAATCACCCTGTGTATAAAACAGGCGTTTTTTATCAAACCCGGCTTTCTGAAAGCAATGGTCCACATTTGTGGTAATGACAAAATAATCCTTTTCCCTTACCAAGCCATAAATATTCTCATAAACTGGTTTTGGTGCATCCATATACCGATTCACATAAATATACCGGCTCCAATACGCCCATTTCTCCTCTGGTGTATCGTATGGATAAAATCCCCCGGCATACATGTCCCGAAAGCCGTATTTCCTGCTAAAATCCGAGAAATTTCTTTCAAACCGTTCCCCATTGTACACAAATCCCGCCGACGTGGACAGCCCTGCACCTGCACCAATCACAATGGCATCCGCCGTTTCAATTTCATTTCTTAACTGTTCTATTTTATCCGCCTCACGTCCCATAGACTTCATTTTCAAAATGTCAGAAACCATCTGCATCACCTCATTCTTCCAATCACAGCCTGACAACAATCTTTCCGTTTACACTTCCTGTTTCCTGTGCCATAACAGCTTCCCTTATTTCCCCAAACGTAAAAACCCTTCCACTAATCGGTCTCAATGATTTTTCATTAAAAAATCCAAACATCGCATCAACCATCTCCTGCGTTGGATAATTGGAATAAAACCCTGTCAGATATACCCCGTTAGGGATGTCCTTTATCGGGTCAAATCCATTCAGGGCATATACACCGCCAAGAATGCCTGTCTGGCAGACTATCCCGCCCTTTTTCATTATGTTGAGTGTATCCTTTAAATTGCGCGGGCCAACCAAATCAAGTGCCTTGGTCACCCCTCGGATTGTCCCTGCAAGCACTCCGCCATCCAGAATCCCCTCATCCGCTTCCGAAAGCAGTCCCAGCTTTTCCGTCCTATGTGTCGTCGCAATTACTTTACACCCCAGTGCCTTTGCAATCTGTATTGCGGCATAGCCCAATGCACAAGTGGCGCCACGCACCAAAAGCACATCATCCGGCTTCAAATCAAGGCACTCAAACAGTGAACCCCAGGCAGTAAAATAAGTTTCCGGCACCGCCGCAATCTCTTCCCATAAAAGGTCGCTCTCCACGGAAAACACATGATGTGCAGGAAGAAGTGCATATTCTGCGTAACTCCCGTTGAAGCTGCGTCCCATGCCACCCATCATGGCAATCACCTTCTGACCTTTTTTGAATCTGCTGTCAGAAGGGTTTGCAATCTCACCCGCACATTCAATTCCCGGAATAATCGGCTTTCTGATATAATCAGCCTTTATTTCAGACTGGCGCAAAATCTGCTCCGAATGGTTCATCCCAAACGCCTTTATTTTCACAAGAACCCACCCTGGGCAGACCTTAGGAATTGCCACCTCCGACAATTCAATATCCTTTGCATCAATTACCTCTTGAAGCACAACCGCCTTCATCGTTTCCATGATTGCCGTCCTCCTTCGCATTAATCCCGTTACATCCTCTGTATCATCCATTATACATGCTTTTTCCGGCACAACAAGCACGCACCTTTTTATAACCCAGTAACAAAAAGGTAACTGATTTATTGTTGCCTTTTAGCTCTGGCAGCTTTCAGAACATCAGCAAGATTGTCACCATTAAGTACACCCGGATAATCCTCCTGAAATCCAACCAAAACATCTTTATTCTCCTGTTCAAGTTCCCTGCATTGCCTGTAAAATGCATGCAAATCTTCTTTCCTGTAAACAGCCTCGATAAAGGTTCTGGAATCTTCAGGTATCTTGTCATATGAATCATATAAATTGATTACCGCCTTCTGGATTTTTTCAAGGCTCAGCGGTTCATTCCGTTCTTCCTGCCCAATCAATACACCCACTATATCAGATAAATCATTCTTATACTGACGACCTGCCATCAGTTTCATAGCTACCAGATATTCAGCTGATACCGTTCTTATCTGCAAAATATTGGCAAAGGTCTTGTAATACTTTGAATATTCAGCCAATCTTGGCGTATATGAATTTGTGTTAACAAAGTCGGTGTTTAACCATCCAACCGGAAGCCCCAGTCTGTCCCCAACTGTGTTAATCGCTTCTTTCATTGCTCCCGATGACTTGATAATTGCATCCACGTCATAGGTCATTTCCCTAAAGCCATAATTGATGAGAATGGAGGCCCCTCCAATCAATATAATCTCCGCCGGCATTCTGGCACCATTCTTTTTACGAAACTCCTTTGCCAATTCCTTCAGATAGCTGTCCAGATTCTCTCTTGTGAAAGGCTTATCAGCAGACATTTCGCACCTCATTTTCCACAATGTTAAATCGCATGAATTCAGGTATGGCGTTCGCCAGTGCCTTTTCTTTTATGCTTTCATCCCCTGTCGCTGCATATGATATCACAACGCCTGCAGGAAAATATGGCTTCTCAAGCTTCTTAGAACGAATATCATTATAATTAGCACAAAGGGGAAGACTGTTCATTCTAGACAGATAATCAATCATCGCCAACAGATACAAGGCTTCCCTATACCATCTGCGCTCATAAAGCTTGCGTATTTCATCAGCTTCTAGCGTTTCAACAATAAAATCTATATCTCCCATATCTTTTACATGATGGCATGTATTACTCTTAAAAGTTTCAAAAGAGCATCTGTAATCCGCTTTTTCCACAATATTATTCTCCAGTATGGAATCAACTGTCACACCAAGAACCTTGGCAATCTTATGCAATGTTCCAGCCGCGCATTTATCAAGATCAGTTTTTCCACTACAAATATCTGTAATGGTAGTCATTGCCACGCCACTTTCCTTGCTCAAGCGATATCTCGACATATTTTCCTTTTCAAGTAAATCATTAACAATCATCAGCCTTTCCTCCTTTGTCACAGTATATCGGTCAGCCGAACTAATGTCAATAATATAACGGTGTCCATTAATCCTCCACATTAAAAAAGGAAAACTCCCATCCTCCCAGATTAACCAATGACAGCAGTTCTTTCTCATCAATATCCTCTACTGTGCCTTTTTGGAGCAGCGTA
>CAYZYS010000002.1:0-37391 GCA_964482605.1 uncultured Bacteroides sp.
AATGCATCCGTGCCGCCACAGGGAGGCAGGAAGCACCCACAGCAGGAGCTCATACCGATTGACACCACCAACATACTGTTTATCTGCGGTGGTGCATTTGACGGACTTGAGAAGATTATCGAGAGCAGGATGAATGAGAAGAGCATTGGCTTCAATGCCAAGATTGCCGACAGGACAAGCGAGGATGTTGGAATGCTGTTCCACAAGGCGCTTCCGGAGGATTTAATCAAGTATGGCCTGATTCCTGAGTTTGTTGGACGTGTGCCGGTTGTTGTGGCACTTGATTCACTTGACGAGCAGGCGCTTGTGAAGATTCTCACTGAGCCGAAGAATGCGCTTGTGAAGCAGTACAAGAAGCTCTTTGAGATGGATGAGGTCGAGCTTAACTTCACGGATGATGCGGTTGCGGCCATTGCCAAGAAGAGCTTTGAGAGGAAGACGGGGGCAAGGGGACTGCGCTCCATCATAGAAAATGTCATGATGGACACCATGTACAGGGTTCCTTCGGATGACACAATAGCGTCCTGCACGGTCACAAAGGCATCGGTGGACGGCACCATGGGACCTGAGCTTGAGTACAGGGAAGAAGTGGTTAAGCCAACGGCATAGTCTTGCGGCGGTATTTTGCAAATGATGACGTTTTGTGTGATATTTAGCTTAGTAAGGATTTCGGGCTATGAATAATATTAAAAGCCAAGTATTGCCATTCGTAGCACTGCGGGGGATAACCGTGGTGCCGGGGATGGCAATTCACATTGATATAAGCAGTAAAAATTCAATACGTTCAATCAAGGAGGCGATGTCGGACCCGTCAGGGGGACAGCGCATATTCGTGGTTACGCAGAAGAATTTGGATGTTGAGCATCCAAGGCTCAAGGACATGTATGAGATAGGCACGATAGCTGTTGTGAAGCAGGTGATAAAGCAGCCTGACGGCATGGGCGTGGTTGTCGAGGGCGTGTCAAGGGGCAGGTTTGACGGAAGCTTCATGACGCGTGGCAAGTCGGAGGATGTGGTGTATGCAGGCGTCGTGGAGGTTCCTGACGACAAGGCGGAGCTGTCCTGGGTTGTGTCAGAGGGGATGCTCAGGAAGCTGCGGGAGCTGCTGAGGCTTTATGCGCTGGCAAGCCATAATGGCGTACAGCAGATTATGGATTCACCTGATTTGAAGACAATGCTCAACAGGATTGCGGTACATTTTCCCATGGATTACAGGATGAGGCAGGAGCTTCTGGAGCAGACCACGCTCCAGGGGAAGTTCGGCGTGGCTGCCAAGGTGCTGGTCAATGAGACGCAGATACTCCAGATTAAGGATGACCTTTCGGCAAAGGTGTCCCAGCTTGTTGACAAAAACCAGAGGGAATATGTCCTGAGGGAGCAGCTTAAGGTGATACATGACGAGCTCGGTGACAGTGATTACACCTCAGAGGCTGATGAATTTCGCAAGGCGCTGGAGGAGCTTGAGGCATCCGATGAGGTCAAGGCGAAAATTAACAGGGAGATTAACAGGTATAAGTCGCTTCAGGGAAGCACCTCTGAGGCAAATGTGTGCAGGGGCTACATTGAGACATTGCTTGAGCTTCCGTGGGACAAGGCAACACAGGACAATAATGACATCAAAAATGCAAGGCGTGTGCTTGACCGTGACCACTACGGGCTTGAGAAGGTGAAGGAGAGGATACTTGAGTATCTTGCGGTAAGGAGCTTTTCAGGAAACGGCAGCGGAACCATAATATGCCTTGTGGGGCCGCCGGGGACGGGCAAGACCTCGATTGCAAGGTCGGTTGCCTCGGCGCTTGGCAGGGAATATGTCAGGGTGTGCCTTGGCGGTGTGCGTGATGAGGCAGAGATTCGCGGGCATAGGAAAACCTATGTGGGAGCAATGCCGGGCAGGATAATAGAGGCCCTGATACAGGCAAAGGTCAAGAATCCGTTGATTCTTCTGGATGAGATAGACAAGGTTAGCAGGGATTACCGCTCTGATACCTCATCTGCACTGCTTGAGGTACTTGATTCGCAGCAAAACTCGCATTTCCGCGACCATTATGTTGAAATTCCCGTCGATTTGTCACAGGTGCTTTTCATAGCCACGGCAAATGATTTGTCCGACATGCCGCGTCCGCTTCTTGACAGGATGGAGGTAATCGAGGTCAACAGCTACACGGCGAATGAGAAGCTCGCCATAGCGCAGCAGTACCTTGTGCCAAGGCAGCTTGGGGAGGCAGGGCTCAAGAAGGGCGACATCCGCTTTGGGCGGAAGGCGCTCAAG
Organism: uncultured Bacteroides sp.; assembly: GCA_964482605.1. Taxonomy (GTDB): domain Bacteria; phylum Bacillota; class Clostridia; order Lachnospirales; family Lachnospiraceae; genus Bacteroides_F. The sequence continues at coordinate 2,270 of CAYZYS010000002.1, forward strand.
CTGATGATAGATAGGTACACCCGTGAGGCGGGGGTTAGGAGCCTTGAGAGGACAATAGGCCATGTGTGCAGGAAGGCTGTGACAAACCACTTGATGGAGGCTGGCGCCGGCGCTGAATTTGAACAGCTTAAGATTACCGAGGCAAACCTTTCGGATTACCTTGGCAGGGAAAAGTACCAAAAGAAGCGCAGGGAGGACAAGCATGTTGTGGGGATTGTGACGGGGCTTGCGTGGACGGCAGTGGGTGGCGACACGCTGCTTATAGAGGTTAATTCCATGAAGGGCACCGGTAAGCTAGAACTAACCGGACAGATGGGTGACGTGATGCAGGAGTCCGCGAGGATTGCCATGAGCTGTGCAAGGAGCATTGCGGATGCGGATTACGGCATGGATGATGAGGCATTTGAAAAGCTGGATTTCCACATACACATCCCTGACGGCGCCGTGAAGAAGGATGGCCCTTCTGCGGGCATAACGATGACTGTTGCGCTTTTGTCGGTGATGACGGGCATGAAGGTGCTTCCGCAGATTGCCATGACGGGAGAGATTACCCTTAAGGGGCGCGTGCTTCCCGTTGGCGGGCTGAAGGAGAAGCTGCTTGCCGCCAATGTGGCAGGGATAAGGACCGTGCTTGTCCCTTCTGAAAACAGGCCTGACATAGAGGAGCTTGATGATGAAATCATCGGCAGGATGAAGATAGAGTATGTCGATGACATAAGGCAGGCGGTACGCCTTGTGCTGCGGTAGACATGTGTGAAGGAGATTTTGCATGGTTATTAAAAAGGTCAATCTTGACATAGTGCTGGGGGTGACGAGCAAGCTTCCCGATTCAAGCCTGCCGGAGGTGGCATTTGCGGGGAAATCCAATGTGGGTAAGTCTTCCCTCATAAATGCGCTCATGAACAGGAAGTCATACGCAAGGACGTCCTCACAGCCGGGGAAGACCCAGACAATCAATTATTACAACATCAATGACGCCGTGTTTCTCGTTGACCTTCCGGGCTACGGCTATGCCAATGCCAACGAGCAGGTGAAGGCGCAGTGGGGAAAGCTCATTGAAAAGTACCTGAAAAGGTCGGAGCAGTTAAGGCAGGTTTTCCTGCTGATTGACATAAGGCATGACCCCTCCGCCAATGACAGGCTCATGTATGACTGGATTGTGGGCAACGGCTATCATCCGGTAATCATTGCAACCAAGCTGGACAAGCTGAAGAGAAGCCAGGTCCAGAAGAATGTCCAGGCAATCAGGAAAGGGCTTGGGCTGCGCCAGGAGGACATACTGATTCCATTTTCCGCAGAGACAAAGCAGGGGCTTGAAGAATTGTGGAATCTAATTGATTCAATTGTATTGCCTGAATAAATGTGCTATCATATGGAGTTGTGAGGGCAGGCGCCACAAAGTAGCCTTGATGCCTACACGAGAAACTGCATTCGCAGATTTTCCGTGAGCTTCTCGACGGCAAGCGTCTGCGGAATGAGCATTAACATGTGCGGATTGGGGATTGAAATGGATAACGAAGGTGCTTCTAAGAATTTCATAGAACAGATTATTGACAATGACATCAGGGAAGGACACTGCAAGGTGGTGAAGACGCGCTTCCCGCCTGAGCCGAATGGGTATCTCCACATTGGGCATGCAAAGTCCATCCTTTTGAATTATGGACTTGCCAAGGAATATGGCGGGCAGTTCAACATGCGGTTTGATGACACCAACCCGACCAAGGAGAAGGAGGAGTTTGTCGACTCAATCCAGAGGGATGTGGCGTGGCTTGGTGCGGACTGGGGCGGCAAGGTTCTGTATGCCTCCGATTATTTCCCGCAGATGTATGAGGCGGCAGTCAAGCTCATTAAAAAGGGCAAGGCATTTGTGTGCGACCTGACTGCTGAGCAGATAAGGGAATACAGGGGGACACTGACGGAGCCGGGCAAGGAAAGCCCGTACCGCAATCGTTCAATCGATGAGAACCTGCGCCTTTTCCAGGAGATGAAGGATGGCAAATATGCGGACGGGGAGAAGGTTCTTCGTGCGAAGATAGACATGGCAAGTGCCAACATTAACATGAGGGACCCTGTCATATACCGTGTTGCCCACATTACCCACCATAGGACAGGGGATGCCTGGTGCATTTACCCGATGTACGATTTTGCCCACCCGATAGAGGATGCCATAGAGGGGATAAGCCATTCCATATGCACCCTTGAGTTTGAGGACCACAGGCCTTTGTATGACTGGGTTGTGAGGGAGCTTGAGTATGAGAACCCGCCTAAGCAGATTGAGTTTGCGAAGCTGTACCTTACCAATGTCGTGACGGGCAAGCGCTACATCAAGAAGCTTGTCGAGGACGGTGTGGTGGACGGCTGGGATGACCCAAGGCTTGTATCCTTAAGCGCACTTAGGAGAAGGGGCTTTACACCTGAATCCATAAAGATGTTCGTCGACCTGGTCGGCGTCACCAAGAGCCAGGGCTCTGTTGAATACCCAATGCTTGAGTACTGCATAAGGGAGGATTTAAAGCTCAAGGCTCCAAGGATGATGGCAGTGCTTAATCCGGTAAGGGTTGTGATTGACAATTACCCTGAGGGGCAGACTGAATATTTTGAGGTGCCGAATAATCAGGAAAATCCTGAGCTTGGCACAAGGCAGGTTCCATTCTCAAGGGAGTTGTACATTGATGCAGAGGACTTCATGGAGGAGCCACCAAAGAAATATTTCCGCATGTTCCCGGGCAATGAGGTCAGGCTGATGAACGCTTACTATGTCACCTGCAATTCCTGTGAGAAGGATGCGGATGGCAACGTGACGGTTGTGCATTGCACATATGACCCTGCGACCAAGGGCGGCAACTATCCTGAGCGCAAGGTCAAGGGAACAATACACTGGATTAGTGCCGCAACGGCGGTCAAGGCAGAGGTGAGGCTCTACGAGAACCTGATTGACGAGGAGAAGGGTGTGTACAATGAGGAGGATGGCTCCATGAACATTAACCCTGATTCCCTCACCGTACTTGGTGATTGTTATGTTGAGCCTGATTTGGGAAAGGCATCACCGGAGGACAGGTTCCAGTTCGTGAGGACGGGGTATTTCTGTGTGGACTCAAAGGACTCAAGTCCGGAGCACCTGGTATTTAACAGGATTGTGTCACTTAAGAGCTCATTTAAGCTGTGATATTGTGTTGAATGCAAATTAGAATGGAGAATGGCAATGGATTTGTTTGGGGATTTGGAGAGCCTTGGAATCAAGAAGGCGGTTGATGATGACATTTACAAGGAAGAGGAAACGGCTATGACGAGAAAACCACAGGAGGCTGTTAAGGAAGAAAAGGTAATCAATGAGGCTGATTTGATATTTGACAAGACAATGAAGTGTCCGGTGTGTGACAAGGAGTTCAAGACCAAGAAGGTAAGGGCAGGCAAGGCGCGCTTCATTGGGCATGACTCTGACCTCCGCCCGCTGCATGACGGGATTGACACCGTGAAGTATGATGCCATTGTGTGTACCAACTGCGGGTATGCCTCACTTGAGAGGGTGTTCTCCAATGTCACGTCCATGCAGGTAAAGGAGATTAAGGAAAAAGTGACTGCAACCTTCAAGGGAATCAAATATGATGAGGGTACATACAGCTATGAGGAGGCACTTCAAAGGTATAAGCTGGCGCTGTACAACTGTGTGGTGAGAAAGCTCAAGAGCAGCGAGAAGGCGTATGTGTGCCTGAAGATTGCATGGCTTTACAGGGGAATGCAGGGACTTCTGACGGATGATGTGGGTGATGCCACGCTGAAGAAGGATTACAGGCTGGCGGAGACCGCATTCATACAGAAGGCGTATGAGGGCTTCAAGATGGCAATCACCAAGGAGAGCATGCCGATATGCGGCATGGACAATGACACCCTCAATTTCCTTTTGGCAGATCTTGGAAGGCAGTGCGGTGACTATGACAATGCCGCGAAATTTGCATATGAGATAATCGGTTCAAGGGCTTCCTCCTCCAAGCACAAGGACAAGGCACGCGAGCTGTATGACAGGATTAAGGAGGAGAAGGCGGCAGGTGCCAAGGGGTAAAAAGATATACAAAAGTCTTGAAACCAACGATAAAATATGATAAAATCTTTGAAAATGAAAAAAAGGGATTACGTCTGTTTTCTCTTTTTTTTTGCGCAAATATAGGATGTTGAAAGGAAATGGTGACATTCATGAAGGCTTTTTTGATACTTGAAGATGGGACTGTATTTCAGGGAACGAGCGTTGGCTCAGCCAGGGAAGTCATTAGCGAGATAGTGTTTAACACGTCGATGACCGGATATCTGGAGGTGCTGACCGACCCTTCTTATGCAGGACAGGCTGTTACCATGACATATCCCCTCATTGGCAATTATGGTATATGCCATGATGACATGGAATCCCTTAAGGCGTGGCCGGATGGCTTCATAGTAAGGGAGCTTTCAAGAACACCAAGCAATTTCCGAAGTGACGATACAATACAGCGGTTTCTGGAAGACCAGGACATTCCTGGCATCAGTGGCATTGACACAAGGGCACTCACCAAGATTCTCCGTGAGAAGGGTACAATGAATGGAATGATTACCACCAACGAGGGCTTCAAGCTTGACGAGGTTATCCCAAGGCTTAAGGAATATCGCGTCACGGGTGTGGTTGACAGGGTTACGTGCAGTGAGGTAATGCACCTGCCGAACACGGGCTACAAGGTGGCGCTGATGGATTTTGGCGCTAAGGCAAACATTGCCAATTCCCTCCACAAGAGGGGCTGTGATGTGACGGTTTACCCTGCGTGGACGAAGGCTGAGGAGATTCTTGCCACGAATCCTGACGGGATAATGCTGTCCAACGGCCCTGGCGACCCGAAGGAATGCACGGGCATTATCGAGGAGTTAAAAAAATTATACGCAAGTAATGTGCCGATATTTGCAATCTGCCTTGGGCACCAGCTTATGGCACTTGCAACGGGGGCTGACACACACAAGCTGAAGTACGGGCACAGGGGTGCCAACCATCCCGTGAAGGATTTAAAGACAGGGCGCGTGTACATATCAACCCAGAATCACGGCTATGTCGTGGATGAGACAACCCTTGATGAAAGGGTTGCAAAGTCCGCCTTCATCAACGTCAATGACAAGACCAACGAGGGTCTTGAGTATGTGGGCAAGAACATATTCACGGTTCAGTTCCACCCGGAGGCATGTGCAGGACCACTTGACACGGCATACCTGTTTGACAGGTTCATTGGAATGATGGCAAAGTAGATGAGTTTTTAATGCGGAATGGAGAGGAATATGTCAAAGAATCCAGATATTAAAAAGGTTTTGGTGATTGGTTCAGGCCCGATTGTGATTGGACAGGCGGCGGAGTTCGACTATGCGGGAACCCAGGCATGCCGTTCACTTAAGGAGGAGGGGATAGAGGTTGTCCTCGTGAACTCCAATCCTGCTACCATCATGACTGACAAGGACATAGCTGATGAGGTGTATATTGAACCGCTGACAACCAAGGCTGTGGAGCAGATAATACTCAAGGAGAAGCCTGACAGCGTGCTTCCGACCCTTGGGGGACAGGCAGGCCTCAACCTTGCCATGGAGCTTGAGGAGCAGGGCTTCCTGAAGGAACATAATGTAAGGTTAATCGGAACCACTGCGCTTACAATCAAGAAGGCGGAAGACCGTCTTATGTTCAAGGAGACCATGGAGAAGATTAAGGAGCCTGTGGCAGCCTCGCTTGTCGTGGAAAATGTGCCTGACGGTGTGGCATTTGCAGAGAAGATTGGCTACCCTGTTGTGCTTCGTCCGGCTTACACCCTTGGGGGAAGCGGCGGCGGAATAGCACATTGCCGTCAGGAGCTGGAGGAGATTCTTGAGAATGGCCTTCGTCTTTCCAGGGTTGGGCAGGTTCTTGTGGAGCGCTGCATTTCAGGCTGGAAGGAGATCGAGTACGAGGTGATGCGTGACAGCAATGGCAACTGCATCACGGTATGTAATATGGAGAACCTTGACCCGGTTGGCGTCCACACAGGCGACAGCATAGTTGTTGCGCCGTCCCAGACACTTTCCGACAAGGAATACCAGATGTTGAGGACTTCGGCGCTTAACATAATCAGCGAGCTTAAGATTACGGGCGGGTGCAATGTGCAGTTTGCCCTTCACCCAACCAGCTTTGAGTATTGCGTAATAGAGGTTAATCCGCGTGTGAGCCGTTCATCGGCGCTTGCCTCAAAGGCGACGGGCTATCCGATTGCCAAGGTTGCCGCAAAGATTGCCCTTGGGTACACCCTTGACGAGATTAAGAATGCGATTACGGGAAAGACATATGCAAGCTTTGAGCCTGCGCTGGATTACTGTGTAGTCAAGATTCCGAGACTGCCGTTTGACAAGTTCATCACTGCGAAGCGCACGCTTACAACCCAGATGAAGGCGACGGGTGAGGTCATGAGCATCAACCCAAGCTTTGAGGGTGCGCTCATGAAGGCAATCCGTTCACTTGAGCAGCATGTGGACAGCCTTATGTCATATGATTTCACGGGGCTTACCGACGAGGAGCTTCTTGAGGAGCTTAATGTTGTCGATGACAGGAGAATCTGGAAGATTGCAGAGGCGGCAAGGCGTGGCATGGACCAGGCTGTGCTTCATGACATAACCAAGATTGACCTTTGGTTCATTGACAAGATTTACATACTTGTGGAGATGGAAGGCCGCATCAGAAATGAGGAGCTTACGAAGGAGCTCCTGCTTGAGGCAAAGCGAATGGAATTTCCTGACAGCGTGATTGCGCAGCTTAAGGGGATTACCGAAAAGGATGTGAAGGCACTTCGCGACAAGTATGACATACATGCCTCATTTAAGATGGTTGACACCTGTGCGGCTGAGTTTGAGGCATCAACACCATATTACTACTCCTGCTATGGCAGTGAAAATGAAGTCGTTGAGACAAAGCCTGAGAAGAAGGTGCTTGTGCTTGGCTCCGGCCCAATCAGGATTGGTCAGGGCATTGAATTTGACTTCTGTTCAGTGCATTGCACATGGGCATTCAAGAAGGAAGGCTTTGAGACCGTAATCATCAACAATAACCCGGAGACTGTCAGCACGGACTTTGACATAGCTGACAAGCTTTATTTTGAACCGCTTACCGCTGAGGATGTGGAGAACATAGTGCGGCTTGAAAAGCCGGATGGCGCTGTCGTTCAGTTTGGTGGACAGACTGCAATCAAGCTCACGCAGGACTTGATGGAGATGGGAGTTCCGATTCTTGGAACCAAGGCGGAGGATGTTGACGCTGCCGAGGACAGGGAGCTCTTTGATGAGATTTTGGAGCAGACACAGATTCCAAGGGCGAAGGGACATACGGTATACACGGTTGAGGAGGCGCTTAAGGCTGCCAACGAGCTGGGCTATCCTGTGCTTGTCAGGCCGTCCTACGTGCTTGGCGGACAGGGTATGCAGATTGCCGTGTCTGACAATGATGTTGTTGAGTTCATGAATATCATCAACAGAATCAAGCAGGATCACCCAATACTTGTGGACAAGTACCTCATGGGCAAGGAGATTGAGGTGGATGCGGTATGTGACGGTGATGACATCCTCATACCGGGGATAATGGAGCACATTGAGCGTGCGGGAATCCATTCGGGCGACAGCATATCAGTTTACCCTGCAAAGTCGCTTTCACCTAAAATCGTGGACATGATTGAGGATTATACCGGAAGGCTTGCAAGGGCGCTTCATGTCAGGGGACTCATCAACATACAGTTCATTGATTACCAGGACCAGGTGTATGTCATTGAGGTTAATCCGCGTTCAAGCCGTACCGTGCCATATATCAGCAAGGTTACGGGAATACCTATCGTGAAGCTTGCCACAAGGGTAATCACGGGGAGCAAGATTCGCGACCTTGGGTATGAGCCGGGACTTCAGAGAAAGTCGGATTACTATGCAATCAAGATGCCTGTGTTCTCATTTGAGAAGATACGCGGCGCTGACACAACCCTGGGGCCTGAGATGAAGTCAACGGGCGAGTGCCTTGGAATATCAACGGATTTCAATGAGGCGCTTTACAAGGCATTCCAGGGTGCCGGAATCAATCTTCCGAAGCACAAGCAGATTATCATGACCATTGCCGACAAGGACAAGGAGGAATCACTGGATATCGCAAGGCGCTTTGAGGCACTTGGGTACAAGATATATGCCTCAAGGGGGACGGCAAGGTATTACAATGAGAATGGCGTCAAGGCGGTCAAGGTCAACAAGATTGACCAGGAATCACCCACGCTTCTCGACCTGCTGTATGAGCACAGGATTGACCTTGTCATAGATACGCCGTCCAACGGCATTGAAAGGGCAAGGGATGGCTTCTTAATCAGGCGTATTGCCATTGAGACGGGTGTCAACGTGCTTACAAGCCTTGACACAGCCAATGCGCTTGTTTCAAGCCTTGAGCACGCCTATAACAACAAGGAGCTGTCACTTGTTGACATAGCAAGGATTTAAGACAGCCATACATAATTGAAAATAACCCATATGCGGATGATTCATGTGTTTTGCAAAATGTTTTAAGACAGCTTGATAGACAGTGTGATGAATGAGGCATATGGGTTTTTAGTATAAATAATAATATATGAGGAGGTAACAAAATGAAACAAGCAGTGAGAAGAGCCAGTGCATTTGCCACGGCGGTTCTTATGGCACTGGCGCTTGTGGCTGGTGTAATCCCCACGGGCTCCAATGTTGTGACGGCACTTGCGGCAAGCGAGAAAAAGCTTAATGTCGGCGAGATTAAGGAGGGTGCCATCAGCTCCAATTCAGAGGTGGGGGCGTTCACGCTGACGTCCGGCTCTGAGATTGATGCCAACACCAAGACCCTTGACAATGGCATGGAAATTACCAAGAGGCTTAAGCTTGGCGGTGCGGGTTCAATCAGCAGCAGGAGCATTGTGTTTGAAACTGAAGGACCTGCAGTTGTGACCGCATACTGCATGAGCTCAGGCGATTCGGAGCGTATCCTTGCCCTTTTCAATGATTCAGGCGAGGTTATCTCGGAGCAGCCGGCAAAGGCAACATATCCCGGCAATATCCTTACCGCTGATACCTATGACATTACGGAGGCAGGCAAGTATTACCTTGCATCCAAGGGAAGCGGAATCAATGTTTACTATGTTTCAGTAAATGAGGGTGAGCAGGAGGCAATTGAAAGGGACCCATGGTCGTCCGTTGCAAGTCCTGTGCTGGGCATGGCAACTGCCGCAGACGGTACCATAACCGTCACCTACACCATGAAGATTGGTGCGAGGGTTGCGGATGCCTGTGACCAGATGGTTGTGACTATGTATGACGAGAAGGGAACCAAGGTTTCTGACGTCACGGTGGGCGCACAGGGTGAATCCGGCAAGGTTGAGTTCACTCCTACGGCATCAGGAAAATATACATTCAAGGCTGAGGCAATAAGGACGGCTGAGACGGATGCCAAGACCTCCAATGAGGTTTCAGCGGATTTCACACTTCCACTCGCGACACCTGTTGTACGTGCAATGACCACTGACACCAACGGCGGAATGCAGGTTACCTGGGGTGCGGTTCCGGAGGCGGAGGAATATGATGTCTCCTACAAGCTTTCCACCGCAGAGGAATACGGTGAGGTCACCAATGTGAAGGCGGGGACCACCGATGAACTTAGCACGAATTTTGCGGGACTTACAAAGGGAAGCAAGTATGACTTCAAGGTTGTTGCAAAGCGTGGCACGGATGTGTCCGAGGATGGAGTGGCAAAGGAATTCACAGTGAGGAGCGAGGCGGAGAGGGATTGGATTGGAACCCGCTTTGGTACCTCGACAAGTGATGAGGCAAACAGGTATGAGGGCAATGTGTATGACGGCCTGAAGCTTTATTCCTGTACCTACAAGGACAACGGAACCATCAGCAAGAAGGGCGGTAAGCTCAATGCCAGCGACCCTTATGATGGAATCACATATTATTACACTAAGATTGACCCTAAGACAGAGAATTTTGAACTCACGGGAACATTTACGATTGATTACATCAACCCGTCACCTGATGGACAGGAGGGCTTTGGCATAATCATACGTGACAGCATTGGCAAGGATGGCGATGCTTCAGGCGCATATTATACCAATTCGGCAACAGCCATAGCCTCAAAGGTTCAGTATACCAATGATGACGGCGAGACAAAAAGCATCAAGGACGGCATTGGATACCGCTTCTATTCAGGTGTTACCTCGACGACTGAGACGCCTAAGACGGGGCAGGTTACGGTGAACAGCGGTGCATTTGACACCAAGACGCAGATTAAGCAGGGCGATTCCTACACATTTACCGTTAAGATGGACAATACGGGATACCGTGTGATTTACAAGGATTCACAGGGAAATGAGAATGTGCAGACATTGTACGGACGTGACGAGCTCCTTGTGATTGACAAGGAAAATGTTTATGTTGGTTTTGCGGCAGCCAGGGGATGTAACGTGACCGTCAAGGACATTAAGTTTACAACCTCCAATCCGTCAACGGATGCACCTGATGAGGGCAAGCCGGTTGAGGCGGTTGCATCTGATTACAAGATTTCATCACCGTCAACATCAGGAAGCACAAGCTATAATTTCACTTTTTCAGCCAATGCGGATGGTAAGCTCACCGTGAAGAAGGGTAGCAAGACCATTGCAAATAATGTTGATGTGAAGGCTGGTGAGGATTACGTTTCACAGGTCAAGCTTTCTGTCGGGGACAATAATTTCACGGCTGAATTTACACCTAATGCGGATTACAAGCCTGGCGACAACATGGAAATGGATTCCTACGAGAAGACCACTGTTGAAAAGACCGTAAGCTGCCGTCCAATCGGCAATCCGGGTGAGAAAATCATCGTGTCACCTGACGGTACCTCAGACGGAAAGGGCACAAGCGACAGCCCGCTGGACATAAGGACCGCATTGCAGTATGTCCAGGCAGGACAGCACATTGTGTGCCAGGGCGGTACATATGAGCTTACGGAAGCGCTGAAGATTGAGTCGGGAATAGACGGAACAAAGGAACAGAGGATTTACCTTTACACAGACCCAGAATCCAGCAAGCCTGCCGTGTTTGACTTCATGCAGGAAGGCAAGGGCATGGTGCTTTGGGGTGATTACTGGTACATCAAGGGAATCAGCATCACAAGGTCAGCCGATGGACAAAAGGGTCTTCAGGTTGCGGGAAGCAACAATGTCATTGAGCAGGTAAGGACATATGCCAACGGCAATACGGGACTTCAGATAAGCGGACAGTCAACAGACCCGTTTGAGAAGTGGCCTGCCAACAACCTCATCCTCAACTGCACATCATATGAGAATTGTGATGAGGCCATGGAGGATGCGGACGGATTTGCCGCAAAGCTCACAACGGGTGAGGGCAACGTATTCTACGGCTGCCTTGCATACAATAATGCAGATGACGGCTGGGATTGCTTTGCCAAGACTGCAACGGGCTCAATCGGTGCAGTAACGGTCATCAATTCCATTGCATTCAAGAATGGCTACCTGCTCAACGGTACGGAGGCAGGCAATGGAAATGGCTTCAAGATGGGTGGTTCCGCACTTTCGGGACACCATGTGCTGAAGAACTGCATTGCATATGACAACAAGGCGAAGGGAATTGATTCCAATTCATGCCCTGACATTGAGGTATACAACTGCACCTCATACAATAACAAGTCATACAATGTTGCATTGTATTCCAATACCGGAATAACAACAGCCTTTAAGGCGGAGGGAATAATCTCCTATAAGGACCTGTACACGGATGTTGCTGAGCAGATTAAGGTTTCGGGACAGGAGGAGTTAAGCACCACGACCAATTACTTCTGGACGGAGATTGCTGCTGCCAACGCCAAGGAAAAGAAGGGCAACACGCCTAACGAGGACTGGTTTGAGAGCGTGAAGACCAGCGTGACACCTGGGCGCAATGATGACGGAACACTTAACGTGGGCAAGATGCTCAAGACCTCAAGCAAGGCTCCTGCCAATGCCGGTGCGGACTTTGACAATGAAGAGTATTCCATGGACAAGATACTGGCGCAGTTTGAGGTATCAAAGGATATTCCGGAGGTAGGCGAGGTGACTGCGGCAAAGACCGGAGGCAATACAACGGTTTACGTGGTCATTGCGGTTGTTGTGGTTGTTGTTGTCATTGCAATAGTGGCTGTTGTTCTTGGGAAGAAGAAAAAGAATGCAAAAGAAGTAAAAAGTGCTTGATTTTTTCAACTGTTAGGGATATTATAGACAGTGCGTGTTAGAAAGGGTGTGCATCCGTGAGGGTGCACACCGATTGCGGGGTGTGGCTCAGCTTGGCTAGAGCGCTTGCTTCGGGAGCAAGAGGTCGCGCGTTCGAATCGCGTCACCCCGACTTGGCGGAACCAATTCACAGTGTGTGGATTGGTTCTTTTTTTTGCCTTTGCGCCGCGCTCCCGGTTTGTTCAATGTCTATAAATTACTAGACTTTTTAGGGAAAACATTGTATAATGTTGCTAATATATTTTTGGGGGTATATGGGTATGCATATTAGTGAGTTCTTTGATTTATCATTACTCGAAGATGTGATGCAGGCATGGTCCAAGGCCACGGGGCTTGCCACCGTTGCGGTTGACAATGAGGGCAAGTACATATCCACTGAGATTGGCTTTAACGATTTCTGCATGAAGTACACGAGAGGCTCCAAGGAGGGCGAAAGGCGCTGTGTTAAGTGTGACAATGAATGTAGCGGGACATATTACTGCCACGCAGGGCTCATGGATTTCTCGGTGGACATCGAGGTTGAGGGTAATTTCCTTGGCAAAATCATAGGAGGACAGGTTTTGCCGGAGGCACCTGATGATGAGAAGTTCAGGAGCATTGCAAGGGAGCTGGGGATTAATCCGGATGAATATGTCGAGGCACTCCACAGGGTTCCAATCAGAAGCGAGATGGGCATAAGGGCTGCGGCAGACCTTTTGGGGAAGGTTGTCAACCAGCTTGTCAATTTCGAGTACACAAAGAAGAAGAACGAAAACCTCATCAAGGCAATGAATGAGGAGATAGTGGTTTCACTGCAGCTCATCAAGAAGATGGAGGCTTATTCCAAGGATTTGGACGCCATTGAGAACAGGCAGAACATTCTTTCACTCAATGCTTCCATTGAGGCGGCAAGGGCAGGAGACGCAGGAAAGGGCTTTGCGGTTGTTGCAAAGGAGGTGCGCAACCTGGGCGGACGCTCCTCTGACGTGAACAAGAACATCAAGGACACCTTGGCGGCGCTTGACAAGTCCATCGAGAAGATTGACAAGGCAAGGTGACACACATTTAAAATATCAGGCGGGGGCTTTAATTCCCCGCCTTTTTCAGTTCCAGCAGCTTTCTTGATATTCGTACATTGTGGTATATTTTTGCATACTCTATGTTGGACAGCTCCTCGAGGTAATTGGCAGGATAGGCAATGTTGAAGCCGTTGGAGCGAAGGACGTTGGCAGCCTTGTTATAGGCTATGGCAGCCTCCTCCTCCGTTGGGTATGTGCCAACCAGGTAGTCGCCGTTGACGTGGATTTTCACACGGTAGCATGTCTTTGTGTGGGAATTGACGACCTGTACGCCATGGTAGCGGTTGATGATGATTATGTTCCCGTAGCGGAAATCTGTTGAATCCCCGTTGGCAAAGGCATAATCGCGCCCCGCAACCGAATGTGCAGGGATTCCGTAGCGTGCGAGTATGCTTGTCTGGCTGCCGTAGTCATTGACGAACAGGTAGCCGTTCCTTGCCATTATCCTGTGGGTGGAGTAGTAGAACAGGTCATCCGCATCAAATTTCAGGACATGGTCAGGTGTCAGGTAATATATGAAGAACTTCTTGCAAAGGTATATCGGTGTCTTGAAGTAAATGTCGTTGTCACGGAAATTGAGGAGAATTACAAGCTTGTCGAAGGGAAGGGGCGTTGCGTCCCTGGCGTGCAGGCTGAGTGGTAACGGTGCCGGGCTTTCGGTGTTGTCAAGAATCCTGCGCGCCTTTGCATAGGCGCTGGCTGCCGTGTTGGCATCGTCATAGCTTCCAAGGCTTATGTGCTTGCCATGGTAGGTGATTGAAACGCGGTAATAGGTGGTGCCGTCCTTTTTCTTTGAAGTAAATACGCCTGGGGTCATGTACGGTCTCCTTTTCTGCTGAGCTTACCATATGTAAAATGTTGACATGCCGTGTCATGGCACGCCGTTCCCATGCGGAAAGTTTAGCACAAATATACTTGTCATGCAATGTGAAATGGTTTAAAATGTCTAAGTGTCTGTTCAGGGCGGGGTGGCTGTTGATGTGAGCTGCACCCTCATGCGCCTGCAGGATTATGAATAAAAGTGAGGTTTATACCATGGAAAAGACGATGGAAAAGATAGTTGCCCTTGCAAAGGCGAGGGGCTTTGTGTATCCGGGCTCGGAGATATATGGCGGACTTGCCAATACCTGGGATTATGGCAATCTCGGCGTTGAGCTTAAGAACAATGTGAAGAAGGCGTGGTGGCAGAAGTTTGTCATTGAAAGCCCGTACAATGTGGGTGTTGACTGTGCAATCCTCATGAATCCGCAGACCTGGGTTGCATCAGGGCATTTGGGTGGCTTTTCAGACCCGCTTATGGACTGCAAGGAGTGCCATGAGAGGTTCCGTGCTGACAAGCTGATTGAGGACTGGTGCGAGGATAATGACTACGCCCTTGAGAGCACGGTTGACGGCTGGACACAGGAGCAGATGAAGGGCTTCATAGATGAGAAGAAGATTGCCTGCCCAACCTGCGGAAAGCATAATTTTACTGACATCAGGCAGTTCAACCTCATGTTCAAGACCTTCCAGGGTGTGACTGAGGATGCCAAGAATACGGTATACCTTCGCCCTGAGACGGCACAGGGAATATTCGTGAACTTCAAGAATGTGCAGAGGACGTCAAGGAAGAAGGTTCCATTTGGAATCGGGCAGATTGGAAAGTCCTTCCGCAATGAGATTACGCCTGGGAACTTTACCTTCAGGACAAGGGAATTTGAGCAGATGGAGCTTGAGTTTTTCTGCAAGCCGGGCACTGACCTTGAGTGGTTCGATTACTGGAGGAGCTATTGCATCAACTGGCTTAAGACCCTTGGAATCAAGGATGATGAGATGAGGGCAAGGGATCACTCGCCTGAGGAGCTTTGCTTTTACAGCAAGGGGACAACGGACATAGAGTTTTTGTTCCCATTTGGATGGGGCGAGCTCTGGGGCATTGCCGACCGTACTGATTATGACCTCACCCAGCACCAGAATGTGTCAGGTGAGGATATGTCATACTTTGATGATGAGTCCAAGGAGAAGTACATCCCATATGTCATTGAGCCGTCGCTTGGGGCTGACAGGGTGACGCTTGCCTTTCTTTGCTCGGCATACGACGAGGAGGAGATTGGCGAGGGTGATGTGAGGACAGTGCTCCATTTCCATCCGGCAATTGCGCCTGTAAAGATTGGTATACTTCCACTGTCAAAGAAACTTAATGATGGCGCGGAGAAGATATATGCAGAGTTGTCAAAGAAATATAATTGTGAATTTGATGACCGCGGCAACATCGGCAAGAGGTACAGGAGGCAGGATGAGATTGGCACACCGTTCTGCGTGACTTATGATTTTGATTCCGAGACTGACGGCGCGGTGACGGTGCGTGACCGTGACACCATGGAGCAGGAGAGAATCAAGATAGAGGATTTGAAGGCATATTTCGAGGATAAATTTACAATATGACATGTTCAAAATGCGGCTTTGAGTTTGAGGGCAACACCTGTCCAAGGTGCAATGCCCCTGCAATCCTTGTGAATTCCAGCGATTACGAGAGACGTAAGCGGGAGTGGGAGGAAAGGGAAAGGCAGCAGGAGAATTTAAGAAAAAAGAAGCAAAAGGAACAGGATGACATCAGGCAGATGCTTGAACAGGTGTCGGTGCGTTCCAATGAGGCCCTGAAGGCAATGCGCGCTAAAAGGCGCAAAATTGCCTTGGGGCTTTTTGCGGTTGTGCTGCTCGTGGCTGCGGCATTGGTGATTGCAGGGCTTGTGGGAACACAGAAAAGCCACCTGTATGTGGCAGATGGGGTCAACATATTCCAGGATGCCAATTTTGACACGGCGTATTGTTCACAGGACAGCGTCATATACACGTGGGATGCTTCTGAGGGGTATGTGGAGGACATACCTGCGGAAATCAACAGGAATCAGGTGATTGGCACATGTGCGTCACCATCGGGCAAATATTACGGTGCGGTGGCATATGTGCAGCAGGACGAGGCAAACGGCAGCACGCCATCAGGCGCAGCGGGTGGCATAGGTGAGAGCTCAAGCACCGCCGTCAATGGCAATTCCTACGGTGAGGGGACGTATACCCTCTATGTGTGGGACAGGGACGGAAGCCTTGAAACGGTGTTTCAGGGAAATGCGCACTTAGGGCTTTTGTATGTGGGTGACGGCGGGGAGCTTCTGTATGCACAGACGGCGTACCTCAATGAGGGTCTTGTGGGAAGCCAGTCAATATATGCAAGGGGAACGGATGGCAGCATTGTGAGGCTTGTGTCTAATCCTCAGGAATACCTCTTGTGTGGCGGTTTGGGAAAGTTCATCTGGATTGACGAGAATAAAATATTATACATAGCTGACATTACATCGGGAGCCGGTGAAGCCCATGCGATAAGGGCAGGCAGGCTGTACGGACAGGGTGACAGTGACTATTTTGTGTACTCGACGGAGGATTATGAATACATAAGCCATGACCTTGGGGATGACACGGAGAGGTATCTCTTTACCCTGGCGGAAAATGCCGTTGACGTGTTTTACGGTGAAGGCACAGGAAGGGCGTATGCCGTGAGCCAGAATTGCCTGTGGCAGTTTTCGGGCATTCCCACAAGTAAGTCGAAGTGGGGGAAGGACAGGAAGGAGAGGGTGTCGGAGCAGCTCGCTTCGGGCGTTGCGGCAGGAAATTACCTTTATGACCATGTCGGCAACGAGCTGGTGTACATTGACGGTGATGGGAATCTCACGGCATTGTGCGCCAGGGGTACGCGGTGGAAGGAAAGCGTCCTTTCGACGGGTGTTGCACAAGGCGTTTCAAGGCTTGCGGGAACTGAAGGTGGAGTTGTGTACTCAAGGGACGGGGTGACTTATTACAGGAAGGGCGTGAAATACGGTGAGCACGCCGTGGAAACCGCATCACGGACGGATGCGGGGGATGGCCAAGGCTTCGGGGTGTCAGGCAGCAGGCCGTCCCAGGTGGCATATTACAATGACAGGCTGTATTACGTCATGGATGGCAGCCTGTATTCGGACAGGACGGCGGGTGAGGCGCTGAACATTGACAGCGTTGGCAGCCTGTGGGTGGGAAGCATACACAGGTGAAGTTGTTTTTGTGATTAATGACAGGAATATATGGGCTGTTCCCATACTACAATGTATAAAGTGGTATGGGGGCATTTTTTATGTCAAAAAAACATGTTGCGGCAATGCTGCGGCGTTTACTTTCAATGGTGCTGTCATTGGCGCTGTCGGGCGGTGTGGCGGGAGGTGTCATGGCGTATGCCGCCGAGCCTGAGCTTGGCACACCCTCGGCAATACTCATGGAGGCATCCACGGGCACGGTGATTTATGAGAAAAATGCTGATGAAAGCCTGCATCCTGCAAGCGTCACCAAGGTAATGACGCTCATACTCATATTTGACGCCTTGAAGGACGGAAGGATAAGGCTTGAGGACAGCGTCACGGTGTCGGAGCGTGCGGCCTCCATGGGCGGCAGCCAGGTGTACCTTGAGGCAGGGGAAAAGCAGACGGTCAATACACTGATTAAGTGCATAAGCGTGGCTTCGGCAAATGATGCGTCGGTTGCCATGGCGGAATACATATGGGGAAGCGAGGAGGTATTTGTCGAGAAAATGAATGAGAGGGCAAGGGGGCTTGGAATGGACAACACCAGATTTGTGAACTGCTGCGGCCTTGATGATGACGCACATGTGATGTCCGCAAGGGACGTGGCGCTGATGTCCCGTGAGCTGATTAACGAATATCCTGAGATTCATGAATATTCCACCATATGGATGGATGAAATCACACATGTGACAAGGAAGGGGGAAAGTCAGTTTGGCCTTACCAACACCAACAAGCTCATCAAGCAGTATGAATGGGCGACAGGGCTTAAGACGGGTTCAACTTCAAAGGCTGGGTGCTGCCTTTCCGCAACTGCGCTTAAGGGGGAGGTGGAGCTGATTGCCGTGGTTATGGCGGCACCTGACAGCAAGACAAGGTTTGCTGACGCACAAAGCCTTTTGAATTATGGCTTTGGCATGGTTGACATATATACTGATGAGACACCGCTTGAGGACACGGTTGTGAAGGTGGGAGGCTGCCTTGAGGGTGAGGTTGGTGTCTCGCTGGCGGACACATTTTCCCATGTGTTCACGGAGACGGTTGACAAGGGGAGGATAGCCAGGAGCGTTGAGTACATGGATGGCATCACGGCACCGATAAGCAGCGGTGACGTTCTGGGGCAGGTGGTGTACACGCTGGGGGAATCGGATGTCCTGGGGACCGTGGACATAATTGCGGACAGTGACGTGCTTCCTTCCGGCTGGTGGGATTACGCCAAGTGCCTCATGGGCAAGATGTGGCTTGCCTAAAAGGACTGATTGTAATAAAATTGGTGGTAAGGCATTGCGGATTTACTTGGCAGGAACCTGCAGGATGGAGAAAAGATGGATTTATTTCAATACATGAGCGACAAGCAAAAGGAGAAGGAGTCACCCCTTGCATCAAGGCTGCGGCCTGAAACGCTTGAGGAGGTGGTGGGGCAGGAGCATATCATCGGCAAGGATAAGCTCCTTTACAGGGCAATCAAGGCTGACAAGATAAGCTCCGTCATATTCTACGGGCCGCCGGGGACGGGAAAGACCACCCTTGCAAGGGTGATTGCCAATACCACCAGCGCCCAGTTCTGCCAGGTGAATGCCACCGTTGCGGGAAAGAAGGACATGGAGGAGGTCATTGAAAAGGCGAAGGAAAGCCTTGGGATGTACGGCAGGAAGACGATACTGTTCGTGGACGAGATTCACAGGTTTAACAAGGGGCAGCAGGACTACCTGCTGCCGTATGTTGAGGACGGCACGGTGGTATTGATTGGCGCAACCACTGAGAATCCTTATTTTGAGGTTAACCAGGCGTTGATATCAAGGTCTGTCGTGTTCGAGTTAAAGCCGCTGGGTAAGCAGGACATACTGAAGCTTGTGAACAGGGCGGTGACGGACGAGAAGAAGGGCATGGGCGCATATAATGCCTACATTGATGAGGATGCGGCTGAATTTCTTGCGGACATTGCCAACGGTGATGCAAGAAATGCGCTGAATGCGGTGGAGCTGGCGGTTTTGACAACCCCCGTTGGGATGGACGGGCGGATTCACATTTCCCTTGAGGTTGCGCAGGAATGCATCCAGAAAAGGGTGCTTAAGTATGACAAGCAGGGTGATAACCACTATGACACCATATCGGCGTTCATCAAGAGCATGCGGGGCTCTGACCCTGATGCCGCGGTGTATTACCTTGCTAGGATGCTGTACGCAGGGGAGGATGTGGCATTTATTGCGAGAAGGATAATGATATGCGCCAGCGAGGATGTGGGAAATGCAGACCCCAATGCACTTCAGGTGGCTGTGGCGGCAAGCCAGGCGGTGGAGAGGCTGGGGATGCCGGAGGCGAGGATAGTGCTTGCACAGGCCGTTACCTACATTGCGTGCGCACCTAAGAGCAATGCGGCATATCTCGCTGTTGACAGGGCGCTTGAGGTGGTGAGGAATGAAAAGTCTGCGGCAATCCCTGTGCATTTGAGGGATGCCCACTACAAGGGCGCGGCGAAGCTTGGGCACGGTGAAGGGTATCTGTATGCACATGATTATGAGAATCATTACGTGAAGCAGCAATATTTGCCGGACGAGCTTGTCGGCACCGTGTTTTACGAACCCACGGACAATGGCTATGAGGCAGGGATGAAGGCACTGCAGGAGAAAATCAAGGGCTGAAGAGAAAAGAGGTAGAAATGACAGATAATGTTCAGTACATAGTTAATTACATCAGGGGACAGCTTACGGGGGATTATGAAAAGGACATGTCATATCTCCATGAATGCGGGCAGAAGTACAAGGATGACGAGGAGGGACCGGAAATCCTTCAGGAGATTGCGACGATGATGTACGCAATCCTTCCGGAGGAGGAAAAATCACAGGTGAGTGCCCACCTTGGCGAGCTTGGCAATGGCATTGAGGACGTCTACAACCAGGCAAAAAAGGCGCTTGACGAGGAAAGGTACAAGGATGCCCTGGATGGGCTTGACCAGGTGATTGCAGCGGTCAGGGACAGGTATGTCACGGAGGATGATGACAATGTGTACGTGAGCCTTAACCACGTCATGGAACTTTACGAGTATTCTTATTATTACAAAACAGATAAAAACATTAAAACCACGGATGTAATGTATAACGAGTATTACAGAAGCCGTGGGCTTGCGCTGTTAAACCTGGGAAGGACAGGTGAGGCCGTGGATGCCTGTCTTGAGGCATTGAAATGGAACCCTGTTGACCTGGAATCATACCTGGTGCTGGCAGAGTGCTATCTTGCAAAGAAGGATTACGGTGATTACCTGGCAACAACCAGGAAGGCCTACAGGTATTGCTGCACAAGGGCGACCATGGCAAGGTATTACAGGAACATGGGCAGGTATTACCTTGATAAATATGAACCAAGAATCGCAAGGGCGATGTATGTGTACGCCAACATATATTTTCAGAATGACGGGGCCGACAGTGCATTGTCATTCATAGAAAGCGCACTGCAGGAAAAGACGCCTGAATACACCATCAAGGAGCTTCAGTCCATACTTGACGAGAACAACGTGGAGCCTGGGCCGGATGCGGACACCATTGGGATAATATACCGTGTGGGGCAGCTCATGCTCGAAAGTGACGATTATGAGCGCGCAAAGGATTGCTTTGCCATATGCTATGACATAACGCAGGATGAGGAAACAGGAAGGCTGCTGCAGCAGTTGGTTGGAAAAGTGGAATAAACATCATGCTTTTCGGGTATGCTTACCTTATCAACATCTGGTGGTGGGACATGCCAAACATTATTGATTATGTAACCTGGCGGGGAGACCTTACATTGGGGCAGTCTGCATTGAATGATGTGGACTGCCTTTGCTTGTCCCAGCTTGCGTACATGGATTTCAAGGGAATCGTGCCGGAGCGCAGGGCACATGGTTTTGGTGATGCCGTAATAACCGTAAGGGAAGCTGCGGTAAGCCTGTTAAGCAGGGGACGTGAGCCCTGCACCGGAATCCTCATGCCAAAATGCAACGGGAAAATGCTAAGGCTCATGGCACGCAGCCGAAGGTTCGGGCATATGCGGCTTTCAGGCTTTTGCGCATGCAGGGATGAGCGCAGGCACGGACAGTTTGGGGCAATCCTGGTACACACGGGCAATGGCGCATGCTTTGTTGCGTTTTGCGGTACGGATGATTCCATTGTGGGGTGGAAGGAGGACCTTGACCTTGTGTGCAAATGCCGGATTCCGTCGCAGGAGAGGGCGCTCGCATATCTTACGGAGGTGGCGAAAAATTGCGGGGAAAGGCTTTTGGTTGGCGGGCATTCCAAGGGAGGCAACCTGGGCGTGTATGCGGCAGCCAACCTCAACGCAGGGCTTAAGGACAGGGTGGCAGCGGTGTACAATTATGACGGGCCTTATGATTATGCGCACATGAAGGGCGGCGTATGTGAAAAATGCGGCATAACATATAAGACATTTGTGCCTGATACATCGTTTGTCGGTGTGATATTGGGGGAGCCCCCTGACTGTGTGGTGGTAAAAAGCAGTGAGGCAGGGGTGTGGCAGCACAATCCGTACTCATGGCAGGTTGAGGGCTGCGGCTTTGTGCGTGCGGCTGCCCTTAGCTGGGAAAGCCATGTATTGTCAAGGGCATGTGCCAGGTGGCTTCGCCATATGGGGCTTGCCCAGAGGGAGCAGGTTGTTGGCTGGATATACGGTATTTTCAGTAAAAATGGGGCAAGGACATTGACGGAGCTGCTGGGGAAGAAATGAACGCATGATTTGCAAAAGGGTATCTTATGTGGAAAATGACTTGCAAGACTTGTGTATTACGGATATAATAAACTGTGTTATTGCGTTGGGATTGCCAACGGCAATGTAGTTTGTTGTGTGGAGGTTAGCTGCCAGGTGGCAGTTAAGTGATGTTTTATGGGAAGCAGTGAAAACAGGAAAAAGACCAGGGAAGTAAAGAGACGGGAAAAGGAAGAGAAGAAAAGGGCAGCCAACCGTGAGGTTGCCGCAAGGGACATGGAGAGGAAGCTGGCGTCACAGAGGGATGGTGACGGCAATGTGATTACCAAGTATGACAGGAAGGTGGAGCAAAGGAAGCTCCGTAAGAAGAAGGAAAAGCGCAACCGGCTCATCAGCAGGCTTGTGCTTGCCGCCGTCATTGTGGCGCTTGTGGGTGTTCTTGCCGTACAGGTCGCAACAAGGGTGAGATACAGGTATGGCACGGCAGTCACCGTGGCAGGTGAAAAGGTTGGCCGTGTTGAGTTTGATTACTACTATAATGTTGCCTATAACAACTTTATGAACACATATGGCACATATGCATCGTATTTTGGGCTTGACACAAGCAAGGACTTGTCCAAGCAGACCTATTACGGGGATGAGACCTGGGAGGACTACTTCAACAGCAGCGCCATAGACATATTGAAGCGGACAAAGGCACTTTCAAGGGAGGCGGATGACAATGCCTTTGAATATGACGTGACGGAGGATTACCAGGAGTTTGTGGATTCCATCAATGACGCGGTTTCAACGGGAAGCCAGACCACCTCGCAGTATTACAAGTCAACCTTTGGCAAATATGCCTCTGAGTCGGGGATTGAAAGCTATGTGAAGCAGTATCTCCGCGCCAATGCATACTATGAGCATGTGACGGAGGGATTTACATTTACACAGGAGGAGCAGGACGCATACTATGAGGAGAACAAGGATGATTATGACCTTGTGGATTACAGGAGCGTGCTTGTGAGTGATGTGGACAAGGCAACGGAGCTTCTGGGGCTTGTGTCGGATTCGGAGTCATTTGCCGCGCTGTGTGCGGATTATGTGTCTGATGATGAAAAGAGCAGTTATGAAAGTGATGATGCGTCCCTTAACACGGGTGTCACCAAGGCAAATGTGACACAGTCAACCACGGTGTCAGAGTGGCTGTTTGATTCCTCAAGGGTTGGGGGCGACAAGGCGGTAATTGCCGCAACTGACGGGGAAAGCCAGTATGTTGTGTATTTCATAAGCCGCTATGTGACGGATGATGCGAAAAGCGGAATCAGTGATACCATGGTCAGTGAAAAGTCAACAGAGTACCTTAACAACCTTGTCGAAGGGGTTGAGGTGGTTGATGGTACGGTTAAGCAGTATGTGGATGCGGAGGATTAAGTCTTTACCATACAGGGGGGAGTAAGCCGTGACGTTACAAGAGCTAAAACAGGGTGAGAGCATATTGGTTCAGGTTTCCTGGGGACGGAATGTTACAGAGATACCATGTGTCGTGATGGGTATTAACCAGTTTGGTGCAGGAATACTTGTGAAGCCTGACAAGCATCCGCAGGTGCTGTTCAGGCTGAACCAGGGCAGGGGCATGATATGTGACGTGTATGTGTCAAGCGCGGATGCGGATTCCAGGCTTGGCTGGGAAAATGTTATTTTTTCCATATGTGAGTACAATGGATTTGTGTATTATGTAATCAAGACCAAGGAGGATGCGGGAGCCAAGACCAGCGACAGGAGGCGGTTCAAGAGGTATGTCGTTGACAGGCACGGAACCCTTTCCGAGAGTGGCATGCCTGAGGACGTGATTGTGCAGGTGCATGACATAAGCGATGGCGGCGTGTCCTTCTTCGGACAGAAAAACCTGCAGATATACCAGAGGGACGTAAGGCTTGTGTTTGATGACACAATCATGGACCAAAACTTCCACATTGACGTAAGGTGCAACTGCGTGAGGGTTGTGGATGCGGAGATTGGGCTGCTGTTTGGCTGCAAGATAGTGGAAGAATACACTGACGTAAAACAGTACATAGAAGCGAGAAAGGCATACAGCCGGTGATTATGACCGGATGTATGCCTTTTTTGGCAGGTGTCTTGGCTATTGAAGTTCCGCGATTTTGCTGAGCCGCACATACATGTCTGAAATTCTGTACCAGGTCGGGTAATCCACAATGCCGGAATCCCCAAGGTTGAATATCTTTTGGAATTGTGCCACCGCCTTTGCCGTGTTTTCCCCATATATGCCGTCGGGAATGAGCGGCTGTATTGCGTTGTAGTATTCGCCAATCAGGTTGAGCTCCTCCTGTATCTGCCTGACCTTGATTCCGGTGCTTCCAATGTCGAGGTCGGAGCCTGGCCAGGAAGCCGGGATTCCGCTTATTTCCTCGGCTGAGTTGATGTACATGCTGTCGCCGTAGTAGTACCTTAGAATCTGTATGGCGGAGTAGCCCTTGTCACCAAGGTCCTTGGAGCCCCATTGGCTGAGCCAGTTAGGGCAGCTTACGCTTTTCCCGTCACAGTATTGCGTCAGAATCGGCTGGCGTATGTTGGGACGTGAGAGGTAATTGGTGAGTATTTCATCAACCACCTGTGATATGCTTTCAAATATGTTTCTTCCATGTACCCATTTGTGGTCAAATGCAGTGGAGGAGGTTATGGTGAAATCGTACCCGCGGTTTCTGTAAAATTCAGTGTAAACCCTGTTCAGCGTGAAGCTCATGATTGCCAGTATGTTTGCCTTGAGCGTTTCCCTTGGCCAGGTCGAGTATATCTCACTGCTTGCCACATTTTTGATGTAATCGCCATATGGCACGTAATAGTCGGTTGCTGTTCCGTCAGTGGGTGCGCCGTCATGGACAATGACGTATTCGGGAACCACCACGCGGCTAAGTACAATTTCGCCCGGCTCCCCAAGCGGCACTGTTTCGCTTTCGGCAATTTTTGGCGGGTAGCTGCCCCACAGGGTGTTGAAGGGGATTGAGATGATTTCAGGCGAGGTGACGGGCAGCCTTGGGCGCAGGAGCACCTCCTGTATGGCGGTTTCCCCTGAAAATATGTCAACGCCCGATATGCTTACCTCCTGGTAGCCGGGGGCATTGATTATTATGTTGTATTCCGAGAAGGGCTGGACTGCACCGGGAGTCATGCTGTATTGTGCGTCAGGTGCGGGAAGCAGTACCTCCTGTGTTATTCCGCTTGAATCGGTGGTGAGCTTTTCAATTGTCTGTTCGGGGCTTCCCGTCTGGCTCAGGGCTATCTGGGCACCCTGTATTGGCGTCTGTGTATCGTATTCCTTTACATTTACAAGCAGCTTTCCTTCATTCATGGGATGACCTTTCGTTAAGGCGTTTGCTTTAATATATGCACCAAGGTGGCTGGTCTTGCATAAACTGGTGGTAAATGACAATGTCTGGATGGAAAATGACATGGCGAATTACAAGGTGGCTATTGATGCGGGACATGGCGGCAATGACCCTGGTGCGGTATATGCCGGAAGGCAGGAGAAGGATGATGTGCTGAGGCTTGCAATGGAGGTCGGGGACATACTGGAGAAAAATGGCGTGGATGTGTTTTATGTGAGGGAGGACGACATTTACGAGACACCATTTAAGAAGGCGCAGGATGCCAATTATTCAGGGGCGGACCTTTTTGTGTCGCTTCACAGAAATTCGTCGGAGGAGCCTGACCAGTATACGGGGGTTGAGACACTTGTGTATGCGGAGGGCGGCACAAGGACGCAGCTTGCCAATAACATTAACAGTGAATTGGAAAATGTGGGCTTCAAGGACCTGGGGATTGATGAAAGGCCAAACCTGGTGGTTCTCAAGCGGACAGAGATGCCTGCGGTGCTGGTGGAGGTTGGCTTCATCAACAACAAGAATGACAATGCACTGTTTGACAATCAATTTGACAATATTGCAAAGGCGATTGCAAGGGGGATAATGCAGACCTTAAACCAGAATGCCGCATGGGAGACCGGAAGCGCCGGTGTTGCGGTTAATGCAGGCGTGGTGGAGCAGTCTGGCGACGGTATGGCACCTGACGGTGACGGGGCAGGCATTGTTGGGGATGACGGCACGCAGGAATGGAGGTGCCCGTGTGAAAAGCTTTACAGGGTGCAGGTTGGTGCATTCAGGGACAAGGACAATGCCGACAGGATGCTCAATTCGCTCCTTGTTGAGGGCTTTCCCGCATTCCTGGTGTATGACGATGGCATATACAAGGTACAGGTTGGTGCGTTCAACATATTATCCAATGCCATCAAGATGGAGGCGAGGCTGAGAAGGTACAGGTACAACACATACATCACGGTGTGAGGCGAAGCGTGCTATTTCAGCACCACAGCCTGCTTGTAGTAGGCGTTGTAGCAGCGGATGAAATCGGTTAAGTCCTCCTCGATTATGTCACTTAACGGGTCGCTGATGAACACTGTGTTTTTCTCAAGGTTAAAGCCTATGAGAACGGCGCAGTGCTCGTTGGATGGCCAGTTGAACACGGTGTTGTCCCCAAGCCTGATTTCCGTGTAGGTGGTGGGAATGTCAGGCTTGCTTGAGGTCCAGATTATGACGGGGTTGCCGTTGTACACCTCGGTGAGCAGCGCCCTCACGGAGGAGCCGCTTATGTTGTAGGCAAGGAGCTGTGAATGCCTGTCCATGAGGAATCTGTTGGCAGAGCTTGTGATTGCCGGTGCAAAGCAGCCATAGCTTCCTGTTGTGGTTGGGTCGCCGATGAAGTAGTCATAGAAGCTTCCATCGAACCCATCCAGCTTGTCGAGGTAGTTTTCATTCATGTAGGTTTTGTCAACGTCGAAGCCAAGGTAGTTCAGCACTGTGGTGAGCGAGGTTATCTCGCAGCCCGTGGGAAGCTCAGGGAGCTGGCTTACGTGTGCCACGGGCAGCAGCATGTGCAGCTGTCCGTTAATCCCAAGGCTGAAGTCTGAATCACCGCCGCTTCCGTCATCCACAAGCATGGGCAGTGAAAATTCCGTCACTGACTGGCTCTCCGTCTCCGGCTCCACATATGACAGTGATTTGCTTGGATTGTATGCAAAAAAAACATATATTGCCACGAATAAAACCAATGGACACATTATTGATATGACAATAAGCCATTTGTTCATGATAACCCCTGTTCCGCAGACGCTTGTCATGCAAAAATCAGCACATTAGTGTGAATGGTATATATCATCCATTATACAGAAATTTGCGTCCTTATGCAATAAAGTGTTGCTTTATGGGATATTAATGGGTATAATGATACCAAATGCTTGAAGGGGAAGAATGGAGATTGCTATGAGCTTATTGGAAGATTGGAGAAAAATGGCCTACGAGACTGAGATGAACCAGCAGCAGGCCAATCAGTTCTGGAACACGTATTTTGTGCTTGAGAAGGGAATTTACGAGCAGATTCTTGCCAATCCTGATGATGTTGTCAGGGGGACGGTGAAGGACCTTGCGGCAAAGTATGATGTGGATTTGATGATTATGGTGGGATTCCTTGACGGAATCAATGACAGCCTTGTGGATGCCAACCCGATTGACACCATGGGGGAGGACACTGAGGTAAACCTTGGGTTTGACAGGGAGAAGCTGTATTACAACATGGTTGCCGCAAAGGCACAGTGGTTGTATGAGCTTCCGCAGTGGGAGACGCTGTTGGACGAGCAGATACGCAAGGAGCTTTACAAGAAGCAGAAGCTGTCAGGCACAATCGTGAAGGACAAGAAGATTGGGCGCAATGACCCGTGTCCTTGCGGTTCTGGGCTCAAGTACAAGAAGTGCTGCGGGAAGAATGCGTAGGCAGGTGCGGATTAAAAAAGCGTGGTGTGGGGGTATTTTGATACCGTGCACATCACGCTTTTTTTGTTTCTATTCCCATGTCCTCAAGTATGTCAGCCAAAATGTCCGCTGTCTCAGGTGAGATTCGGTGAAGCTGTGCGTGGCCGCCACCCGTAAGCCCCAGCCTTATGTTGGCAGCCATGTGCCGCCTCATGGGAAGGCCCTGCATGGAGACATAGTAGGTCATGGAGCTGATGCTTTCCAATGGAAATACATGGATGTGGTGGAGAAGTGAATGCACAAGGTACTCATCCGTCACGCATATGCCGTCACCAATTGATGCAGCTGTGTCAAGCTGTCCGCATACCCTTGCCAGGATTGGCGGTTGTTTTTTGGGAAGCCCGTGTGTAAGGCTTACGGCATTAAGCGGGTGTAAAAGGTCATGTGACAGCACCGCAAGATGTACAAGGGCACATATGCATATCAGCAACAGCAGCGCAGTGACCACGACAACGCCCACTGGCGAGTAATGCAGTTCACAGACAAATATTGAGGATACATGGCTTCCAAGTCCGCTGGCTGTCCAGTTCAAGTCTCCTGCCATGAGGGATATGATGTCCTGCAGAAATGCTGTGTTGGTTTCAAGTTTTGCACGGAAGGAGGCGTTGTGCAGCGTTACGGGGCTTCCTGCCGTCTGGTTCACATATGAGGCGGACAGCAGGTAGAAGGTACATCTGCCGTTTACCAGCGTGTAATAGTAGTGTCCGAGCACACGGTTTCCCATGATGTAATCGTAGCCGGAGTAATACAGCGTTTCAGGGGAGCATGACACATAGCTGCTCGACGCATATACCTCGGAAGCGTTGTCCGTGTCCCCAAGCTGCGTTGGGAAAAGGCAGCCTGCCATGTCAACCTGGAATATGAAAAATACAAGTATTACCAGTGAAAATACTGGCAATATCATGTGAAATGCAATTGTCTGGCGAAGGGAGGCAATAAATGCCGTTCGTTTCATGGTGTCATCCCCTTGGTAATCAATATGCCAATAGTATAGAAGATTTGGCGTGCATAATCAAGTCGTCAGGTGCCATTTATTCCGCTTGCATTTGCAATGGAATATTGCTACAATGTTACATGCTTTTGGAATGCGGGGCGCGTGGCGGCAATCGTGACATGCGCCTTGCGGGAATTATTGATTGGAATGAGGATGACATGGGCAATTTTAAGGATTACATGGTGCGCTGCACCGCAGCGGATAACCAGATAAGGGCATTTGGGGTAACGGCAAGGGACATGGTCGAGGAGGCAAGGAGAAGGCATAATACAAGCCCTGTTGCCACGGTGGCACTTGGACGCCTGCTTGTGGGAGGCTCCATGATGGGGGCAATGATGAAGGGCGACAAGGACCTGTTGACGGTACAGATTAAGTGCGAGGGGCCAATCGGCGGGCTGACGGTGACGGCTGATGCCAATGGCCACGTCAAGGGCTATGTGGCGAACCCGCAGGTCATGCTGCCGCTTGATGCCAACCATCACCTCGATGTGGCAGGGGCACTTGGGCTGGGGGTGCTCAGCGTGATTAAGGACATAGGCTTGAGGGAGCCTTATGTGGGTGATACGATTCTTGTCACAAGTGAGATTGGTGATGACCTGACGTATTATTTTGCCACAAGTGAGCAGGTTCCGTCTTCCGTGGGGCTCGGCGTGCTGATGGACAGGGACAACACGGTCAGCCAGGCGGGCGGCTTCATAATCCAGCTCATGCCGGGCGCACAGGAGGGACTTGCCGAGAAACTTGAGGATAAGGTTAGGTCAATAAGCAGCATCACGGAAATGCTGGGCAGGGATTACACGCCTGAGATGATACTCGGCGAAATACTTGGGGATTTTGGACTTCAGGTGCTTGACACCATGCCGGTTGGGTTTGCCTGCAACTGTTCCAAGGAGAGGATGTCCAGGGCGCTTGTGAGCATTGGAAGGGAAGAGCTGGGCAAAATAATCAGCGATGGTGAGCC
Source organism: uncultured Bacteroides sp. (assembly GCA_964482605.1). Classification (GTDB taxonomy): domain Bacteria; phylum Bacillota; class Clostridia; order Lachnospirales; family Lachnospiraceae; genus Bacteroides_F. The sequence continues at coordinate 32,202 of CAYZYS010000002.1, forward strand.
GATAGAGATGAACTGCCATTTCTGCGCCGACCACTACACCTTTACCATTGATGAGCTAAGGCAGATTTTGGCAATGGCGGAAGGTGCGGGGCGCTAAGTCACCTAACCTGGCGCATGTCGGGGTAGTGCAGCAGCATGAATTCATTGTCATAGTGGCTGTCAAGGAAGCGTTCATAGGAGGTTGTGGCTGTTATGCCATGCCTCCTTTCGTTATATCTTGACATTGCCGCGCAGGAAATGTAGATGTTGAGTATCATCAATATTGCAGCCAGTGCCGTGAGCGGCTTCATGAACCGCCATGGCGTGGCGCGCAGCAGCCTTGTGAAGGCGGGGTAGCCAAGGCGCACCCAGGCGAGGGCAATCAATCCCCAGTAAATGCAGTAGAGCAGGCTGGTTCTTCCCTGTATGTGGAGTGGCAGGTGGCTGTAATCCCAGTTGACTGCACCGAAGGCAAGCTCAGATATGAGGCTGCTGAGGTATTCGTGCAGTCCCCCGATGATGAAGCCGCCGGAAAATATTGACAGCCAGGAGACGGAGCCTTTGTTTTGCCGCCATTTGCATGTCAATTCCGCAAATATGGACATGAGCACGGCCCCGGTGCCCCACACAAGGCTGAATGGGCCGTACAGCAGTGTTCCCCTGTGTACCAATGCGCCCCTTAGCACAAGGCAGTACACTGTCTCCACAAGGAAGCCCGCAAGGCAGCCCGTTATGAACACCCACACAAGGCGGAAGAATAATTCGTTGGTTTCTGCATATTTTGTAATTGAGATGTTTTTCACGTCAATCCTCATTTCAGCGCATATTAGGCAGGTTGGTCATGTGACTGATGATAGTATGGGCAGTTGGAATAAAATAAGTGATGGATTTTGTTGCCAGAACACTTTTTGACATGTTATAATTGGCAGATAGTGGCTTTGAAAGGATGTGCGACATGCTGGATGTATTGCTGGATGCCCTGGTGGACACAATAAAACTGGTTCCGTTCCTTTTCCTGACATACCTGCTGATGGAATGGCTGGAGCATAAGACCAGTGACAGGACGAGGAATGCCATCCGCAATGCGGGCATGGCGGGGCCGGTATTTGGCGGAATCCTTGGGGTGCTGCCACAGTGTGGCTTTTCCACGGCGGCTTCAAACCTGTATGCGGGGAGGGTGATAACGCTTGGCACGTTGATTGCGGTATTTTTGTCAACCTCTGATGAGATGCTTCCGATAATGATTTCGGAGAAGGTTCCGGTATCGCTTCTCCTGTTGATACTGGGGCTTAAGGCAGCCATTGGAATCGCCTGCGGGCTTGTGGTTGATTTTGCGGTTCGGCACACGGGCAGGGTACGCAAGATTCAGGTCGGGATTAACGACATGTGCCGTCATGACCATTGCCATTGCGAGAAGAAAAACATTGTCAGGTCAGCGCTTAAGCACACCCTTGTCATCACGGCATTCATATTCGCGATTACACTGGTGCTCAACCTGATGATACATTACCTGGGTGAGGAGGCGATTGCCTCATTTATCCTTAAGGCACCGTATCTTGGGCCGGTGATTGCAGGGCTTGTGGGGCTGATACCCAATTGTGCCGCCTCGGTTGTGATTACACAGCTCTACCTTGGGGGACTGATAAGCTTCGGCTCCATGATGGCGGGACTTCTTGCAGGCTCAGGTGTGGGTCTGATGGTGCTTTTCAAGGTCAATGAAAATCATATGGACAGTGTGCGGGTGGCTGCACTGGTTTACGTGATAGGTGTTGCCAGCGGTGTGCTGATGGATATTATATGGTAGTATAAATGTATTATTTTATTTATAAATGATATATAAATATTTATTTTTACGACAAGGAATGGAGGAATGGCTGCATATGAGTTACACAACCCAGATGGATGCCGCAAGGCAGGGAATAATAACCGCTGAGATGGAGGAGGTTGCCAGGAAGGAGCAGGTGGAGCCTGAAACCCTCAGGGGATGGATTGCAGAGGGGAAGGCAATAATACCATGCAATAAATTACATAAGGCAATCAGTCCCAATGGGATAGGTTCAATGCTGAGGACCAAGATTAATGTAAACCTGGGCATGTCAAGGGATTGCATGGATTTGGACATGGAGGTCGGCAAGGTCAATGAGGCGGTTGCAATGGGTGCGGAGGCAATCATGGACTTAAGCTCCTGCGGTGACACAAGGGCGTTTCGCTCAAAGCTCACAAAGGAATGCCCTGCAATAATCGGAACCGTTCCGATATATGATGCGGTTGTGTACTACCACAAGGCGCTGAAGGACATAACAACACAGGAGTGGATTGACATTGTCAGGATGCATGCACAGGATGGCGTGGATTTCATGACCATACACTGCGGAATCAACAAGGAGACGGCAGGGAAGTTCAAGAGGAACAAGCGTCTCATGAACATAGTGTCAAGGGGCGGCTCAATCATATTTGCGTGGATGGAGATGACAGGAAATGAAAATCCATTCTATGAGCATTTTGACGAAATACTTGACATATGCAGGGAATATGACGTGACCTTAAGCCTTGGGGACGCATGCCGTCCGGGCTGCATTGAGGATGCCACGGATGCATCCCAGATTGAGGAGCTGATAACCCTTGGGGAGCTTACGAAAAGGGCATGGGAAAAGGATGTGCAGGTCATGATTGAAGGACCTGGGCATATGCCGATGAACCAGATTGCGGCCAACATGGAGATACAGAAGACCCTGTGCCACGGCGCGCCTTTCTATGTACTTGGCCCGCTTGTCACTGACATTGCGCCGGGATATGACCACATAACCGCTGCCATTGGCGGTGCCATTGCTGCCATGAACGGTGCGGCGTTCCTTTGCTATGTCACACCGGCTGAGCATTTGCGCCTGCCAAACCTCCAGGATGTGAAGGAGGGAATCATTGCCTCAAGGATAGCGGCACATGCGGCAGACCTTGCAAAGGGCGTCAAGGGCGCATCAGACTGGGATCATAGTATGGATGTGGCAAGGAAGAAGCTGGACTGGGAGGGCATGTTTGACGTGGCAATCGACCCTGAGAAGGCAAGGCGCTACCGTGCTGAGGGAAAGCCGGAGAAGGAGGACACATGCTCCATGTGCGGCAATTTCTGTGCGGTTAAGAACATGAACAGGATACTTGACGGAGAGATAGTCAGCATATTTGATGAGTGATGGCGGGTTTTGCGCAGGCTTTGCCTGCGGGACGGAATATGGAGTGAACATGGAAAATGTGGGATTGCCGAGGGTGCTTACAATCGCAGGCTCGGATTCTGGCGGCGGTGCGGGGATTCAGGCTGACCTTAAGACCATGACTGCATTTGGCTGCTATGGAATGAGTGCAATAACTGCAATCACGGCACAGAACACCATGGGGGTGAGGGCGGTGCTGCCGGTCACGCCCGACATGGTAAGGCAGCAGCTTGAGGCTGTGTTCGATGACATACGGCCTGATGCGGTGAAGATAGGAATGCTTGCCAATGAGGGAATCATACGCTGCGTGGCTGACGTCCTGAGACAGTATGGGGCAGACCGTGTGGTGCTTGACCCCGTGTTCGTGTCAACAAGCGGCTGTGCGCTCATTGAGGAGGCTGCCGTTGATGCGCTTAAGGCGGAGCTTATGCCGCTTGCGGACATAATCACACCAAACATTCCGGAGGCGGAGAAGCTTTCCGGGGTGACAATACGCTGCGTGGAGGACATGAAGGCGGCTGCACTTGAAATTGGAAGCTGGTATGGCGGTGACATACTTGTGAAGGGCGGACACCTCCAGGGACAGGCAAAGGCATCTGACTGGCTGTGGTCCGGAAACGGCGGGCGCATGTATGAATCGGATTTTGTGGATAACCCCAATACCCATGGCACGGGCTGTACGCTGTCTTCGGCGATAGCCTGCTGCCTTGCGGCGGGACAGCCTGTGGAAGAGGCTGTCGGCAACGCAAAGGAATATCTTGAGGGCGCATTGAGGGCAGGGCTTAACCTTGGCTCAGGCTCCGGCCCGCTCAACCATATGTGGCAGATGGGAAAACGCATTCAGGGTTTTGAGGGATGCCCGTGAAATGAGGAGCGACATGGAAGACAATGAATTTTCCCCAAAAAGGAAAATACTGGGCAAAAAGGGAATACTCTACCTTGTGACGGCGCTTGATGACAAGGGTGCGCTTGAGGAGGCATTGGCGGCAGGGGTTGATTTTGTGCAGCTTCGCGAGAAAAATGTGACATCGGCGCAGTACCTTGAAAGGGCTGTGTGCATGCGGGGACTTGTTGACAGGATTAACAGGGAAAATGGACATGGCACGCTGTTCATCGTCAATGACAGGCTGGACATTGCGCTTTTGTCGGGGGCTGATGGTGTACACCTTGGCTCTGATGATGTCCCTGTGGGGCTGGCACGCAGTCTTGCGGGTGACGGCTTCATAATCGGCGCCACCGCAAAGACCGTGGAAACGGCTGTTGCCGCACAGGCGCAGGGCGCTGATTACATAGGAACGGGTGCATTTGCGTCAACATCGACAAAGCCTGAAGCAACGCTCATAACAAGGGAGCTTTATTCTAATATTTTAGATAACATAAGCATACCTGATTATGCCATAGGTGGCATAACCGCAGGCAATGCGCAGCTTCCGCTGGAATGTGGTGCCTGGGGGCTTGCTGTGTCGGCGGGGATAATGAGGCAGAAATCACCTGGTGATGCGGTTCGTGAATTCAGGCGCATATTGGCAATAATTGACACTAATAATTAAGACGGTACGGAACATACTAACACCAAGATACAATGCAGTGCCGGATGGCAACAAAAAAGGCAGCTGCCGTATCTTTAATATAAATACCCCATTGGGGGATTGCGGAGGTGGACAGTATGACAAGTTCCAATTCAAAGTCTAAGAAGCAGGCAAAGGATGCAATGGACCGTCTTAAGATGGAGGTTGCAGGCGAGATTGGCGTGCCTCTTAAGGATGGCTACAACGGAGACCTTACTGCGAGCCAGGTTGGCTCAGTAGGTGGTGAGATGGTTCGTAAGATGATACGTAACCAGGAAGAGCAGATGACCGCCGGAAGGTAGTTAAAAAACGGCACAAGGGCTGCCGCCATGGGGGATTTCCCCATGACGGCAGTCTTTTGCCTTTGCATGCGCATTAATTAATGAAGTTGAAAATATTTGCGATTTGGATTATACTACCAAATATGACACCAAGGA
>CAYZYS010000003.1:0-3943 GCA_964482605.1 uncultured Bacteroides sp.
TTTGTTCTGGTAATCTCGCATGATGAGGTGGTACACCTGAAATGCTCAATGCTTGGGAAGATGCCTGGGGACGTGAATGATAAGTTTGCGAATCTAAAGCTGGCATATGCCTATATGACGGGGCATCCGGGAAAGAAGCTTTTGTTCATGGGGCAGGAGTTCGGACAGTGGAATGAGTGGAGCGAGAAGCGTTCCCTTGACTGGTTCCTCCTGGGTGAGCCATACCACAAGGAAATGCAGGAGTTCACGAAGCGCTGCATGCATTTGTACAAGGATTACCCTGCACTGTATGAAACGGATTATGACGGTGAGGGCTTCCGCTGGCTGAATGCCAATGACAAGGACAACAGCACCTATTCGTTCCTGCGGCTTAGCCCTGACGGGAAGAAGAACCTTATGTTCGTGCTTAACTTCACGCCTGTGGCAAGGGATAACTTCAGGGTCGGCGTGCCTGGCGATTATACGTTCAGGCTTGTGCTTGGAAATGATGAGGAGCATCAGCAGAAGACCTTGAAATCCGTGGATGGCGAGTGTGACGGCTACGACAAGTCGGTGCTTGTCAACATGCCAAGGTACGGGATTGCCGTGTATGAGTTTGACGGCAAGGACGCAAGGAAAATCAGCGCCAAAAAGCTTGGTGAGTAGGAAACCAAAGTTTTTTCAAAAAGTGCTTGCATTTTGCCATGATTTGAGTTATGGTAATTACAGACCGAGGGGTCACATAATAAGATATTTACTACGATGTAGGACAACGGCGTTCCTTGTTATTAGGGGACGCCTGTTTTATTATGAGACCTACAATAATAACGTGAAAGGAATATGAATCATGGAAGAAAAGTACACAATTTCCGAGATTTTCGGTGAGAACGTGTTCAGTGAGAAGGTTATGCAGGAACGTCTCCCGAAGCAGGTTTACAAGAACCTCAAGAAGACGATGAAGGGCGAGCAGGAATTGAGCATGTCTGATGCCAATGCCATTGCCAAGGCAATGAAGGATTGGGCTGAGGAAAAGGGTGCAACACACTATACGCATGTGTTCCAGCCGTTGATTGTCAGCCTCTCAGCAGAGAAGCATGATTCATTCGTTGCCAATCCGGATGAGAACGGCAACATGATTTCGCAGCTTTCAGGTAAGTCACTCCTCATGCAGGAGCCGGATGCGTCATCATTTCCTTCAGGCGGCACAAGGGATACATGTGCGGCAAGGGGATATACCTTCTGGGATGTGACATCACCTGTGTACATTAAGACCGGAAAGATTGGCGCAGTGCTTTGCATACCTGCAGTGTTCTGCTCATACACCGGAACCTCACTTGACAAGAAGACACCGTTGCTCCGTTCAATCCAGGCGGTAAGCGACCAGGCAGTCAGGATGATTGGGCTGCTTGACCCGGAGGCAGGTGTTAAGAGCCTTTCCGCTTCCGTTGGACCTGAGCAGGAGTATTTCATAGTTGACAGGGAGAAGTACCTTGCCAGGAAGGACCTTGTATTTACGGGGCGTACCCTGTTTGGTGCAGCACCTTGCAAGGGACAGGAGCTTGAAGACCAGTATTTTGGCGTGATTCCTGAGCGCGTGGGCGAGTTCATGAGGGATTTGAACGCAGAGTGCTGGAGACTTGGAATTACCTCCACAACCCAGCATAACGAGGTTGCGCCTGGACAGCATGAGCTTGCGCCTATATTTGATGATGCGAACAAGTCCATTGACAAGAACATCGCAGTCATGGAGCTTCTTCGCAAGGTTGCAGAGCGCCACGGGCTTGCATGCCTGCTTCATGAGAAGCCGTTTGCGGGCGTCAACGGTTCAGGTAAGCACAACAACTGGTCACTTTCCACCGATACGGGAATCAATCTTCTTGACCCTACGGATGACCCTGGCAACAACAAGCTGTTCCTCATGACACTTGCCTGCATTGTCAAGGGTGTTGACACCCACGCTGACCTGCTTCGCCAGTCTGCATCAGACGTTGGCAATGACCACCGCCTTGGGGCGCAGGAGGCACCTCCGGCAATCATCAGCATTTACCTTGGCGACCAGCTTGAGGATGTTGTAAGGCAGATTATTGAGAAGGGTCATGTGGATTCAGTGAAGAAGGGCGAGGTTCTTGACCTTGGAATCAAGACCGTCACCAAGATGAAGAAGGATGCCACGGACCGCAACAGAACATCACCATTTGCATTTACGGGCAATAAGTTTGAGTTCCGTATGGTTGGTGCCAATGATTCAATTGCCGCACCGAACACAACCCTGAATGCAATCGTAGCAGAGCAGTTCGCAGAGGTTGCGGATGAGCTTGAGAAGGCTGATGACAAGGCTGCAAAGGCAGATGAGATAATCAGGAGGTTCCTGACAGAGCACCAGAGGGTAATCTTCAATGGCAATGGATATTCGGATGAGTGGATTGCCGAGGCTGAGAAGCGCGGACTTCCTAATCTTAAGTCCATGGTTGCGGCAACTGCCACACTTACAACTCCTAAGGCAATTAAGCTGTTTGGTCAGTTTGGAATCATGAGCGAGGAGGAGCTTAAGCTTCGCCAGGAGGTTCTCTACGAGACATATGCGGATGTCATCAACATTGAGGCAAAGACCATGATAGAGATGGCAACGAAGGAAATATTCCCTGCAGTGTCAGGCTATGCCGCTGATTTGGCAGCGTCAATCAACGAGATTCAGGCTGCATGCGAGGCTGCTGATGTTTCCACGCAGACAGAGCTCCTTAAGGAGGTTTCATCACTCCTCGCACAGGCAAACAAGGCGCTGGCTGCATTGAAGGATGCGAGGTCAAAGGCTTCATCCATTGAGTCTATGAAGGAGAAGGCGGAGAGCTACCACGACACCGTAATGCCTGCGATGAAGGCGCTGAGGACACCTGTTGACGAGCTTGAGCTTATCGTTGACAAGGATGCATGGCCTCTTCCGACATATGAGGAGATGCTGTTTGAGGTGTAATTAACCGTAATTTACATATTTGGTGATTAATATATATATTAATTGAATATACTGGTTATGGTGGGGGTCGCATGGGCGGCCCCTTTAAGTTTAGCCTTGACAAATGTTGTATAATTTTATTAGTGGTGAGAATTTTGCATTTATATGGAAAGGAAGTAGACATAATGACAAAGGTAGACATAATATCGGGATTTCTTGGGGCAGGAAAGACAACCTTGATAAAGAAGCTCCTTCTTGAAGGCTTGAAGGGCGAAAATGTGGTTCTTATTGAAAATGAATTCGGCGAGATTGGGGTTGACGGAGGCTTCCTCAAGGATGCGGGCATTGAGATACGTGAGATGAATTCAGGCTGCATATGCTGCTCGCTGGTCGGTGATTTTGGCACGGCGCTTAAGGACGTGATAGACAAGTACCATCCTGACAGAATCATAATTGAGCCTTCAGGCGTTGGCAAGCTTTCGGATGTAATCAAGGCGGTGAAGGACCTTCACATAGAGAATGAAATTCGCCTTAACAGCGCATCAACAGTTGTGGATGCCACCAAGGCGAAGGTGTACATGAAGAATTTCGGGGAGTTTTTCAACAACCAGATTGAGCATGCTGGAACGGTGGTTTTGAGCCGTACACAGAACATGTCGGCTGAAAGGCTTGACATGGTCATTGAAATGATGCGCAAGCTGAATGGCTCTGCACACATAATAACCACACCTTGGGATGAACTGGAGGGAGCCCAGATTCTTGCGGCAATGGAAAATGTAACCAACCTTGAGCTTGAGATGCTGGCAGAGGCGGCTGACAAGACCCATGAGCATGATGAGCATGAACACCACCATCACCACCACGGTGAGGAATGTGGCTGCGGACACCATCATGATGATGAGGATGAACATGAGCACCACCATCACCATGACGATGAGGATGAGGATGAGCATGAGCACGAGCACCACCATCACCATGACGATGAGGATGAACATGAGCACCACCATCATCATG
>CAYZYS010000003.1:4043-36302 GCA_964482605.1 uncultured Bacteroides sp.
GAGCACCACCATCACCATGACGATGAGGATGAACATGAGCACCACCATCATCATGACGGGGATGAGCATGAACACCATCATCACCACCATGCGGATGAGGTATTTTCAAGCTGGGGCGTTGAGACACCTAAAAAGTTCGACAGGAATGAGCTTGAAAGCATATTGAAGAAGCTTGCTGATTCTGAGGAATATGGACAGATACTTCGTTCCAAGGGCATGCTTGAGAACAGCGTGGGCGGATGGATGTACTTTGACCTTGTTCCGGGAGAGTATGAGATAAGGGACGGCAAGCCTGACTTTACGGGGCGCATATGCGTAATCGGGTCGAAGCTGAATGAGGCAGGGCTCAAGGAGCTGTTTGGGTTATAAGGAGATTGGATAGAGGCAATATGGACCAGAATTATGAAATACCGGTATTCTTGATAGATGGATTTCTGGACAGCGGTAAAACCACATTCATTGCGGCAACCATTGACCAGGGGCAGTTTGACGAGGCGAAGAAGAAGCTTCTCATCGTGTGTGAGGAGGGTGAGGCTGAGTACGATAAGGCGATGCTTTCCAAGCACAGGATGGACATGGTTGTGCTTGAAAAGGAGGAGTTCACCGCAGAAAGGCTTGAGCAGCTTGACAAGCAGTATGACCCGTGGCTTGTTGTGATTGAGTACAACGGAATGTGGGAAAATGCACTGCTTGATGAGCTTAAAAAGCCATTTGGGTGGACGGTGTACCAGCGGATTACCCTTGTCAATGCAGCGACATTTGAATTGATGTGGAACAACATGAAGTCAACCATGGCGGAAACCATGCGCCTTGCGGAGATGGTCATTTTCAACAGGTGCGAGCAGGGCATGCCGCTTGGCAGCTTCAGGAGAAGTATCAGGGCGTTGAATGGCGCTGCGCAGATTGTATTTGAAAACACCAATGGCGAGATTGCCTCCATTGCGGAGCAGCTTCCATATGACATCAATGCGGATGTGATAGAGGTTGAGGATGCGGATTATGGCATATGGTACATGGATGTGAGCGAGCGGCCGGAGGTGTATAAGGACAAGAAGGTCAGGTTCAGGGGACAGGTGTACAAGGGGAAGAAATTTTCAGGGAAATCCTTTGTGCCGGGTCGCAAGGCGATGACCTGCTGTGAGGCAGATACCGCATTTATCGGATATGTGTGCAATTACAAGGACGCTGACAGGCTGGAGGAGCGTTCGTGGGTATGGGTTGAGGCAACAATCAAATACGAGTTCCAGATGTCATACCGCAAGAAGGGTCCGGTGCTGTATGCGGTGAATGTGACGCCGGCGGAGGCAGCAGCGGAGGAGATGGTGACATTTTAGGCGGTTGCCTGCAATTCGCCGTTTAAGGAGGAATATGGCTAAAAAGGATGTTAATGAGGATGGTGCCAAGGAGGGAAGGGTGACGCAGGAGAAGCCTGTGAAGCCTGAAAATACGGAGGATGCTCCTGCCACTGACGGCAATGGGAAAAATGAGCAGCCGCAGGATGAACATAGTATTGAGTATGATGATGATGAATTCAACCCCGACAAGTGGGAAAATGCTTCCGGCAACAGGAATGGCACGCCGATTATGCAAAAGGGGCTTGCCATATTTGTGAGCGTGGTGGCGATTGTGCTTTTTGGAGCATTGTTTGTGGTGGAATTTCGCTCATATGCCAACGCGAGGAAGAATACAGTACAGGTTGGCGTGACGCAGGACGATGGTGAGGAAAAGAAGAAGGACGAAGCCGATTCCATTATGTCCATAATTGAGACAGGAACGAACTACACCATATACCTTGACAATGAAACAGGGGTTGAGTATGTCATGTTCCGTGTTGGCTCAACCATCAGCATACAGCCACTCATCAACACTGACGGCTCATATAAGCAGTATGTGGAGCCGACTTATCCCGCAACGGGCACTGATTTGGGCGAGGCTGCAACGAAGAAGGGGCTGTTTGACGGGCTGAAGTCGGGACAGAAGGAGACGAAGACTGCTGAAAGGGAGACGGAGACCCAGACGGCAGGGGTCGAACAGACCACGCAGCATGCTGAAAGCGGGGCAGACATCACGCAGTCTCAGATGGAGACGGTTCCAAGATAGTAATGACATGGCTTTTGGAGGGCAATGTATGGGGGAAAATGTATCACCTGACGTGCAGGGGCAGGATGCAAACAGGGTACCTGACGGTAGTTCAGGCAGGGTGCGCCGCAAAAGGAAAAACAATAGAATGAGGCGTATCATACGCAGGTATTGTGTTCTTGTTGCAATTTCAACTGTGGTTGCCGTGGTTTCACTCATATTTGGGATAAGCGCGCAGGTAAGGCTGGTGCGCCAGCGCAGGCAGGCCGTGGCGGCAGGGCTTGACAATCCCTCGTATTCACTTGAGGTTGCTGATGCAATGGCTGAGGCAGCATATGACAAGGGCAGGGAGGATTTGCAGCAGGACATGATTGACAGCTTTGGACAGGGCATTTCGACCACCTCATACCTAAGGCGGTTATTTCCTGACAAGGTTGTGTATTATGACACCAATCATTATGAGTTTAAGGACATTGATTACACACTGCCGCTCCACGGGCTTAACACAAGCCTGTTTGCCTTGGATGAAAGTGGTGTGGTGACATATTCCGACTTTACCATCAAGACCTCAAGGGGCATAGACGTCTCAAGGTACCAGGGGGTCATTGACTGGGGGCTTGTGAAGGAGGATGGCGTGGAATTTGCCATGATCCGCAGCGGCTATCGTTCATATGGCACTGGCGTAATCAAGGAGGATGACACATTTGTGCAGAATGTCACGGGTGCGCTCCAGAATGGTCTTCATGTTGGTGTGTATTTTTTCAGCCAGGCGGTAAATGTTGACGAGGCGGTTGAGGAGGCACAGTTTGTGGCTGACCAGCTAAGCGCCTTCAAGGTTGATTATCCTGTCGTCATTGACGTGGAGGAGATAGCCAACGACACTTACAGGCAGCAGGAACTTACGCCAACTGAGCTTACGGATGTGGTGATTGCATTTTGTGACAAAATAAGTGAATTTGGTTATACACCAATGATATATGCCAATATGAAGTACTTTATGTCAAGGCTTGAGGTGGAGAGGCTTGTGCCGTATGAAAAGTGGTATGCGGAGTATTCCGCCTATCCATATTATCCCTATGACATTGGAATGTGGCAGTACAGTGAAACCGGAACCGTCAATGGCATTGACGGGAAGGTTGACCTGAACATATGCTTTAAGAGCTGGAGCTGACAGCAGGCGGAAGGGCTGTCCACAGCAGCCTACGGCAGCTTTTGGCTGCCGTTGGTAGCCATTGGCAGCCCATAGCTGCCTTTGGCAGCTTTTGCAGCTTTTGAAATTTTGGTGTTGACAAATGCCAACCCCAATGATATTATGTGAAACACAAGCGAGATGACCTGCAATCCCCCTTAGCAGGGAAGCTTGTTTCGGCATTGGGTTTGCTTCGCAAGCTCAATCAGGTATTTATATCTTTTTTGTTCAGAGTTCAATTGATAGATGTAGCAGTCAATCAGGTCAGGTTCCACCGCATTTTCAAAATTAGAATAGGCAGCTTGTATTGCGTTTTTGGTCAGTTTGATTTCGTTAATCAGGTTTTGTTCTTCCGTGGTAACGGCATCCTTGAATTTCCTTTTGAACATTGATTTCCCCCTTTTTTATTATTGTGACATTTAGTGGCTGATATTGGTAGTATTGACATATGCTGGCAAATATATACGGCATTGTCATTGAAAATGTGTTTGTGGAGGGAAGGTGAGGCGATGGAGATGTTGGGGCTTGGGCTTGCCTCCATGCTTTCGGGGGCGGCTGCGGTGACTGACCGCAGGACATACAGGATTCCCAATGCGCTCAACGGTGCTGGGTGCATCTGCCTGGCGGCATTCCTTGTGCTTAAGATGGTGTGGGGCAATGCGGGCGTGGGTGGGATTGTGAACAACCTGGAGGCGTTGGCGGTGGCATTTTGCCTGATGTTCGTGGTGTACCTGCTTGGCGGAATCGGTGCAGGGGATGTCAAGCTGCTTGGGGTTGTGGGTGGCTTTGCGGGAATGGAAAGCATTAAGCTGATACTGGTGCTGTCATTTGTGTTCGGTGCCGTGTACGGCGTGGCAGTGCTGTGCAGAAGGCCGGGTGGCGGGCTGCACAGGATTCATTTTTCATATGCTATATTCATGGCTGTGGTCATGTGTACGGCAATGACGGTTACTGTAAGTTAGGAGGTGTGGATGGTTAATTGCTGTGGGATATTCGAGAGGGATGTGGGACATGCAAGGCGGCTTAAGGGGGCGCTTGATGAACGGAGGGACGTATTGCTGAGGACCATGCTTTTCACGGAGGCTGGGGCACTCAGGCGTTGTCTTGTGGAGGACGGGCTTAAGGTGCTGGTGGTCGACGAGGACACACTTAATGAGTGTGGAAGCCTTGACAACGTGGAAAGGGTGCTTGTTCTTACCCGTGAGGAGGGACAACCGGTGGCTGAAGGCTGTGTGGGTGTGTACAGGTACCAGCCTGCGGATGGGATAATCCGAAGGATAATGGAAAATGCAGGAGATGCACGGGTGCAGCTAAATGGGCGGACTGAATACATGGGGGTGTATTCCCCGGTTGACACGGTGCTTGGAACCGCACTGTCCCTTGCAATTGCAAGGGTGCTGGCAATACTTGGAAAATCCGTTCTCTACATTAATCTCAATGAATTTTCAGGTCTTTCAGAGCTTCTGCCAAATCAGTGCAACAGGGATTTGTCTGATTGTCTATATGATTACCGTAATAATTTTAATACATTTGGTGATGGCTTTAGGGATAATGTTTGCCTGGTTGACGGAATAAGCTACATTCCGTGTGCTGCCTGTGCGGATGACCTGCTCGTCCCCACGGGGGAGGAATGGACGAGGATTGTCACGGGGCTTGGACAGCTTGGCGGTTATGATGTGGTGCTGTTGGAGCTTGGACACATGGTGAGGCAGCCATGGCTTGTGTGGTCTGTGTGTGAAAGAAGATTTATGCCTGTGAGGTCTGCAATGTCTTACATGGAGCGAAGGAGGCTACAGGATTTTGAGGGATACATGCTGCAAAGGGAAGGGGGCGGCGGCATGGACGGGATTCAACGGGTAGTGGTTGATGCAGCACTTGCGGGTGAGGCAATTGACGGTGATTTCCTTGGGCGGGTTGAGTATGGGGGATATGCGCAGCTTGCCAGAAGGGTGCTTGGATTGGAGGATGGAAGAAAAGCAGGTGGATTATGAACAGGCGATATTGACAGGGGTGAGGGAACGGCTCGACCTTACAAGCGAGGTTTCGGAGGAGGAGCTTACCGCCATGATTGATGGTGCAATAATGGAAGCAAGCCGAAAGAGCATGATTTCCGTGGTGAGGCGAGAGGAAATCAGGAGAAATGTGTTCAATGCGATGAAGCGGTTCGGAATCCTGCAAAGGCTGCTGGATGATGACGGAATCACCGAGATAATGGTCAATGGGCCGGAACACATATTCATTGAACGCGAGGGAAGGATGGTTGAAAGCGGGCTGCATTTTTCGGGAGGGCAGGAGCTTGAGGATGTGGTGCAGAGGATTGCCGCCAATTCCGACAGGATGGTTAATGCAAGCTCACCCATTCTTGACACAAGGCTTGCCGACGGCTCAAGGGTTAATATTGTGCTCAATCCGATATCCCTTGACGGAACCACGGTCACCATCCGTAAATTCTACGAGACACCCCTTACAATGGAAAGACTTATACAGATTAATTCAATAACCCGTGAGGCGGCGGATTTCCTGCAAAGGGCAATCAGGGCGAGGTATAACATTTTCATTAGCGGCGGCACGGGGTCGGGCAAGACAACATTTCTAAATGCATTATCCAATTACATCCCAATGGACGAGAGAATTATCACAATAGAAGATTCTGCCGAGCTGCAGATACGCAATGTGGGCGGGCGGCAGAGAAACCTAGTAAGGCTTGAGACGAGGAATGCGAACCTTGAGGGGGAAAACCAGGTGAGCATAAGGGACCTGATTAAGTCATCACTGAGGATGCGCCCGGACAGGATTATAGTCGGTGAAATCAGGGGCGGCGAGGCGATTGACATGCTGCAGGCGATGAACACGGGAATGGAGGGCTCAATGTCAACGGGGCATGCCAACAGTGCAAGGGACATGCTGAGCCGAATGGAAACCATGGTCCTCATGGGGATGGAGATTCCGGTGGCTGCGATAAGAAGCCAGATAGGCTCTGCCGTTGACATACTGGTTCATTTGGGAAGGCTTAGGGACAAGACAAGGAGGGTGTTGGAGATTGTGGAAATACTTGGGTGTGTTGACGGTGAAATCAGGACTGCCACGCTGTATGAGTTCCAGGAGACGGACGGTGCAGGAAAAGCCGCGGACGGTCAGGTTTTCGGGACGCTTGTTAAGCGGGGGGAGCTTGCCAATAGGGCGAAGCTCAGGATGTATGGAATGGAGGGGTGAATGAAAAGGGACATTGCCATGTATGCCGCACGGGGTGTGCTCATCCTTGTGGCGGTGGGATATGTTTTTTACGATTCCATGATTCCTGTGCTGCTGCTGTCCCCGTATGTGGTGTTTCATGTGAAAAGCTCCATCAGGGAGAGGGCGCTTAAGGAGGAGAGGCAGCTTGCGAATGCCTTCAAGGATGGCATAGTTGCTGTTTCATTTTCCCTCAATGTGGGCTATTCCATAGAAAATGCCTTCAGGGAGGCGGCAAGGGAGATGAAGCTTCTGCACGGCGAGGATAGCCGCATTGTGTCAGAATTTTCATACATATGCAACAGGCTGGCGCAGAATGACAACATTGAGGATGTGCTGGATGATTTTGCCGACAGGAGTGGTGTTGATGACATTGCGTACTTTGCGGAGGTGTTCAGGTTTGCCAAGAGAAGCGGGGGCGATTTGATTGCCATTGCAAGGAGCACTGCCGCCGTAATCAATGACAAGAATGAGGTTGAGGGCGAGATTGAGACAATAATCAGCGGGAAAAGGATGGAGCAGAGGGTAATGAATGTCATTCCGTTTGGGATTGTGCTGTACCTAAGGCTCACGTCACCGGAGTTTGTGGCTCCACTGTATGGGAACCTGATTGGGATTGTGGCGATGACGGCGTGCCTCTGTGTGTATGTGGCGGCGCTGTGCATTGGTAAAAGGATTGTTGACATAAGGGTGTGAGTATGGACATTAACAGGTATTTGGAGAAAATGGCACATATGGTGCAGGACAGGTTCAAGGCGCTTTTTCACAGGGATGTGGAATTTGAGTGGTGTTATCGCGGAACGGTGCTTGGCATCTGTCTTCTGGCGGCGCTCCTGGTGTGTGTTGCCTGGGGTGCGTTCAAGAAGGATGTGGCGCTTGAGGGCAACAGCATAACAAGGCCGGAGGGCACATCGCGAAGTATGACGCTGACAGTTGGGCTTGAGGGGGATGGGGAGCATGAGGTTGAGATTGACGTTGCGCCAAGGCAGTACCGCCAGGATGAGATAACGGATAATTTCAGTGAGCTTGTACAAGCCCTGCCGGACATGATTAAGGGCGATAATCCCTCGCTTGGACAGGTCAGCAGACCGCTTGACCTAGTCACATATGTTCAGGACCATGACATTGCAATACAGTGGTTTTCGGGCAATTATGAAAGGCTTCGCCAGGACGGCAGCATCAATGCGGACGGGCTTGGGGATGAGGGGGAATGGGTGCGGCTTACGGCATGGCTGTCCTGTCAGGATGTGAAGGAAGAGGCTGTGCTTGACGTACATATTGTGGCTGGGGAAGTGTCAGCAGATGGGGATGGTGGCGACGGGATAAGTCGTGTGCTGCAAAGCTCCATGGAGGAACAGGCTTATGAGCCGCAGGTCACGCTCCCCTCGCAGATAGACGGGAAAAATGCAAGCTATTCCATAAAATCCGACAATGCCACTGTTTCATTCATACTGCTTGGGATATTGGCGGCAGCGGGGATTATTGCAGGGCGTGAGGCGGGAAGGAAAAGCAGGGAGAAGCTCAGGCTTCGGCAGCTTTTGAGGGATTACCCAGAGCTTGTTTCAAAGCTGACGCTTTTGACAGGGGCAGGCATGACGGTGAGGAGGGCATGGGAGAAGATTGCAGGGGATTACCTTGCAAGGAAGAAGCAGGATGGCGCAATACGTCCTGCCTATGAGGAGATGGTGATAACCAATAACCAGATGGCATCAGGCGTGCCGGAAGGGTTGGCATATGTTGAGTATGGAAGGAGGTGTGGGCTCAGGGAATACAGGAAGCTTGGCACGCTGCTGGAACAGAACATGAGGAAGGGCGCCAAGGGGCTTGCCCGGCTTTTGGAACAGGAATCAGCCGAAAGCTTTGAACAGCGGAAGAATTATGCAAGGCAGTTGGGAGAGGAGGCAGGAACAAAATTATTACTGCCAATGATAATGATGCTCCTGATTGTCATGGTGATAATCATGCTGCCGGCAATACTGTCATTCCAGATATGAAGTTTTCTGCATTACCGGCGCTGCCGGGCAATTTCAAGGGAAAGGAGGCGGGCTTTATGCTTAGACAGTTCATGGCTGAGGAGGATGGCATGGGTGTTGTTGAGATTGTTCTGATAATCGTGGTCCTCATAGGTCTTGTGGTTGTTTTCAAGGGACAGATAACTTCCCTGATAAACACTCTCTTGGGTAAGATGACGACCCAGGCAAATCAGATTTAGCGAAAGGTTCAGGTAATTGACATGGTTGTTCGGGTAAAGGCACAGATAACAATATTTGCGAGCATGGTGCTCATGCTTGCCATGGCGCTGGTATGCACGTCAATAAAATCCGCCGTGGATTCAACGGTGGTCGTAAGGGCCAACATGGCGGCTGCACTTGGGGTGGAGTCGGCATTTGCCAACTACTCAAGACAGCTTGCCGACAGGTACGGCGTGCTTTTTGTGCCTTCCTCGGACAGCTTTTACGGGGGGATTTTGTCAAATGTCGCCAGCAATTGTGACAATGGGCAGTTGGGCGGGCTGGCGGTCACGGGGATAACGCCCGTGAGGGAGGTTTCCCCAACGGACAACGGCGGGAGTGCATTTGCGCTTGAGGTGGTTGAATATATGAAATACGGGCTGTTCAGTGATTTTGCCCAGCTTTTGCTTGACCGTGACAGTGAGGTGAAAAAGCAGGAAAAGGCAGGGGAGATAATGGATGAAATCAGTGGATGCCAGGAGGAGGCGTTTCAGATAGAGGAGAACATGCTTGCCCTTGTCAAGGCGATTGACGGGCTTGACACCGGTTCGTCGGGTTTTGTTGTTTCATGGGGAAGTCCCAATGCCGTCAATGGGGGCTTTTTAAAGGCGATGTGCCCAGGCAGGGTCAGCGGGGAAAATCTTGGCATTGATGATGACAGGGTGTATTCGTCTGTGAAGGATAAATGCCATAGCGTCACAGAAGTCTTGGATGAAATTGGCACTTCCATAGAAAAGCTGTGGGAGCTGGAGGCTGAGGCCGACGAGGCGGACGAGGACGGGGCGGATGATGATAACGAGGGGGCAGGTGGAGCTTCCAGTGACGGTGGCGATGATGGTGATGATGGTGAAAATGATGATGGTGGTGATGATGACGGCGGTGGGGGTAGCCCGGAGTATGAGCAGCTTAAGTCAGCCATATATGATGACGTGGCCAGCTTTGCCAGCCTTTCCCAGATGGCGGCAGCATACTGCCAGAAAGGCATAATGTGTTGTGACGACTACATAGAGGGTAAGAAAAGCCTTGTGGAGAAGGCAACTGCAATAGATGCAAGGATAAGCGCGGCGGCAACAGTGCTTGGTGATGACTTGGCAAATGGGCTTTCTGAGGATGTGGGGAGGATTAAGGGCTTCGACATGTCGGATGCAATATGTGACCCCGCCAACATGAGAAACCAGCTTAAAAGCATGTCGCCGCTTTTGGATGAGCTTGAGGGGCTTGCGGAAAGCATGGAGACAGCGGAGGGGGATGGCGATTATGAAATGCTGTCAGGGCTTGTGGAAAGAGCCATGTCCGCTGTCAACAAGGTAAGCTATGACAAGCTCAGGCTTGATTATTCAGGGGTTGACTTCAAGGATGACGGACGCGGGGAGAAGCTTCTGAAGGAGATAACTAAGACATTAAAGAATGGGATTCTTGGCATTGTTGTTGAGAATGTGGAGGGCATATCAAAAAAGCAGGTGGGGCTTGTGAACCTTGCAACGGCATGGGAGGGTGACGCTGTTGACGGAAGCGAGGGCAGCTTGAAGGACATTGTGCTTTACGATACCTATGTCATGGATAAATTCACGAATTATGGCGAGGAAAATGACGAGTATCTGGATTATCAGGTGGAGTATGTGCTGAACGGGAAAAACAATGATTATGACAACCTATATGCAACGGTGCTGTCATTATCCGCATTGCGGGAGGGAGCAAACCTGGTAAGCCTGTTCACTGATGCGGCAAGGAAGGAGGAGTGCAGGACGCTTTCAATGGGCTTGTTTGGCTTTACGGGAGTTCCTGCCCTTGTGGTGGTGGGACAGTATGCCATCATGGCTGCCTGGGCATATGGGGAGGCATTGGTGGATGTGAGGACGCTGCTTTCGGGCGGCAAGGTTTCGCTTGTGAAAACCAAGGATAACTGGAGGCTTGGACTTGACGGGCTCCTTGCCATGAAGCTTTCCTGTGACGGGGAGGGCGAGGCGCAGGACGGGCTGGATTATGGGCAGTTCCTTGCAATACTGCTTGGGCTTGAGAAGGGCACGCATAAATATTACAGGACAATGGCGCTGATGGAAATGTGGATGGTGAAGCAGGGAAATGCGGATTTCAGAATGTGCGGCCAGATATATGAGGTGGAGGCGGAGCTTTCATTTGAGATAAGGGCATATGGGAAAAGCCGTTCATACACAAGGACGGTACAATATAATTATTAAGGCAGGACACAGGGTGGAGGGAGGTGATAAGCATAGCCCCGGAATCAGTTAGGAGAACGAAAACCATGAAAAAATTAAGCCTGAAAATTAAAAATAAAATAACCACAAATAACAACAATAATAATACAGGGAAGGAGGACAGGTGTAAAAATCTCAATGCATTCATGGCTGGTTCTGTTTTGACCGCCCAGCCAGCGGCAAAGGGGATGTGCTTACCAGCTTCCGCCACCCTTGAGGCAGCGCTTGTGTTTCCGATTGTCCTGTATGCGCTGTGTGCCGTCATGTACCTCATGCAGATTGTCGGCATTCAGGTACACATACAGGAGGCGCTGTACAATGAGGCAAGGCTGCTTGCAAAGTACAGCTATGCCGCTGACTGTGTGCAGAAGGGGCTGGCGGTGGGGGAAACGGTCACTGCTGATGATGACATGTCAGGGCTTCTGTCCAATGGAATGAGCATTGGCACCGCATATGGGCTGTTTCTTCAGCAGGTTGGGAGTGATTATGCAGGCAAGGCGCATATTGTGGGAGGCAACGGCGGGTATGTTTTCTTGGAGTCAAGCCTGGGCGGACATGACATTGAGCTTGTTGTGACATATGTTGTCGAAAACCCATTTGACATATTTGGCATAGGTAAAAGCAAATATACACAAAAAGCATATGCAAAAAGCTGGGTGGGGGATGATGGCAGCAGCCAGGGCGGGGCATCCGATGGTGGTGACAATTCATCCAATGCCGGTGCTTATGTGTATGTGGCGGGTGACAGCCAGGTGTACCATGACACGTCTGCGTGTACATACCTGACACCATCCGTGTCAACGGTTGGCGCAGGGCAGGTTGCAGCCTCAAGAAATTCGCAGGGTGGCAAATATTATCCGTGTGAATACTGCACTGGCAGCGGGTCAGGTTGTTCGGTGTATTACATAACCAATTATGGTGACAGGTACCATTCCACAAGCGAGTGTTCAAGGCTTAAGAGAAGCTACACCCTTGTGCCGCGTGAGTCGGCGGGTGGCTTAAGGCAATGCACAAGGTGCGGGGGAAACAGGTGAATTTGAAAGGTGGGAAGGAGGCTGGCATGGATGGACTGGTAAAATGTGCGATGGTGCTGTTCCTTGGTGTTGAGGCACTGGTTGATTACAGGAGACGGTCACTGTCCCTTTGGGTTCTTGTGATTGCATTGGCATTGGGGCTGTTGGCTGACATGTTTTTTTGGCGGCTTCCGTTAAGTGAAATATTGGCATGCATGCTGCCGGGGCTGCTGGTCGTGGGCATGGGGCTGTGCCCCAGTGCCGTGATTGGCACGGGAGATGGTGTGATTCTCATGGTTGTGGGGGCATGGTGCGGGTTGGCAATATGTGTGGAGCTTCTTTTTGCCGGATGTTTCACGTCTGCCTTGTTCGGGCTTTGCCTGCTGGCACTGGGGAAAATCAACAGGAGGACACAGCTTCCCATGGTGCCCTTTCTTTTGGCGGGTTTTGTGGAGGTGATGATATGGCGGTAAATTTTGGCGTGCGGCTTAGGGCATCCTTTACCGTGGAAAATGCGGTGATAATCCCGATGTTTGTGATAATGCTTGTGTCGGCTGCGATGCTTGATTTTTATCTTCACGATACCATAGTGGTGAAGTGCATTGCGCAAAATGTGGCGTTGGCAGTGGAACTTGACAGGGAGAACGGAAAGGAGCCTGACCTGTCGGATTATGAGGTCAGGGCGGTTGGGAACATCAGGATGAAATCAATTGCACAGAGGGCACCGGAAACAAGGATTGAGTCAGCGGATTCCAGCGTGCATGTCAAGAGCCATGGCAACAATCCCGCACTCATGCTCAGGATTTTGCGTAAAAATGTCACCTCTGCCGAAAGCACGGTGAACGTAAGCTGTCCTGATGACTTCATAAGGAAGGTCAATGCCGCACGGGAGCTTTTGGGAGGGTGAAAATGATGGATAAGGACATTGTGGAAGAATATGTCAGGGAGGACGGGGGTAACTACTGGCGTGTGTGGCAGGCTGACGGCTGCTGCGATTCGGATGGGATGAGAATGGTAATGCGCAATAGGATTCAGGGGCTTCTTGAGGTTAGGGAGTGTACCATTGACAACAGGGAGGTGTACTACTATGACATGGGGCACATGAAGCCGCTGGATGCTGTGTGCCGTAACACGGGGCTCCAGTATGGCGTGGTTGTGGGAATTTTGGTGTCACTTGACAGGGTGAGGAAAAGGCTGGATGAATATTTGCTTGACAGGGAGGCGGTGCTTTTAAGTCCGGGGCACATTTTCGTGGATGGTGAACTGGATACCGTGTGTTTTGTGTATGCACCGTTCATGAAGCGGGATTATGATGTTGCAATGAAGCGTCTGTTTGAATACATGATGGAGCACATGGACTATGGTGACAAAAGGAACAATGTGCGATTTTATGAGGCATACCAGCAGGTTGTCAGGGGAGAAGCGGGACTTTCGGGACTGATTGAAACCCTGGGCCGTTCAACGGCGGAGGAAGAAGTGAAGCCGGTGGAGCTTGAGATACCGTCAGTGATGCCGGAGAGCGTGGATGAGGAGGCTGAGGTGCAGCTTAAGCTTCCGGGGCTGCTTGTGATGGGGGTTAAGGCAGTGCTTGCACTTGCACTGGTGCTTGTGCTGTGTTCACAGGCGTTTTCGGGTTCTTTTTTCATAAGGCTTTCACTTGCGCAGGCGGCGGTGTGCCTTGGGGTGCTTGCGGCAGCATATTTTGTTGTGTCGGCAATTGGACGCATGCCCTTTATGCATGGCACAAGGCTTGTCAGGAAAACAAAGAGCATTACATACCGCTATCATGACAGTGGGGATGAGAAGCCTGCAATTGTCGGCGGGAAGAGGGGGGAAGCGCCGCCTGCTGACTTGGGGCATGGCGTTGAACAGGACAGGGCTGAGGCGGAAAATCCCACGATGCTGCTGGACGCCATGGCAAGGGAGGAAAATCCCACAATGCTGCTTGCCACCATGGCAAGGGAAGTGTGCGTGCTAAGGCTTGAGCCTGTCGATTCAGGGACGGCATTTGGGAAAAACGCGCAGCCTGCCAATGGGGGAGACCGCGTGGCTTCCGTTGCGGTAAGGGAGCTTCCCTGCGTCGTAGGCTCAGGGCGGTCGGCAGATGTGGTGCTTGATTTACCATATGTGAGCAGGACGCATTTTTCATTGGATGATGAGGATGGTCTTGGGGTGACGGATTTGTTTTCATCAAACGGAACATGCGTCAATGGTAGCCAGCTTTCACCGGGGAAAAGGGTGCGCCTTGCGGACGGTGACGTGATAACGGTTGCGGGGTATGGCTTTAAGGTGGTGACGGGCTTGTGAATGTGTTTGTAAAAATATTCTTATTATGTTATTCTAAATGATGTTTGGACTATAAGGCAATGAGCAGCCACGGGCTTTTGCATGACATGGCTGCTTGGGAAAGAGGATTGGAGTGAACGTAAATATTTACTATGGTGGCAGGGGAATGGTGGATGACCCGTCATTGTTCGTGATTAACAAGATGCAGGAAGTGCTTGAGGAGTTAAAGGTCAAGGTTAAGCGGTATGATTTGCGGGAGGCGAAAAATCTCATAGCAACCCTGCCACAGACATTGAAGGATGCGGATGCCGTCATTCTTGCAACCACGGTGGAATGGTACGGCATTGGCGGGGCAATGCAGGAATTTCTTGACGCCTGCTGGCTGTATGGTGACAAGGGCAAGATTGCTTCAATATATATGTTTCCTGTGGTCATGTCCAAGGCATATGGTGAGAAGGAGGCGGAGCTTTCCCTTGTGAATTCATGGGAGATTTTGGGCGGCAAGACCGCCAACGGGCTTCGTGCCTATATAGATGAGGACGCAGGCTTTAAGTTCACGGAAGAATACGTGAAGATAATAGAGAAGGTTGCTGAAAATGTGTACAGGGCGGTGTCGCAGAAGCTCACTGTCTTCCCGTCGAGCAGTGCGGCAATCAAGAGGAACATGATTAAGGAAACGCTGCAGCTCACGCCACAGGAGAGCGAGCAGCTGTCAAAGTTTGTGTCCGACGATAATTTTGTTGCAAAGCAGAAGCAGGACATTCAGGAGCTTGCGGGGCTTTTCAAGGAGATGATGGTTGACGAGGAGCGTGGCAATGACGATTACTACGGTAATTCCCTTAAGGGGTGCTTTGTTGGGAAGAAGGGCTTCAAGGCGACATACACGCTGATAATAAGCGATAAGTCAAAGAATGTGAACATTACCGTAGATGGGCATGAGGTTGACATCAAGGTGGGGGAAAGGCAGGAGTCAGAGGTAATAGGCAAGCTGAAGCAGTCAACCTTTGACGACATAGTAAACGGCAGGCTGACCTTTCAGCGTGCGTTCATGTCGGGTGAGATGACGGCAAAGGGCAATTTTAAAACCCTGCGCATGCTTGACGAGATATTCCTGTTTGAATGACAAGCCGCCGTGGACGGCATTGTCATGACAGGGGAAGTGCCAATGTGGTGCGTGTGCCGTGTGCCGTGCTGCTGATTTCAAGGTGGCCCCCGTGTCTGTGTGCCGTGTTGGCGGCAGTTGCAAGACCCATTCCGGCATGCCCCGGCTTGCTGGTGGTGAACGGGCGTCCAAGGCTTTTCATCAGGTTGGGGTCAATTCCCGTCCCGTGGTCGGTGATGGATATTTTCAGGTATTGCTCATCCGTCACCGCACTTATGAGTATTTCACCATCATCAGGCATGGCTTCCACGGAATTGCGAATGATGCCCACAAGGGCATTTCTTATCCGCATGGAATCCCCGGTGATGTGCGGAAGTGAATCAGGAAGGTCGAAGCTGAAGCTTCCAGCCACATCCTTGTGCAGTGTGTCAAAGAGCTCGTCCACGTAATCAGGGAGGTTCCACAACAGGCCAAGCGGTTCAAGGTCCTGCATTGTCGGTGTGAAGCTGTACCTGTATTCAGAGGTGGTGCATATGTAGTCAGTAATGTCCCTCATGGTTGCCTGCATATGCGCAAATTCTGACGGGGCATCATCCCCAAGGCTTGCAGCCACAAGCTGGGAACAGCCGTATAGCACTGTCATGTGGTTTAACAGGTCATGTGATGCGTTTGAGGCATACTGGAGAAATTCATTTGCCGATGGACTGCCCTTTGGGATTATTATCATGCCAACCTCCGTTTCAAGGCATCTTTGCGTAATTTTGCGCAGGCCTGGTTATTTGAATTGATTATTGTATGTGTTTTAGTATATAATAAAAACCGTTGGCGGTAAAATGTTTTGTTTCGACAAAAATCGACGCGGCATAATGGGAGGATAGTACAATGAAAAAGGATGATTGCATTTTCTGTAAGCTTGCCAATGGCGAGATTCCAACCAATACCCTGTATGAGGATGACAAGGTCAGGGTGATATTTGATACAAATCCGGCGGCGGATGGGCATGTACTGGTGCTTCCGAAGGAGCATTTTGACAATGCCTACGAGGTGAGCGAGGAGTACGGCTCACATATGTTTGTCGTGGCATCAAGGATGGCTGCGGCGTTGCACCGTGAGCTTAAGTGCCCTGGTGTCAATATTTTGCAGAATAATGGTGAGGCTGCGGGACAGACCGTGTTCCACATTCACATGCACGTGATTCCGAGGTATGAAAATGACACTGTGAACATGACCTGGAAGCAGGGACAGCTCAATGAGAAGAAAACGCAGGAGCTAATGGAGAAGCTTCAGCATAACGAGGGTTAAAGGATATAATTGGGAGGATTAGTCAATGATTAAGCTAAGCGCTGGCGGGGCATACCTGCTTAACAATTCTGAAATCATCGAGGAGGGCAGGGACACTGCCGCAGAGCTTCAAAACAGGCTTGGAAGGGCGGTTTCAAAAGAGGATGCCGCAAAGAACACCATGGCGTATTCCATACTTGAGGCGCATAACACCTCTGGGAACATGGAGCAGCTTCAGATTAAGTTCGACAAGCTCACATCACACGACATAACATTTGTTGGCATAATACAGACTGCAAGGGCTTCAGGGCTTGAGAAGTTCCCGATTCCGTATGTGCTTACCAACTGCCATAACAGCCTGTGTGCCGTTGGCGGCACAATCAATGAGGATGACCACATGTTTGGACTTACATGTGCCAAGAGATATGGCGGAATGTATGTGCCTCCCCATCAGGCGGTAATCCACCAGTTCGCAAGGGAAATGCTTGCGGGCGGCGGCAAGATGATACTCGGCTCGGACAGTCACACACGCTACGGTGCGCTTGGAACCATGGCCATGGGCGAGGGCGGTCCTGAGCTTGTAAAGCAGCTTTTGAATAAGACCTATGACATCAAGATGCCGGGTGTCGTTGCCATTTACCTGACGGGTGAGCCTGCAAAGGGCGTGGGACCGCAGGATGTGGCTCTTGCCATAATCGGAGAGGTGTTTGACAAGGGCTATGTGAAGAACAAGGTCATGGAGTTTGTTGGACCGGGAGTGAAGAACCTAAGTGCTGACTTCCGTATCGGGGTTGACGTAATGACCACTGAAACTACATGTCTTTCATCAATCTGGACAACGGATGACAATATAAGGGAATTTTATGACATCCACGGAAGAAGCGAGGATTACAGGGAGCTTACGCCTGGCGACGTGGCATACTATGACGGGGTTGTGTACGTGGATTTGTCTGCAATCAAGCCTATGATTGCAATGCCGTTCCACCCAAGCAACACCTACACCATAGAGGAGCTTAACGCAAATCTCATGGACATACTTGATGATGTGGAAAAGAGGGCAAAGGTAAGCCTTGACGGTCAGGTTGACTTTACACTGAAAAACAAGGTGGTTGACGGTAAGTTGTATGTTGACCAGGGAATCATTGCAGGCTGTGCGGGCGGCGGCTTTGAAAACATATGCGCTGCTGCTGACATTCTGCGCGGCAAAAGCATTGGCTCAGATGAGTTTACATTAAGTGTATACCCTGCAAGTACACCAATTTACATGGAGCTTGCTAAAAATGGTGCGCTTGCTGACCTTATCGGCACTGGTGCAATTGTGAAGACGGCATTTTGCGGACCTTGCTTTGGTGCGGGGGACACTCCTGCCAACAACGCATTTTCCATAAGGCACTCAACACGAAACTTCCCTAACAGGGAGGGCTCCAAGCTGCAGAATGGCCAGATTGCCTCCGTTGCGCTGATGGATGCAAGGTCAATTGCGGCAACGGCAGCCAACAAGGGCTTCCTTACCGCAGCCACCGACATGGATGTGGAATTTAAGAATCCGAAGTATTTCTTCGACAAGACAATATATGAGAACAGGGTATTTGACAGCAAGGGGGTTGCTGACCCATCCGTTGAGATTAAGTTTGGTCCTAACATCAAGGACTGGCCGGCGATGGAACCGCTGCCTGAAAATCTGCTGCTAAAGGTTGTGTCTGAAATTCACGACCCTGTGACAACCACGGATGAGCTGATTCCTTCAGGGGAGACTTCCTCATACCGTTCCAACCCAATCGGTCTTGCCGAATTTACACTTTCAAGGAAGGATCCTGCGTATGTGGGACGTGCCAAGGAGGTTAAGAGGGCTGAGGATGCGAGGGTGGCAGGCAACTGCCCTGGCGGGGCTCTCGAGGAGCTTAAGCCAATCATGGCAAAGATTAAGGAAAGCTATGAAATACACCGTGACACCATTGCGATAGGAAGCACGATATTTGCGGTAAAGCCGGGTGATGGCTCTGCGAGGGAGCAGGCGGCATCATGTCAGAAGGTGCTTGGGGGCTGGGCCAACATTGCCAATGAGTATGCCACCAAGAGATACCGTTCCAACCTGATTAACTGGGGTATGCTTCCGTTCATAATCCCGGAGGGTGAATTGCCGTTTACCAATGGTGACTATATATTTATACCTAAAATCGCCGCTGCCATCCGTGACAAGGATGAGGTAATCAAGGCGTATGTCGTGGGTGACACATTGAAGGAATTCACGCTGACGGTTGGGGATTTGACGGATGACGAGAGGCAGATTATACTTGACGGCTGCCTGATTAACTATTACAGGAATTAACCAATGTTAATTAAAATGGTGAAATGGGGATGTTTCAATGGCTGAGCAGAATATACTTGCCGGGGATTTGAGCGTGCTGTCCCAGGTCAGGGGCGACATAAAGGAATATGAGGGCAACAGGGACAAGCTAAAGGAGCTTAACCAGCTGGTGTCCAACATTTCCAGGTCCATGGAGTCGCTTGAAAAGTCGGTGAGTGATGAGGTTGAGGACACGGTGAAGAAGCGCCGTGATGACGTATCGGCAGGCTATGACAACGCCATCGCCATAGACAAGGACAAAATCAAGCAGGTGCAGGCTGACCGTGACAAGGCGAAGTCCAAGGGAATACAGGAAAGAATTGCTGTTGAGACAGCGGATTTGCAGAAGGACAACATGCAGCTGCATGATGAGCTTAACCAGGTGTTCAGGGAAGAGGGGATTCCAAGGCTGTGCAATGGCGCCCCATTCATGACGCTGTTTTTCACCAAGGGAATCAGGCAGGTATTAATCTCCATACTTGTGTACCTGGTGTTGTATGTGCTTGTGCCTATGCTGGTGGTGGTTTTCGCAAAGGGGCTCGGAACCACTGTGCTTGCCATCATGTATTGTGCGTGGACGGGTGTGGGTTTTCTTGCGTACAGGCTGGTCAACGGCCTGCTTGTCCTCCCGAATGCGGAAACACTGCAGGGGGCAAGGGTTGTGAGAAAGAAAATGTCCGACAACACTTCCAAAATCAAGAAAATCCGGCGTGCCATCAGGAAGGACACCAGCGAGGAGATGTATGGGCTGGAGAGCTTTGACGAGAAGCTGGGGAAGCTCTATGGGGACGTTGAGAGGATTGAGGGTGAGAGAAGCCTTGCCCTTGAGGAATTTGACAATTCCACGAAGCCTGACATTGTGGCTGAGATTGAGGGAAGGGACAGGGAGAAGCTTGAGAAAATGAAGGCTGACCTTGAAAGGAATGCCGCATCCCTTGCACAGCTGCAGGACAAGGTGAAGCAGCAGAAGATATACATTACCTCCAATTATGAGGCGTATCTCGGCAACGAATTTATGTCAGTGCAGAAGCTCAACGCACTCATTGACATCATGAAAACCACTAATGTGAAGACAATAGGGCAGGCAATCATGGTATACAATGAGCGCAAATGAATTGGTGTGCAGACATGCTCATTTTTTGTCAGCGCATATCGGGATTTGCCGTCACGGCTCATATGTCAGGGGAATATGTTGACGCATTTTGATTTCAATAAGTCATGGGACTCCTTATAATGAAACCAGTTACCAGCTGCGGCGTATTGCCGCGTTGGGAAATTGCTCATTATAAGGAGGTTTTTTATGTCAATTGGCAATGCTGCTCTTCTTACTGTGTTTGCCTGCGGTGCGGTAATGCAGATGCTGGTGGGGTGCTTTTATGGTACGGTGATACACGATGCGAGGTATGGCACATGCTCAAGTGAGTTCATCAAAAGGATAAGGCAGAGGTTTGACGATTATGCAAGGCTTGGCATGAAGCCGGAGAATGTGGGACAGTATGTGGAGAGGGAGCTGGAGAATTATGATTTCTGCGGTCTGCCAATGCACATGTGGCACAGGATGACAAAGAGCGTGGGCTATCTTGGGATGGTGCTGGGGCTTGTGCTTTCACTCTGGATTGCGCAGGATGCCAGCGAAAGCCTGCTCACGCTTGGCGTTACATTTGTCGGCGGATTTGTGCTTGGGATTGTTGGTGAGGTGTTCGGCTGCATGGACGGTAGGCAGCGTGCGGTGGTGTCGGTGGCGTACCACCTGGAATACAGCCTTGCCCACAGGGACAATATGCGTGAGGCGGTTGCCATAGACTTCCAGAGGATGAAGGAGAAGATGGAGGAGATTGAGGAAAGTTTAACTTACCATTGAAAAAAAGTCAGATAATGACTATAATTATTGTAATTTATATTACCAATTCAAAAGGAGAGAGCATATGGCAAAGGTTACTTATGATTATTCAAAGGCGGCAGGCTTCATCAAGGACCATGAGATTGAGTCCATGAAGGCGATAACGGAGACTGCAAGGGAGCTTCTTCTGTCCAGGAAGGGTGCGGGAAATGATTATCTTGGATGGATTGACCTCCCGGTTGATTATGACAAGGACGAATTTGACAGGATTAAGAAGGCGGCTGCCAGGATTCAGGGGGATTCGGAGGTGCTGGTGGTAATCGGCATCGGAGGCTCTTACCTTGGCGCAAGGGCGGCGATTGAATTCTTGCGCCACAACTTCTATAACTCGGTGTCAAAGGGGATAAGGAAGACTCCTGAGATTTATTTTGTTGGTAATTCCATCAGCTCCACGTATCTTTCCAACCTGGTTGATGTTATCGGGGACAGGGATTTCTCGGTCAACATCATTTCCAAGTCAGGCACCACAACCGAGCCTGCAATTGCCTTCAGGATTTTCAAGAAGCTTCTTGAGAAGAAATACGGCAAGGAGGGTGCGGCAAAGAGGATTTACGCAACGACTGACAAGGCGAAGGGGGCACTCAAGAACCTTGCAACGGCAGAGGGGTATGAGACATTTGTTGTGCCTGATGACGTTGGGGGACGTTTCTCCGTGCTTACCGCAGTTGGACTTCTTTCCATAGCAGTCAGCGGGGCAGACATTGACAAGCTCATGGAGGGCGCTGCATCAGCGAGGAAGAGATGCCTTGAGAATGCATTTGAGGACAATGATTCCATGAAGTATGCCGCAGTGAGGAACATACTTCTCCGCAAGGGCAAGTCAGTTGAGATTCTCTGTGACTATGAGCCAAGCCTGCACTACACGCTTGAGTGGTGGAAGCAGCTCATGGGTGAGAGCGAGGGCAAGGACAACAGGGGGCTTTTCCCTGCGAGCGTTGACCTTACCACGGACCTTCATTCAATGGGACAGTTCATTCAGGATGGCGCTAGGATAATGTTTGAGACGGTGCTCAATGTTGAGACGCCGAGGAACAACATCACGATAGAGGCTGAGGACGAGGATTTGGATGGGCTTAATTACCTTGCGGGCAAGACGGTTGATTTTGTCAACAAGTCCGCAATGAACGGCACAATCCTTGCACACACCGATGGCAATGTGCCAAACTGCGTGGTCAACATCCCTGAGCAGAATGAGTTTTACCTTGGCGAGCTGTTCTATTTCTTTGAGTTTGCCTGCGGCTTAAGCGGTTATATACTGGGAGTGAACCCGTTCAACCAGCCGGGCGTTGAGAGCTACAAGAAGAACATGTTTGCACTTCTTGGAAAGCCGGGGTATGAGGATGCAAGAGAGGAACTTTTGAAGAGATTATGAAAATAGTAATGCTTGACAGTCTTACCGTGGGTGAGGACATGGACTTTGGCGTGTTTGACGCCATGGGCAGCCTTGAACGATACGGCACAAGCACACCTGATGAGGCAAGACAGCGTCTTGCCTCTTTGGATGTCGAGGTCGTGATTTCCAACAAGGTGCCCATGAATGAATATACACTGGGGCTGGCAGAGGGCGTGAAGCTCATATGCCTTACTGCAACTGGGTATAATAATGTGGACTTGGAATATACAAAAAAGAGGGGGATTACCGTGACAAATGTTGCGGGTTATTCAACCTATTCCGTGGCACAGCACACATTTGCAATGCTGTTCTACCTGATGGAGAAGCTGCCGTACTATGACAGCTTCGTGAAGAATGGCGAATACGTGGGGTATCCGATATTCTGCAACATCACCAATGTATTTCATGAGCTGTGCGGGATGACATGGGGAATCATCGGGCTTGGTGCCATAGGGCGCCAGGTTGGAAGGCTCGCCAGGGAATTTGGCTGTAAGGTGGTGTATTATTCCACCTCTGGGAATAACAACAGCGATGAGTTTAAGAGGGTGGAGCTTGATGAGCTTTTGTCCATGTCTGATGTCGTGTCCATACATGCACCGCTGAATGCGGCAACCAACAACCTCATGAACAAGGCTGCCTTCGGGAAAATGAAGAACAGCGCCATCCTGATTAATGTGGGGCGCGGCCCCATAGTGAACGAGGCTGATTTGGCGGAAGCGCTGAAGGATGGGCAGATTGCGGCAGCAGGACTTGATGTGCTTTGCGTTGAGCCGATGGAAAAGGACAATCCGCTGCTTGCCATCAAGGACAGCGGCAGGCTTTTCATAACGCCGCACATCGCCTGGGGTACATATGAGGCAAGAAAGCGCCTGCTGTGTGAGGTGGCTGACAACATACGTGCATTCTGCAATGGGGAAAAAAGAAATGTGGTGGAATGATTAGTCCTCCTCTATTACCTCCACCTCAAGATAAGAAAAATCCAATGAATCCATGAAATTGTCCTGCGTGAATCTGACCTTTGCATGCCGCTTGAATTCCGTTATGTTGGAATCAAGCCACAGTGGGTTGCTTAGGTCAAATTCATTGCAGGCTTCTTTTATTGCATCAAATATCTTGGTGGTGCGGGAAACGTCGTGCTTAGGGTTTTCCACAACCATGTCCCTGAGCAGGTGGTTTCCGTCGTCAAAGCATTTAAACCATATTCTGAACATGTCAAGTCAACTCCCTTCATGATTTTCACGGATATTATACATAAAGCCCGCAAGGCTGTAAAGTGGCTGGCGGCATTGGGAAAACCGTGGCGGGAAATGTCGTCCAAATGTGGTAATCTGCTGACAGCATCCGATAAAATCCGCATATT
Source organism: uncultured Bacteroides sp. (assembly GCA_964482605.1). Taxonomy (GTDB): domain Bacteria; phylum Bacillota; class Clostridia; order Lachnospirales; family Lachnospiraceae; genus Bacteroides_F. The sequence continues at coordinate 27,672 of CAYZYS010000003.1, forward strand.
TGCAATGGTATTATTGGCTCAATCAATTAAGGAAGGTGGATATGGGAGATGATTGACATTGAGGAACGGATTAGCCTGCCACAGAATGTGCGCCAGACCGGGGAAATGTGGGGGGATTTGAGGATATACATAGAGGATTATGTGTATGGGTATGCCGCTGGCGGGGCATATGACGGAAGGGACGGGGATGCGCCGCCTGCCTACGGCATTCTCCTTGGGGAGAGGACAAGCATTGACGGGTACGAATACATTTTCATAAGGGGTGCCGTGGGGCTTAACATGCAGCCTGCAGGCGGTGAAGGGGACTGCGTGGGAATTGATTTTTCCAGGAAGACGTGGGCACGGCTTGACGAGGAGAGGGAGAGGTACTTTCCGTCAATGTCCCTGCTTGGGTGGTTTTGCGGTGTGAGGGACTCGCAGCTTCCGGGGACGATGGAGACGCTTCTTGGGATTCACATGGACAGCTTTGCGGGTGGCGACAAGGTGCTGCTTGCATTGGATTTTGCCGCAAGGGAGGAGCATTTTTACAGGCTTGAGAAGGGCAGGCTTGCAAGGCAGGGGGGATATATATGCTTTTATGAGCGCAATGAGGCAATGCAGTCCTATATGCTTGAGACAAGACCTGTGGCAAGCGTGGACAGCGGCGTGCAGGACGTGGTGACGCAGAATTTCCGCAATGTGCTGAGGGAGAGGAAGGCGGAAGCGGAGAAAAGACACGGCTTGTCGGTATTGTACTGTGTTTGCGGCCTCATGGCGGTGGTGGTCACGGTCATTGGCGTGAACCTAGTGCACAGCTTTGACAGGATGCAGAAGCTGGATGCCTCTGTTGACCGCATAGCAAAGGAGATTGCCAACATGAGCCCGGAGGCGGAGGATTTTTTTGGGTACGGGGGCGATGAGACCACGGTCACGAAGCTTCCGGGAAATGTGTACCCCACGGAGGCTGTTACGGTGTCATCCGGCAGCGTGCAGGAGACCCCGGTTCAGGAGACTGCTTCGCAGGATGCGGCAGGGGAAATGACGCAGGATGGTTCACATGCCGAGGAGACGGCGGCAGCGGCTTCAGGTGAGGTACATACGGAGACACCGACTTCGGCGGTAAGCCCGGCGGATGCACAGCCGGTCAAAAGCTATGTGGTGAAAAAGGGTGACACACTCATGGGCATTTGCAAATATGAATACGGTGATGCGCAGAAGTACCGCCAGCTGATGGAGGCCAATGGGCTCACTGACCCTGACAGGATATATGAGGGGCAGCAGCTTGTGATACCGTAGAACCACTGACAAATCAATAAATGTATCGGAGCCTCCAGGTCAAATAAGATTTGGGGGCTGTTTTATTGACGGCTCAATGCAAAATGGAGTATAATTAACGATATATTGTTTTAGATTTGATGGCTGGAAGCCAGCCTGAGTGTGATTCGGTGGGTGTTGATGGCTGACATTAGGGAATATAAAAGGTTAAAAGAACAGAAAAGCAATGTCGTTTCCGGCAGGTCCAGATTTAACGTGCAGCCACTTCCGGAGGCTCACAATGACCGAAAATCCGATTTCCGTGAGGCTGAGGACACAGATGACGCCTGGGGGGAGGATAACTACGAGGCGAAGCTTAGGAAGCACCGGCTAAAGAACCTGGCTGTCATGATTGTCGCCGCGGTGCTTGTGGTGTGTGCCGTGTTCTACGTGGTGAACGGCGTCAGGAACAGGGTTTACACAAGCTACACCATAACGGCGTCCGTAACCAAGGACAATGTTCAGGATGCAAGGTATGCGGCTTTTGGGGACGGTTATGTGAGGTACAGCAATGATGGCATTGCCTATTTTGACAGGAAGGGAAATGCCATATGGAACCAGACCTATCAGATGAAGTCCCCAAGCATATCGGTCAGGGGGGACTGCCTTGCGGTTGGCGACATTAACGGAAGCACCATATACATGTTCAACAAGAAGGGCATGCTTGGTTCCGTGGACACGTCACTGTCCATATCCCAGGTGGAGATGGGGGAATCAAACCTTGTGGCGGCGATATTGGAGGATTCCAACGCCAACTACATCAACCTGTATGATGAATCTGGAAGCAAGGTGTACAGCGTAAAGACAACGCTGGCGGGGGACGGGTACCCGCTTGGCATAAGCATATCACAGGATGCCACCAAGCTCATAGCGTCATATGTGTACGTGAACGGGGATTCAATCAAGACCAACGTGGTATTTTACAATTTCTCGGATGTAGGGCAGAATGAGACGGAGCGCGTGGTGGGTGGCTTTGATTATGATTCCACGCTGGTGCCGGAGGTACATTTCCTCACGGATACCTGTGCTGTGGCGATAGGCGAGGATGTGATCGGGATATACAGGATTAAGGAATTTCCCAGCCTGTACAAGTCCGTCCAGGTTGATGCCAAGATTGACAGGGTATTCACAAGCAGCAAGTACATTGGCCTGGTGGTTGACAACCAGGAATCGGGTTATAATTACAAGCTGCTGGTTTATGACATCAACGGAAATCTTGTGAGCCAGACTACATTTAACACATTGTATGACACGATTAAATTTGATGGGGATACGATTCTCATGTATAATGATTCATTGGTGACACTGATGAATTGCAAGGGTAAGGTGCTGTTTGAGCAGAAGATGGACCTTCCGGTGGAGGATGTTTTGTCGGCCGGTGTGAAGGGCAGGTATTTTCTGGTCAATTCAACATATGTGCAGGAAATTTACTTAAAGTAGGGAGGGCGTTGTAATATGGGGAATTGGTTGTTTTGGCTGGTTATGGCAGTGCTGGTGTTTTATGTTTACCTTGGGTACAAACGGGGATTGGTCTCAATCATAATTTCCATGGTGGTGCTTCTTGGAAGTGCCATGCTCACCTCGGTGATTGCCCCAAGGCTCAATTCGTATGTGCTTGACAACACGCCCATATATGATGCGGTACAGCAGGGTGTGTATGATGGAATAAAGAAAAACAATGTGGTGGGAAATGCCATTGAGCAGGTGGCGCAGGACGGGGGCGCCGCTGACATGGGGCAGCTTGGCGTGTCAGACCTGGGCACTAACTTTGACACCATGGTGTCTGACATAATGGACAAGGTGAACATCCCGCAGAGCTGGAAGAACAAGATAATGGAGGCAAATGTCGGTGAGACTGCCTCCGAGAGCATACTCAACACAACCAACCAGATTGAGGACGTGATAAGCGCATTCATGTCTGTTAGGATTGCCACACTTGTGTGTAGCTGTGGATGCTATATAGTTGCATTTATTGTTGTGTATTTTGTGCTTTCGATTTTGAGTAAGATATTATTTACCATAAGCGACCTGCCGGGAATCAGCATGGTGAACAAGATTGGCGGAATGCTGGTGGGCCTGCTGCAGGGAACGCTGATTGTATGGGTGTTTTTTGTTGTCATAACCGTCCTGTACAGCACCGAGCTGGGGCAGTCGGTCATGACCTGCATTAATTCCAATCCGCTGCTTAAATCAATGTATGACAATAATATCATCATGAAGGTGCTGATGGGCTTGTCAATGTGACTTGCGGATGGCGTATTAACCAGGAAGGAGAACGGGATAATTGGAGGACTCTAGGCAGATACTCTCACATAATGGGAAAATACTTACGCAGGAGGACACGCCCATACATAGGGCATTGGAGGAGCAAAGGCTTAACAGGCTCGCCCATTTTGACGTTCCCGGACACAAGGGCGGAAGGGGCAACAAGGAGCTGAAGAAGTTTCTCGGCGAGGATGCCATGAGGCTTGACATGAATTCCATGAAGCCACTTGACAACCTGTGCCACCCGACATCTGTCATAAAGGACGCACAGGATTTGGCGGCGAAGGCATTTGGGGCTGATGAGGCATTTTTCATTGTGAACGGGGCAACTGCCGCCGTGCAGGCGATGATAATGGCGTGTACGGAGGACGGTGACAAGATAATCATGCCGCGCAATGTGCACAGGAGCGCCATCAATGCCCTTGTAATCAATGGTGCAATGCCAGTGTACGTGAATCCCGGGGTCAACCAGAGGCTTGGCATTCCGCTTGGGATGTCCGTGGCCGATGTGGAGAGGACAATCAAGGAGAATCCGGACGCAAAGGCGATATTGGTAAATAACCCCACCTATTACGGAATATGCTCAGACCTCAAGAGCATTGTGAAAATGGCGCATGAGCATGGCATGCTTGTGCTTGCTGACGAGGCGCACGGGACACATTTTTACTTTGGTGACAACCAGCCAATCTCCGCAATGGAGGCGGGGGCTGACATGTCATCGGTGAGCATGCACAAGACGGGGGGCTCACTTACGCAGAGCGCCATATTGCTCACCAGGAACACGGTCAATGCGGACTACGTGCGCCAGGTGATTAACCTTACACAGACAACCAGCGGTTCATATCTTTTGCTGTCATCACTTGACATTGCAAGGAAGAACATGATGCTGAACGGCAAAAGCCTTGTCAGCAAGTCGGTGGAATATGCGGAGTATGCCCGCAACGAGATTAATAAGCTTGGCGGCTATTATGCATTTGGCAGGGAGCTCATCAACGGTGACACGGTGTATGACTTTGATGCCTCAAAGCTTTCCATACACACCAGGGACATTGGGCTTGCGGGCATTGAGGTGTATGACCTGCTCAGGGATGATTATGGGATTCAGATAGAATTTGGGGACATTGGGAACATCCTTGCCATAATATCAGGCGGTGACAGGAACCTTGAGATTGAGAGGCTCATTTCCGCACTGTCAGAGATTAAGCGGCTTCACGAAAGCGAAAAGTCGGGACTGTTTGACCATGAGTACATTAACCCGAGGATTGTCATGGGGCCCAACAAGGCATTTTTCAGTGATAAGGTGTCACTGCCGCTTGAAAGCACTGAGGGCAAGATATGCGGTGAATTTGTAATGTGTTATCCGCCCGGCATACCAATTCTTGCGCCGGGTGAGATGATTACGATGGAAATCATCAGGTACATACAGTATGCCAAGGAGAAGGGCTGCCTAATGACGGGAACCCAGGACATGAGCCTTGAGCATATCAATGTTGTTGACACCAATTAGTACGGCGAAAGGAATTTGGATTATGGAGCTGTGGTATACTGACCAGCACACCAAGGACGTGCGCTTTTCCATGAAGGTTAAGCGGCAGCTTGCGAGCTGCAAGAGTGAGTTCCAGCAGATTGACATACTTGACACGGTTGAGTTTGGCAAGGTGCTGGTGCTTGACGGGGAATTGATGATTACCCAGAAGGATGAATTCATATATCATGAAATGATTACGCATGTGCCGATGGCAGTACATCCCCACGTGAAGGACGTGCTTGTCATCGGTGCGGGTGACGGCGGCACAATCCGCGAGCTGTGCAAATATGACACCATCGAGAGGATTGACATGGTGGAGATAGACAAGATGGTGACGCAGATGTGCCTGGAGAACTTTCAGGAAACCTCCTGCAAGCTGAATGACCCAAGGGTACATATGCATTTTGAGGAAAGCCTTAGGTTTGCCAGAATGGAGAAGGACGAATATGACCTCATAATCGTGGATTGTGCGGACCCTTACGGGCCGGCGGAGGGGCTTTTCACAAGGGAGTTTTACGGGACCTGCTACAAGGCGCTGCATGATGACGGGATTCTCATCAACCAGCATGAAAGCCCGTATTACAGCGAGCATTCAAGGACGGTGCAGAAGGCGCACAAGCAGATTAAGATTGTGTTCCCATACAGCACCGTGTACCAGTGCCACATCCCGTCATATCCTTCGGGACACTGGCTTTTTGGCTTTGCCTCAAAGAAGTATGACCCGATAGGGGATTTGAGGGAGGCGGAATGGAACAGCCTCGGACTTAAGACCAGGTATTACAATACGGACCTTCACAAGGGAAGCTTTTATCTTCCCAATTATGTGAAGGAGCTTTTGGAAGTTGAGTGAAATCAGTAAACTTGCTCATAAAGGAGGTAGGTATGGGAAGAGCGCTTATAATTGGTGCAGGCGGTGTGGCATCCGTTGCCATTCACAAATGCTGCCAGAATTCAGGGGTATTTACGGACATATGCATTGCAAGCCGCACTGAATCCAAGTGCATTGCAATCAAGGAACAGTGTGAGAAGAAGTATGGCACTGGAGAGGGTGCCACAAGGATAGAAACTGCGCAGGTGGATGCCAACAGTGTGCCGGAGCTTGTGGCGCTCATTAACAGCTATAAGCCGGACGTTGTCATGAACCTTGCGCTGCCGTATCAGGATTTGACCATAATGGATGCCTGTCTTGAGACTAAGACCAACTACATGGACACGGCAAATTATGAGCCGGAGGACACGGCAAAGTTTGAGTACAGCTGGCAGTGGGCGTACAGGGAGAGATTTGAGAAGGCGGGAATCACTGCACTTCTTGGCTCCGGATTTGACCCCGGCGTCACGGGTGTGTTTTCCGCATATGCCATGAAGCACGAATTTGACGAGATTAATTACATTGACATACTTGATTGCAATGGCGGTGACCACGGCTATCCGTTCGCAACTAATTTCAATCCGGAGATTAACATCCGTGAGGTTTCCGCAAAGGGAAGCTACTGGGAGGATGGACACTGGGTTGAGACTGAGCCGATGGAGATTAAGAGGGAGTATGACTTTGACCGTGTCGGCAGGAAGGACATGTACCTGTTGCATCATGAGGAGCTTGAATCACTTGGAATCAACATCAAGGGAATTAAGCGCATCAGGTTTTTCATGACGTTTGGGCAGAGCTACCTCACGCATTTGAAATGCCTTGAAAATGTGGGCATGACTTCGATTGAGCCGATAGAGTACGAGGGAATGCAGATTGTTCCGCTGCAGTTTTTGAAGGCGGTGCTTCCTGACCCTGCCTCGCTGGGGCCGAGAACGAAGGGCAAGACCAATATTGGCTGCATATTCCGTGGCAAGAAGGATGGGAAGGACAAGAACTATTACCTATACAATGTATGCGACCACCAGGAGTGCTACAGGGAGGTGGGCTCGCAGGCAATATCCTACACAACGGGAGTTCCTGCAATGATTGGCGCTTCCATGCTTGTGACGGGCAAATGGAACATGCCGGGTGTGCACAATATTGAGGAGTTTGACCCTGACCCATTCATGGAGGAGCTGAGCAGGTGGGGTCTGCCTTGGACTGAGGACCGTAACCCGGTGCTTGTGGACTGATGCACATACGGTGAAGGCTTTCTGTTTCGGGGGGGGGCAGCCTGCCTTGGCACAATGCCTCCGAAACGGGTGACTGACTGGAATGTTGGAGTGGAATGTGGAAATGATTGACATAAATTTTGAGCAGGTGGAAACGCCTGCTTATATTTTAGATGAAAGACTGCTTGAAAAAAACCTTAAGGTGCTGCGTGACGTCATGGACAGGACGGGCTGCCGGATATTGCTTGCCCAAAAGGGCTTCTCCATGTTCAGCGAATATCCCCTGATTGGCAAGTATCTTTCGGGTACCACCGCAAGCTCCCTGAATGAGGCGAGGCTTGGACGGGAGTGTATGCCGGGGAGGGAAACACACATATTTGCCCCTGCGTATTCGGAAAGGGAATTTCAGGAAATCCTGGAAACCTGCGACCATGTCGTGTTCAATTCAATAAGGCAGTGGAGAAAGTTCAGGGACAGGGCTGCCGCACCGCAGCCGCATGCGGTTAAGTGCGGACTGAGGGTCAATCCCGGTTATGCCGAGGTTTTGCATGAGATATACAATCCGTGCTGTGTTGGCTCCCGATTTGGTGTGAGCCGTGAGGCGCTTGATGCGGAGCTTGCCAGGGACAGGAATGTTCTTGATGGCATAACAGGCTTGCATTTTCATGCATTATGTGAGCAAAATTCTGATACCCTTGAGCGGGTGCTCGATGCTTTCCTGGAGAAATTCGGAAGCCTGCTTTACCGTATGGAGTGGGTGAATTTTGGCGGCGGGCACCACGTAACAAGGGAAGATTATGATGTTGACAGGCTTGTGCGGTGCATTGACAGGGTGAAAAATGAGTACGGGGTGCAGGTGATTCTTGAGCCCGGTGAGGCGGTTGCGCTTAACACGGGATATCTTGTGGCTTCTGTGATGGAGGTTCAGGATAATGTGTTTACCCTTGAAAATGAGGGCAAAAGCGTTCAGGTGACAACTGCAATCCTTGATGCCTCGGCGGCGTGCCATATGCCGGATGTGCTGGAAATGCCATACAGGCCATACATAATTGGTTCGGGAATGCCGGGGGAAAAGCCGTACAACTACCGCTTTGGCGGAAATACCTGTCTTGCCGGTGACATCATAGGGGACTATTCCTTTGATGAGCCGCTTGCGGAGGGCACGAAGCTTGTGTTTACCGACATGGCGCATTACAGCATGGTGAAGAACAATACCTTTAATGGAATCAACCTGCCGTCAATCCTGCGCTACAATGACCAGGAGGGTCTTGTGACCGTAAGGGAATTTGGTTATGGGGATTTCAAGGGAAGGCTGGGTTGATAAATGTATATGGTGGTTGTGGAATAAATGGACTACAACCACAATATATTGTGGAAAACGGCGCCAATTAAAAAAAATGGAAAATTTTTTAAAAAAGTTGTTGACAGATGGATTCCATGGTGGTATTCTAATCTAGCTGTCGCTG
>CAYZYS010000004.1:0-23694 GCA_964482605.1 uncultured Bacteroides sp.
CACCGCCGTCTTGCCGGAGCCTGCCGCCGCCGAAACAAGGAGATTCTTGCCATGCGTGTCTATTGCCGCCAGCTGCTCCCCCGTCCAATTTCGTCCCATACTAATCTCCATTCCGCACCGTCATCATTGCCTATTGCTTCCTTGCCGCCTTCTCCGCCTCAAGCGCAGCCCACACCTCTTCATCACTCAGCTTCTTGAGCCGCCTGAATTCATTGCCCGGCACATCGCCATAGAAACCGCATATCGCCCTATAAGCGCAATACCCGCAGGAATTGTACTGTCCCTGCGAATAAGGGTTGGTCTTTATGCTACCCTGCGTCATGTCGTCCGACATGCGTGACATCACGCCCATCATGTGGTCAGACAGGTCGCCAAACTGCTGCCCCGTTATGCGCTTGTTTTTCCTGACCCCGTCCATACCGTTGCCAAGCACCTCCTCCGGCATCTCGGCATTGGCAAGCCCATCATAGGAAAGCTCCTTGAGTATCTTTTTCTCAACATCCTCCGATGCACTTGTCACGTCAACTATCGGGTCATCCACATTGTAGAAAAATGCACCCGCGGGGACTATGTTTTTGCCGGGGTGCCTTTTCTTCTCAAGCTCCAGCGCAGCCCGCATGTATGTCATGAGCTGCAGCTTAATCCCCTCATAATTTTTGCCAAGTTCAAATGTGCTGCTGCCCGTCTTGTAATCAACAATCTTCACATACACATTGTCCCCGTCCTCACACACGTCCACGCGGTCTATGATTCCCTCAAGGCTCACTTCACACCGCCTGTCACTCACCTCAAGCGGAATGGAAAAGCGAAGCTCAAAATCCTCCGGCTCAAACCACTCCCCATCAAGCTGCCTTCCAATCGCCCACACCGTCCGTCCCGTGAGGCGCTTCATCTGCTCTATCATGTATTCGCTTCGCTTTGATGACCTGAAAATCTCATCACCATAGCTGTCTGCATTTTCCTCAATAACCTGATTTACAAGCTCCTCCCTCGCTTCATCCCCAAGGTCGGAATACCTGACGCCCATCTTTTCAAGCCGCCTTGAAATCTGCTCCAGCGCCTTGTGTATCAGGGAGCCCGTGTCCCTCGCCTCAATCTGGTACTGGTTCCTCTCCTTAAGCTCCAGCCCGTATTTCACAAAATGTGAAAACTCACATGCGGCAAAGCCCTCAAGCCTTGTGACACTCTCACGGATTACACTGCCGTACATCCCCAGCGCCAGCCCTTCATCAAGCCTGTCCTCCCTTGCGGGCTGCCACGATTGCACCAGCGCCCTTGGGATTGTGAGCCACATGGACTCGACCCTGTCCTCGGCCTCCACAACCATCATTGGAAACAGCCTGCCAATGTCATGCAGTATGCCCGACGGACGGAGTGACTTTCCATCCATTCCGTTGGCAGAATATGACATGACCAGCATATGTGATGGCTTTGTTATATTCAGATATAGATAAAATCGCTGTGTAAGCGTCTTTTTTCTTACATCAGGTGCAAGCACAACATCATTTTGCGCAAGTGCGAGCCTGTCAAGCTCTAACAAAATCCCCTTGTTTTCCGCGCGCTTTGGGACAATTCCGTCATTCACCCCCACAAAAAAAAGCACCTTGATGTCATCAAGCCTTGTCCTTTCAATGTCGCCGACCATCACGCAGTCCGCAGTCGGCGGGATGAGCCCAAGCTTAATCTCCTCAAGCCCCGCGTCGAGAATCTGGATAAATTCCCTGCGTGATACCTCCTCAGTCCCAAGAAGCCCGTATATCTTGTCAAGAAGCCCCATGACCTTTCCATACACCTGGCGGTACTCCAATGCACCGTCAATGTCGCCCTGCTGCTCAAGCTCATCCGCTATTGTGTGAAGCCGCCCCTCGGCATTGACATTCACCACAAATGCATACAATGACCGCAGCATTTCCCCGACCACGACCCTGCCGCCCTTTGCAGCCCCAAAGCCCGCAACAAGCGGTTCAAGCACCGCAAGGACAGCAAGCCTCATGTCATTTACCCCGCCTGTCGCCTTTTCCCACTCCTTGAACCACCTTCCCTTTGAGCGTATTCCGTGCTCAAGGCAGTAATTTTCAAGGACATCCACATCCTCCCTGTCAATTGCGCCAATGCCGCTGCGAAGAAAGCGAAACATGCTCTCATAGGAAAAGCTGTTCTCAATCACGAGAAGCCCGCTTCTGATGTATTCAACCAGCGGATTGCCCATGACGCTCCTCTTGTAATCCACGAACACGGGAATCCCATTCTGCGCAAATATGTTGGATGCCAAATCAGCATAATCCTCCATGCTTGCAGACACCACGCCGATATCCTTGTAGCGAAATCCCCTGTTCCTTGTAAGGTCAAGGATTTGTCCCGCAACCGCCTGTATTTCAGCCTTGGGATTGGCAGCCGAAAGCACCCTCACATTCTCCGGCTGTCCGTTATAACGCCTGCCATTGTGGCGGAACACATTTTCCTCAAGAAACCCAAGGTCAGCACGGTTTCCAAAGCGCACCGCCCTGTCCATCACCATATACGGCGCAACCTGTATGTGCTGCCTGTCGCATATTGCAAACAGCTTGTGTACCGTCTCCTGGCTCATGGCAAAAAGCTGCTCATCACCGCGGTACACCCCAAGCTTTTCATCCGCATCAATGGTCACGGTGACATACACATCCAAAACCCTGCCGAAAAGCTCCTCCATAAGGTTATACTGCACAGGCGTGAAACCCGTGTACCCATCCAGCACCAGAACGCTGTTGGCAAGCAGCCTTGACCTCCCTGCACAGCCCGCGAGCACCTGAAGCGTCTCCTCAGCCGTTATGTAATCCTTCTTTATGTACTCCATGAAGGCGTCATATACCACAAGCACGTCCTTAAGCTTCCTGACAAGTGCCTCCTTGAGCCCGTCAAGGCGTGTGATTTCCCCAAGCTGCGCGGGTGTTATTGCATATTGCAAAAGCTCTGATATTATGGACTTTAACTCCTGCGCAAAGCCAGCCTTGTCAAGGTTTTTCGCAAATGCAGTAAGCTCCCTCCTGTGGCTTTCCATGACCTTTCTCACAATCAGGTTCTTTCCCGTGTCGTCCAGTATTGTGAGCGTTTCCATTCCAAGCTCCTCAAACACCCTGATTGCAAGGCGCTGAAAGCTGGCTATGTCTATGTTCATTATGGCATGCGCCGGGTGCAGCCCCACAAGCTTCCTCTGCGTTGCCATTGTGTACTGCTCAGGCACCAGTACAAGGTAATTCACATCAGGATGCTTCATTGATTCTTCTATTATATGTGTGTACAGCCAGTGGGATTTTCCGCTTCCGCTCCCGCCGGTGATTATGTGCAGTGACATTTTTCACGCTCCCTCCAGACCAAAGGCATATCAACATTTAATTTATCATATATTATCACAAGATACAAACCTCGCATGCATTTTAAATCAAATACCAAAAAAAGGAGATAGCGCATGAATTCCACCACGAAAATAGTTGTTCTCCAGGGAAAGCAGTTGATTGCCGGCATCCTCATTGCACTCCTGATTGCTGCCGCCATCTGCATAATGGCAATCCTGAACAGGGAAAAGGACACCGTCACCGTCACGCCGTCAGGCAAATATGCGGCAGGCGTGTATTCCTCCTCCGTCACGCTTGGCGGCAATCCCGTGGAGGTCAGGATAACGGTTGATGAGGATAACCTGAACAACATTGAGCTTGTGAACATATCGGAAAGCGTAACCACAATGTACCCCCTGATACAATCATCATTCCAGGAGATAAGGGAGCTTGTCATGAAAAATGGCGGCGTGGAGGGAGTCGCATCAAGCACCGATAACCGCTACACGTCGACCATGCTGTTGAAGGCAATTAAGGATGCCCTTGAAAAATGTGAGAATTAAAAAAAGGAGCTGCCATGGGTTTTATCCCATTGGCAGCCCCTCGCCTTTTTCCAATCAATCCTGAAGTCTCTGAACCATGTCCCACATTGCCTCAGCGGAATTAAAATTGTCCGGCACAATGTCTACCGGTGAAATCTCAATGTCAAACGTCTCATTCAGCTCGCTGACTATGTTAACAATATCGAATGAATCAAGAATACCGTCATCAATCAATGTGTCGCAAGTCTCGAAGTCAACATCAGCATTACACTCTGTGAGAATGTTAAGTAATTCGTCCATATTGTCACCCTTTCCTTAATAAAATAACAACACCCATATTATTAAGTTTTTCACCTACCGTCAAGGTCTTTTTCCAATTTTTTATAAATGGGTAATTACTTGTGTCTTCCCTTCTTCTTGCCTGCCTTCTCCACGTTGACCTTCCTGCCCTTAATCTGCACGTCATTGGACATTGCCTTGAGCACGCTGTCAGCATATTTCCTCGGCACATCCACAAAGGTGTAGGAATCGTACATGTCAATTGAGCCCACAAGCTTGCCCGGCATGCCTGACTCACCTGCAATTGCCCCAAGCACGTTGGAAGGCTTCACATGGTCCCTCTTGCCAATGTTGATGAAAAGACGTACCATTCCATTCTTGCCGCCCTTGTCCTCATAATCATCAAAATGGACAGGCATCACATCATCTTCCCTGTCATGATCATCCCCAAGGGAGAGCTTTAACAGCGCCGCAGCAAGGTCAATTGAGGTGTAATCCTCATCCCCAAGCTTTTCCTCAACCACTGCACGCAGGCTTCCGATTGAATCCTCCTCAAGCAGTGTCTTCACCTGCTCGAAAATGTTGTCAACCCTTGTGTTCTTCACGTCATCAAGTGAAGGCACTTCCATGAACTTTATCTTGGTCTTGCAGTAACGCTCAATGTCCTTGAGCTTGTAAAGCTCCTTGCCCGTGACAAATGAGAATGCAAGCCCTGAACGTCCCGCACGTCCCGTACGGCCAATCCTGTGCACATAGTATTCCTCATCCTGCGGAAGGTCGTAATTGAACACCACGTCAACATCATCAACATCAATTCCGCGCGCGGCAACATCTGTTGCAATGAGAATCTCCGTCTTGCCCTTGCGGAAATCATTCATTACCCTGTCCCTCTGCGCCTGCTTCATATCGCCATGTATTCCGTCAGCGAAATAACCACGCCCCTTTAACTCGGAGATAAGGTCATCCACCTGCTTCTTGGTATTGCAGAACACAACCGAGAGCTTTGGGTTGTAAATGTCAATGAGCCTTGAAAGAATCTCATCCTTATTCTTGGAGCGAACCTCAAAGTAATACTGGTCAATGTTCTCAACCGTGAGCTCCTTGCGCACAACCTTGATTACCTCTGCGTCCTTCTGGAATGTCCTTGCAATCTCCATGATTGCCTTTGGCATGGTTGCGGAGAACATGACCGTCTGGCGCTCCTCAGGTGTCTGGGTGAGAATCGTTTCCATATCCTCCCTGAAGCCCATGTCGAGCATCTCATCAGCCTCGTCAAGCACGACAAGCCTGACATTGTCGAACTTCACCGTCTTTCTCCTCATATGGTCCATGACACGTCCAGGTGTGCCCACGACAATCTGAACGCCCGCCTTGAGGGACTTTATCTGCTTTACAATCTCCTGTCCGCCGTATACCGGAAGAACCTTGATTGCAGTCATGTATTTTGCAAGCTTCCTAATCTCATCAGCCACCTGGATTGCAAGCTCCCTTGTAGGGCACAGCACCACTGCCTGAAGTGATTTATCCTTAGGGTCAACTGACTGGAGCATCGGAATGCCATAGGCTGCGGTCTTGCCCGTACCAGTCTGTGCCTGTCCCACAATGTCACGGCCCTCCATGACCACTGGTATTGCCTGTGCCTGTATCGGGGATGCCTCCTCAAAGCCCATGTCACCAATTGCCTTCAAAATCTTCTCGTCAACATTTAATTCTTCAAACTTCAATTCTTTCCTCTTTCATGCCAGCCACCGCTGGTCTTATTACATTAAAACTGCTACAAAACACAACTTTTATAGAATACAACCTCAACGGGGTTCATGTCAATTGTTTTGTGAAAGTCACCACATTTATGCTATTTACCGGAATTTCATAAGCGTGAAACTGGAATTTCATAAGGCTACAAGAAAAAATAAAGAAATATTAAAGAAAAACACTTGTTTTTTTGCTTTGATATTGCATATAATATAAGCATGAAAGGAGTGGTGTTTATGGCACAGACAGTTAATGTAAATTTTAAGCTGGACGCAGATGTAAAAAAGAGCATGGAACAGGCTTGTTCTGATATGGGGCTTTCCATGAGTGCGGCGTTTACTATTTTTGCCAAAAAAGTAGGCAGGGAGAGACGTATTCCTTTTGAAGTTTCGGCAGACCCTTTTTATTCCGAAAGCAACATCCGTTATTTGGAACAGAAAATGGCAGACTATAAGGCGGGGAAAATCAAACTTGCAGAGCATGAACTGATAGAGGAGTAACCTATGCAAACCAAAATTATACAATGGGATTTTGACGCATGGGAAGATTATCTTTATTGGCAGACGCATGACAAGAAAATGCTGAAAAAAATAAATCAGCTTGTAAAGGATATAAGCCGCAATCCGTTTGAGGGCACAGAGAAACCCGAACCCTTGAAAGGGAACCTTACAGGGTTTTGGAGCAGACGTATTGACGAAGAACACAGACTTGTGTATGCGGTTGAAGATGATAAGGTTTTGATTTTCTCATGCAAAGGGCATTATGATGATTGATGACAAGTCGCCGCACACTCGTGACTAATGGACTTTATGGATGCCCAGTTTTCTGATGGATGGGATGAAGGTGAAAGTCACCACATTTAACTTTGACCATGCGCTTCATTTACTGTATACTTATCCTCATATGAAAAACAAAGGAATGGAATGACATGATACTTTCTTGCAACAACATCAGCAAAGCCTTTGGAGAGGACGAAATTCTCCGTGCCTGCTCCTTTAATATAGAAGACAGGGAAAAGGCAGCCATCGTGGGCATCAACGGTGCCGGAAAATCCACGCTCATGAAAATACTTGTGGGCGAGCTCACCCCTGATGACGGCCAGGTGGTACTTTCCAAGGACAGGACACTCGGCTACCTTGCGCAGCACCAGTCCGTTGACACGGAAAACACCATATTTGATGAGCTTTTAAGCACCAAGGCGGACATTCTGGAGCTTGAGGCACACATGCGAAGGCTTGAGCTTGAAATGAACAGCGCCGAGGGTGAAAGGCTTGAGGAGGCAATGTCACTGTACACAAGGCTCACGCATGAATTTGAACAGAAAAACGGCTACGCCTACAAGTCCGAAATAACCGGGGTGCTCAAGGGGCTTGGCTTTGGCGAGGATGACTTCCAAAGACAGGTCAAGACCTTGTCAGGCGGGCAGAAAACAAGGGTTGCGCTGGGCAGGCTCCTACTTGCAAAGCCTGACATAATACTGCTTGACGAGCCAACCAACCACCTTGACATGCACTCCATCCAGTGGCTTGAAACATTTCTCATCAATTACCCCGGAAGCGTGCTAATCGTGGCACATGACAGGTATTTCCTTGACCGTGTCGTGACCAAGGTGATTGAGCTTGACTCCGGCAAATCCACCGTGTACGCAGGCAATTACACCGATTATTCCAAAAAACGCGCAATCCTGAGAAACATGCAGCTCAAGGAATACATGAACCAGCAGCGTGAAATCAAGCACCAGGAGGAGGTCATCGCAAAGCTGAAGCAGTTCAACCGCGAGAAATCAATCAAGCGCGCCGAAAGCCGTGAGAAAATGCTTGACAGAATCGTTCCGCTTGAAAAGCCGACAGAGCTTAACGACAAAATGAAGCTAAGGCTTGAACCCATGTCTGAAAGCGGCTATGACGTGCTTGACGTCAGGGGGTTATCGAAGTCATTTGAAAAAAACACGCTTTTCAGTGGCATCGACATTCAGGTAAAGCGCGGTGAGCGTGTTGCCCTGATTGGTGACAACGGGACGGGAAAGACCACGATACTGAAAATCATCAACGGGCTTGTGGATGCTGATGCAGGAAGCGTGACGCTTGGCGCAAGGGTGTCCATTGGCTACTATGACCAGGAGCAGCAGGTCTTAAACCCTGACAACACCATATTTGACGAGGTGGCAAGTGCCTACCCCGACCTTAACAACACACGGGTGCGCAACACCCTTGCCGCGTTCCTGTTCACCAATGATGACGTGTTTAAATACATCCGTGACCTAAGCGGCGGCGAAAGGGCAAGAGTGTCACTGGCAAAGCTCATGCTTGGGGAGGCAAACCTGCTGATACTGGACGAGCCAACCAACCACCTCGACATGGTTTCAAGGGAAATCCTTGAAAATGCCCTGAACAGCTACACCGGGACATGCCTGTATGTGTCCCATGACCGCTACTTCATCAACACCACGGCAACAAGAATCCTTGAACTTACGCACAACACGCTACTAAACTACGTTGGCAATTACGATTACTATGAGGAAAAGCATGAGCTCATGCTGAACAATTACTTAGAGTCAGCAAAAAGCGCCAAAAAGAGCACCGCCACAGCCCCGCAGGACAACAGCCAGACCTCCTCAGGACGGGAACAGTGGCTTTCCTCCAAGGAAGCAGCAAACCAGCGCAGGAAAAAGGAACGCCGCCTTGAAAAGCTGGAAGCGGAAATTGGCGAAACGGAAAAAAAGCTTGAAATAATAGACACCGAATACGCCAACCCGGCAATCGCAAGCGACACGGCACGCCTGATGGAGCTTCACCAACAGCGTGAGGAGCTTGACAGGCACTTGAACGGACTGTATGAAGAGTGGGAAAGCCTTTCCGAGGAATGATTTTACCCAAAAAACCGCTGTTTTTCGTGGTTTTCTGCACTTTTTTGTTGACATGTGACTAAAAATATTATATAAATGTCTTATATCTATTTTTTAAGGAGGACTTGTTCACAATGAATAAGACTGAGTTGGTTGCAGCAATGGCTGCAAAGTCAGAGCTGTCCAAGAAGGACGCTGAAGCTGCACTTAAGGCTTTCACAGCTACCGTTGCAGAAGAATTGAAGAAGGGTGAGAAGGTTCAGCTTGTTGGCTTCGGTACATTTGAAGTAGCAAAGAGGGCTGCAAGAAACGGAAAGAATCCTCAGACTGGCAAGGCCATCAAGATTCCTGCTTCCAAGGCTCCTAAGTTCAAGGCTGGCAAGGCTTTGAAGGAGACAGTTAACAGCAGCAAGAAGAAGTAATTAAGGCTGTATCCAATTTAAGCCGTCGCTTTCACGATTACATCGTGGGGCGGTGGCTTTTGTTTTTTAAATACGTCAGGCAATATAGAATGGATGAAGGTGGGCATAATGGAAATAGAACGCAAATATTTATTAAAGGATACAGGCAAGAGCCTTGAGGAGCTTGTGCCATATGACCTTGGAAGCTGCAAATGCAGGCTCATAGAACAGGGTTATCTCTCGACAAGCCCCGTTGTCAGGGTAAGGCGCGACAATGATGATTATTACCTTACCTACAAGTCAAGCGGGCTGATTGCAAGGGAGGAGGCAAACCTGCCGCTAAACAGGGAGAGCTACCAGCACCTGCTCGGCAAGGCTGACGGCATCATAATAACCAAGAAAAGGTATGAAATCCCAATAAGCCATGACGAGCACATACCATCCGGCACTGCCTCAGACACACCACGCAAGCGTGACACACTCACAGTAGAGCTTGATGTGTTTGAGGGAATGTATGAGGGTCTGGTAATTGCGGAGGTTGAATTTGACACGCTTGAGGAGGCCAATGCCTTCATCCCGCCCGCATGGTTTGGGCGTGACGTGTCCAATGACCCGGCGTACCACAACAGTAACATGAGCAAGGCAGGCGGCAGCAATGGCAATTGACAAGACGTACTTATTAAAAAAGAGAATAACCTATTCAACCGCCAAGGTAAGGCGTCCTGTGCTGACCCTCTGCAAATGGGGCGTTTGCTCCGTTGTCATGGGGCTTTTGGTGGGGCTTATCGGGGCACTGTTCTACCTTGCAATACACTCGGCAACCAACTATCGGCTTGCCCACCCACGGATACTGTTCCTGATGCCCGTGGCAGGTCTTGTGATAATCGCCATGTACCACCTGCTGCACTCCCTCAAAAACTCAGGCACAAACCTTGTCATACAGGCAATCCAGTCAGATGAGGAGATACCCCTTAAGGTGTCCCTGCTGATTATCATATCCACCCTCATTACGCACCTGGTGGGCGGCTCCGCAGGAAAGGAAGGTGCCGCACTCCAGATTGGCGGCTCCTTCGGCAACAGGATTGCCAACATGTTCCACCTTGACGAGCGTGACACCAAGATAATGATAATGTGCGGCATGAGCGCATGCTTTTCAGCGCTTTTCGGCACGCCGATGGCCGCCGCAATCTTCTCCATGGAGGTAGTCAGCGTGGGGCTCATGCACTATGCCGCACTGGTTCCATGTGTGCTGTCCTCACTGATAGCCTCAGGTGTGTCGGCATTTTTTGACATACACCCTACTGCATATGACGTGGCAGCCGCACCTGCACTGGTGCTTAACAGCGGGTGCAGGATAATCCTTCTGTCAGCATTTTTTGCACTTGCAAGTATACTTTTTTGTGTGGTTCTTCACAAGAACAACGAAATATACTCAAAATTCCTTAAAAACCCTTATGTCAGGATTTTTGCCGGCGGCTTAATCGTGATGGTGATTGACCTGATTTTACAGACTAATGATTATATGGGGGCTGGAAATGAGGTAATCGCAAGAAGCTTTACCACGCCCCAGGAATGGTATGTGTTTCTTTTGAAGCTGTTCATGACATCCCTTACCCTGTCGGCAGGCTTCAAGGGTGGCGAGATTGTGCCATCCCTGTTCATCGGTGCCACGCTTGGCAGCTTCCTTTCAGTGTTCATAGGACTTCCCACTGACCTGTGCGCCGCATGCGGAATGGTTGGCGTATTCTGTGGCGTAACCAACTGCCCCATCACATCACTGCTGCTTTCAATAGAGATGTTCGGCACAGGCAATGTACACTACTACCTGATTACAATTGCGGTAAGCTACCTTCTGTCAGGCTATTACAGCCTGTATTCAAGCCAGAAGATTACCTATTCCAAGTACGCCACCAAATACATCAACAGAAAGGCGAACAAATAGTCCACCGTGTCATCCTATCACATCCGACATGTCATACTTCCCTGCAGGCTTGCCTGCAAGGAACTTTGCCGCCTCTATGGCTCCCTTGGCAAATACTGCCTTGGAGTATGCGGTGTGCTTGAACTCTATCACCTCATCCTCACCTGCAAATATGACCTCATGCTCACCCACGATGGTTCCGCCACGGACTGCGCTGATTCCAATTTCCCTTGAATCCCTTTTCTTCCTCTCCTGGCTTCTGTCAAACTTGTAATAATACCCGTCAGGAAGCGCATTCTTCACGGAATCCGCCAGGGCAAGCGCAGTGCCGCTAGGGGCGTCAAGCTTCTGGTTGTGGTGCCTCTCAACTATCTCCACGTCAAACCCCGCAGGATTGAACACCCTTGCAGCCTCCGCAAGAAGCTTGAACAGCGTGTTAATCCCAAGTGACATGTTGGCAGACTTAAGCACTGCCACCTTTTTGGAAACCTCATTCACCCTTGCGAGCTGTTCGTCACTTAACCCCGTAGTACACAGCACCACGGGTACAAGCTCCTCCTCACAGTAATCCAGAAGCCCGTCAACAGCCTTCGCACTGGTGAAGTCTATTATCACGTCCGCCTTGACAACACAGGTGTCAAG
The DNA here is from genome assembly GCA_964482605.1 of uncultured Bacteroides sp. Classification (GTDB taxonomy): domain Bacteria; phylum Bacillota; class Clostridia; order Lachnospirales; family Lachnospiraceae; genus Bacteroides_F. The sequence goes on from CAYZYS010000004.1 coordinate 11,694, forward strand.
GTTGGGAAACACAGGGTACGAATTGTGCCCGTCATCATACGGGTCAATACCTGCCACAATCTGTGCATCCTCCGATGTCTTCATTATATTGGTAATCATCTGCCCCATCTTGCCGTTGCAGCCATGCATGATAACCCGAACCATATCCTCTCCTCTCCGCAGGTGCGTCCTCCACCCGCTTACAGCAGTCCGTAATTCTTCATTGCCCTCTTCAGAACCTCAAGGTTCTTCTCCTCCATAGGTGAAAGAGGCATCCTAAGCGGCCCCACGTTCTTTCCCATCAGGTTCAGGGCATGCTTTACCGGAATAGGATTGACCTCAACAAACAGTGCATCTATCAGCTCAATTGCCTCAAGCTGCATACGGCAGCTCTTCTCAACATCCCCTGCCAGGTAGCTTGCCACGATGTCATGCGCCTGCCTTGGCGCAACGTTGGAAAGCACTGAGATTACACCCTTGCCGCCAAGTGACATTATCGGTACAATCTGGTCATCATTTCCTGAATATAAATCTATACAGCCTTCCGCCAGTGACATAAGCTTTGCCACCTGTGAAATGTTGCCGGTAGCCTCCTTGATTCCCACAATGTTCTCAACGTCCCTTGCCAGCCTGACGGCAGTTTCCGGCAGAATGTTGCACCCTGTCCTGCTCGGCACGTTGTACATTATTATCGGAAGGTCAACGCTTGCCGCAACCTGGGTGTAATGCTCCACCAGACCCTTTTGTGTCGCCTTGTTGTAGTAAGGCGTCACAACAAGAAGCCCGTCAACCCCTGCGCTTTCAGCCTCCTTAGACAGGTATCCGGCTGTCCTTGTGCAGTTGGAACCTGTACCCGCAATGACCGGAATCCTGTGGGCAACCTTGGACACGGTGAACCTGATTGCCTCAAGGTGCTCCTCCTCGGTAAGCGTTGCCGCCTCACCGGTGGTCCCGCACACGATTATGGCATCAGTCCCATTGTCAATCTGGTAATCGATGAACTCCCCCATCTTATCGTAATCTATGTCCCCATTTGCCTTCATTGGTGTTATCATTGCAACACCGGCACCCTCAAATACTGACATCTAAAAACCACCTTTCAAAGCATTATTTTTATCAGACCATACATAGATAACTATATCATCATGGAACTGTCATGTCAACAAATGCAGCGTGTCAATGACAATCCAGTCAATGACAATCCAGTCAATGACAATCCAGTCAATGACAATCCCTGACAATAAAATACCCCGTCGGCATCCCCCGTGTCACCACGGGGGACAGCCAACGGGGAACAAGCTTCCCTATGACCATTACTGCTCTTTAATTAACCAAGCTCCGGTGAGACATCCACGCCGTCATCTGCTTCCTCGCCTTCCCTTGCAAGCTCAATCTTGCTGATGGAAACCTCGTAAGCCACACGCTTCTCTACCTCTGTCTCGCTAATCTTCTTGGTATACTCCCTGCTCTGGACCCTTCCCCAAATCATCAGGTGGGCTCCAACCTCCAGGGATGCTGCATACCTTGCATTCCTGCCCCATGCTATGCATGGAATGTAGTCGGACTTGCCGTATGGCCTGTTGACAGCCACAAGAACATCGGCAATCTCCCTTCCCAACGGGGTCTTCCTGTAAATTGGCGCCTTGCAGATATAGCCGTCCAGGAATATCTGGTTTGACTTGTTCTGCTCCTCAGGAAGCTGGTCAACAAACTGAAGCTCCCTTACAAATATTGATAACACCAATCTATTCTTTAATCCTTCGTGACGGTTGTAGGAACGGAACTGTCCTATAACCTCGATAATCTGTCCTTTATAATCCTTGGTAACGTCAATCAGCCTCTCTGATATCATTAGTGGAATTGTGTCTGCCATGTTACTCAGGCGGCTTACCGAGACACTTACGATGTAAAAGCCCTCTCCGAAAACCTCGTGACTGTACTTGAAATCAGATACAATCTCGCCAACAATAGATACCCTATTGTTTTCAATAACCTTGTCTACCATGTTGTATTTCTCCCTTCGTCTTCATCCCATTTAGTCTCTACAACTTAACAGGGACATGTTACTAAGCTACTATATGCGCGCATATAGTATGATATGCTAGCAACATGCCCACTGTCCATTATATTTGGTCGACTGTATCTGTCATATTATACCCTATTTATGTATATTTTGTGAAAAAAAATACTTATTTATTGCGATTAGCACGGTAGCGCTGGGTTGAGTCAAGAATCTTCTTGCGGATTCTAAGTGACTTTGGTGTAACCTCCAACAACTCATCTGTGTCAATGTAATCAAGGGCCTGCTCAAGACTTAAAATCTTGGGCGGTACCAGGCGCAACGCTTCGTCAGAACTTGATGAACGTGTGTTGGTAAGATGCTTGGTCTTGCACACGTTGACCTCAATGTCCTCAGCCCTTGGATTCTCTCCGACAATCATTCCACCGTAGACCTTTTCACCTGGTCCTATGAAAAGCTGTCCTCTCTCCTGGGCGTTAAACAAGCCATAAGTAATCGCTTCACCGGATTCATATGCGATAAGTGAGCCTTGCTTCCTATATTGTATGTCACCCTTATAATCTTCATATCCCTCAAATGATGTGTTAAGGATACCGTTACCCTTGGTGTCCGTCATGAACTCACCGCGGTAACCGATGAGCCCCCTTGACGGGATGGAAAACTGCAGCCTTGTGTATCCGCCATTGATTGGCGTCATTCCAAGCAGCTCTCCCTTCCGTGAGCTGAGCTTCTGAATTACGCTTCCCGAAAATTCCTCCGGTACATCCACATACGCCAGCTCCATCGGCTCAAGCTTCTTACCTCTCTCATCCTGCTTGTAGAGAACCTCTGCCTTGCTGACTGCGAACTCGTAACCCTCACGCCTCATGTTTTCAATGAGGACTGACAGGTGAAGCTCACCCCTTCCTGATACCTTGAAGGAATCCATTCCCTCATTTTCCTCAACCCTAAGGCTTACGTCAGTGTTCAGCTCCCTGAACAGCCTGTCCCTAAGGTGTCTGGACGTAACGAACTTTCCTTCCTTGCCTGCAAGCGGACTGTCATTGACCATGAAATCCATGGACAGTGTCGGCTCAGAAATCTTCTGAAATGGAATCGCCTCCGGATTGTCCGGTGAACATATCGTGTCACCAATCTTGATATCAGGGATTCCCGATATCGCAACGATTGAACCAATCCCCGCCTCAGGAACCTCAACCTTGTTAAGGCCCTGGAATTCATAAAGCTTGCTAATCTTAACTCTCTTCTTGTAATCAGGTTCGTGGTGGTTTACCAAAACCACATCCTGGTTCACCTTAATCACTCCGTTGTCTACCTTGCCGACACCAATCCTTCCAACGTAATCGTTGTAATCTATGGTACTGATAAGCACCTGTGTGTCAGCATCAGGGTCCCCTTCTGGTGCGGGGATGCTTTCAATAATCGTCTCGAACAACGGTGTCATGTCCTTGTGTTCATCTCCCAGATCCTTCACCGCAAATCCCGCCTTGGCGGAAGCATAGACTATCGGACAGTCCAACTGTTCCTCATTGGCATCCAGGTCTATGAACAGCTCCAAAATCTCGTCAACGACCTCTTCAGGCCTTGCCTCGGGACGGTCAATCTTGTTGATGCAGACGATGACCGTCAGCTCAAGCCCCAGTGCCTTCTGCAGCACGAACTTCGTCTGGGGCATTACGCCCTCATAGGCATCAACAACAAGAACTACGCCATTCACCATCTTAAGAACTCGTTCCACCTCACCGCCAAAGTCCGCATGTCCCGGAGTATCAATGATGTTAATCTTGGTGTCTTTATAGGTGATTGCCGTGTTCTTGGACAGGATTGTGATTCCCCTCTCACGCTCTATGTCGTTGGAGTCCATCACTCTCTCTGCAACTTCCTGATTCTCACGGAATGTGCCACTCTGCTTCAAAAGTTCATCAACCAGGGTTGTCTTGCCGTGGTCAACGTGTGCAATGATTGCGATGTTCCTCACATCTTCACGCTTCGTTCTCATATATGTCCTTTCCCGCTGGCCAAGGGGCCAACCTTACATGTTAGGTTATATCTTCACAACCAATTAATTGTACCACAATCATTTAAGAATGCAACACATTATTTTAAATTACTGATATTTTCTTGTCTTCCTGTTAAAGTAATCGTATACAAGATTAATCACAAAACATAAAATTCCGCTTACCAAAAAGCTCGCAGCCCGTACAATCCCGCTATGATAGCTGATGTCAAACGCAAGCAGCTTGATGATTGAAAAGCAGGTCAGAAAAAGCCCGTACAGGCGAAGATATCTGTACTCAGCCACGAACCCTGCCCCTATGAACACAATCGCAAGCACAATCCAGCAAATGCTCACCACAGGGCTTACAACGTCATAGCTTCGCAGCGCAACCAGCACAAATATGCTGAGCTTAAGTCCCGTGTATATGCCCGACCACGCCTTGTCCCTGTATTCGTCATACACATACACCACATTTGTGAGGCACACAAGCGCCGTCACCACCAGCAGGCAGAGCTTCATGTAATCCTTGTAGTAACCGTTTCCAAGGTATCCAAGCCCCACCAGCAGCATCAGTGCATTAATACCCAGGGTAAGGTTGCGCGGCTCCTTCTCCTCCGTCACGCCATCGCCCCAGCTCCTTGCAAAGCCCACATGTCCCGCAATGCCGTTGACAAGCGCCACCACCATGAACTCCCACACTTGCCGTATTGCAGACGGCATCCCCAGTGTGTACCCCACACGTCCAAAGGTGCATACGAACAAAAACAGCACCAGGACATACCAGACACATTTCGTCCACGTGTCATACATTTTTCTGAAGGTAACAAGCGCAAAGCCTGATGCCAGGACTGTAAGCACCGTTATCACCGTATTGATGGTAAGGTAATCCGCACCCATGATTCCGTGCCATGCCATGGTTATGTATGCAAGTATTACTAAGCTCCTGTCCCCCAGCCAATAGCCAAAAATCAGTAGTGGGAAAATATACAGCCCAATTCCCACAAGTTCCGCAAACACACTAAAGTCATTGGTTGCCATCACAAGTGCGAAATACAGCACATAAGTTATTATGTAATGGATGACATCATGGTGGAATGCATGTGCCAAATGCCGTGATGAGTTCTCCGCCGCACCGTCGCCATCACCATTCACGGATTTCCCCGCACGCATGCCACGCAGAAGCTCCACCCCCATGAACGCCACGATGAGCACCAGCTTAACGGCAAACACAACGCCGTCAGCAAAATCCTGGAACATCCCGCCGAGAAATTCCGAGGTAGCCCACCAGGAATACATCACAAGCACCACATACAGGGCGCTCACCGATTCACTGCGGTTGCCTGACTCACCCCTTGCCACATACCAGTACAGCACAAATACATTCACCGCCGCCAGCGCAACTGAAACCCCATACGCCACAGCCCCCGGCTGCACGCCGCCACCCATGTGTGACATTTTGAAGCAAAGCGCCAGTATTGACACCAGGTTGAGCACCGCAACCGGAAAGCACTGCGCCACGCCCCTTGCGCTGCCTAAAGCCATATAGAACAGCCCTATGCACACATAGAGCGCCGCAAGGAAATACAGCTCGCCATACGTCATTGCAGTGCCATTGCAGCAGCCAAACACAATGGCAATCATGACGCCTGCCTGCCCCACCACTTCAAAGCAATACCTTTCCCTGCCCGACAGAAGCTTCACGCACACAGCCCACAACGCCACCAGCCCATACAGCCACCACTGGTTAATCATGTGGAAATACACGTATGTTATGAACAGTGACAGGAAAACCGCCCCCATGCCGCAGCCCGCAAGTGAAAGGGCAAAGAAGTTGCAGTCCTTGCGCATCCACCAAAGCCCCGCCACCAGCATGCATGCACTGAATACGAAAAGCGCCGCCACCTTCACAGCGTCAGATAAATTGGAATATACCAACGTGGCAAATAAAACCATGCTTATGAACACAAGCACGGAAGCCACAATGCCCATCGACTTCCCCACCCTGTTCTCTATCGTCTCACCAGCCCCGGCTGCCTGCGGCTGTGTATTCTGTAATTGTACATTCTGCGGCTGTACATTCTGCCATTGCACGTTTTGCGGCTGCACATTCTGCCACTGCATGTTCTCCGGCTGTATATTCTGCCACTGCATGTTCTGTGGCTGTACATTCTGCGGCTGTACATTCTGCGGCTGTGCATTCTGCCACTGCATGTTCTGCGGCTGTGCATTCTGCTGCACACTGTTTCTCAGCATTGCAATCTCCGCCTGCTGTGCCTTCACCATTCTCTCAAGCCTCAGAAGCGTCTGCTCCATGTCCTCAAGCCGCCTGTCCTGCGGCTCATTGTCACGCATCCCCTCATCCTGTGGTTCATTGTCCAGCTGCAAATTATCGTCACCCATGTCATTCCCCATTCCCCATAAATTTAGATACCACTCCCAGACATTTTACCATAATTGCGCCAATCACTCCACAAGAAAATATCACACCCTTAAAGCCTGCCACACTGCCGCCTTGCCATAGCCATGGTGTGGCAAAAAGGCGGGCACCGTGACATCCTGCACGGCACACCGCCCTTTGGCATACTAATCATGTAAAATATGTAAAATCCTGCCCTATCCAACCTTGGCGTGGTTGACCTGCCCCTGCATCATGTTCTTAGGGCGCTCAAATATGCGGGCCTGATTCATGTACTTTTCCTCAAATTCATCAACCGGAATCGGTCTTGAATAATAAAAGCCCTGAAATACATCAACTCCTACTTGCCTTAGGTAATCAACCTCCTCCTTTGTCTCAACGCCCTCCGCTATCACCGTCATGTTTAGCTCCTTTAGAAGTCTAACGGTCATGTCAATAATCTTCCTTCCGCGTTCCCCGTCAACGCCGCTGCTCAAGAACCTCATATCCAGCTTAATCGCATCCAGATGAATGTCCTTCAGCATACCCAGCGATGAATAGCCGCTGCCAAAATCATCCATTTCCACATAGAATTTGGCAAGCCTGAGCCTTCCTATAAGCTCAATCTGCTTTTCCGGGTTCTGCATGATTGATGACTCCGTAATCTCCACGCGGAGCTGCTCCTGCTCAATATGGTACTTGTTCACAAGCCCCATCAATGTGCCATATACGTCAATGGATTCAAAATCCCTTGGTGAAATGTTAATGGAAAGGCATATTTTTTCCTTTCTTTCGTCACTCCATCTGCGAATCATCATGCAGGCGAGCTCCCAGACATACTTGTCAATGTCCACGATTTTGTAATTCTTTTCAAAAACGGGGAGGAACACTCCCGGATTCAGCAAGCCCTTCTCAGGATGGTTCCACCTAACCAGCACCTCAGCGCCCATGAGTTTCCCATCGGCTGTCACCTGCGGCTGTAGGTAGGGTTTTATCTCTCCATTTTCAATTGCCCTTGTGAGCTCAGTGCTGAGCTCACATTCCTGGACAATGTCATTGTACATGGATTCATCATATACGGCTATCCGCACGAACCTGTTTGCCTTGACCGTACCGAGGGCAATGTTGGCACGGTCACTCATCATTGAAACAGGAATGGACTTATCACAGACATTGTATATGCCCATGTAAATGTATATCTGGTAATTCTCATTGTAGTCCGCAAAGAATGGGGTGCTTACCAAAAGCTCCACCACCTCGTCCTCATACCTTTCCGGTATGAACACTCCGAACCTGTCGCATTCAACACGGCAGTATATCGCATCCGGCAAATCCAGGTTGCGAAGTGCCGATGATATTCGGAGCAGAAGCCGGTCACCGGCTTCCATTCCAAATATGTCATTCACCAGCTTGAAGTTCTTGATGTCGAACCGTATCAGTATGTAGTCTTCCCGCGTACCACGCTCCAGGATGTCCTTCACCTTCAAAAGGAAACCCTCGTAGTTGTAAAGTCCCGTCAATTTATCATACAATTCCATCGAAACCTCCACATCCGGCGAACCCTTAAGCACTCTTTACAGTAAAGCCTGAAATCAGCCTTCCAAGTGCTTCCGCCTGACCTGTCATCTCCTGGCTGCTTGCGGCACACTGCTGTGATGTGGCTGAATTGGTCTGAACTACGTTGTTAATCTGGTTTACACCTTCATTAAGCTGCAGGAATGCCTCCTTCTGGGCACCAAGCGTTTCAGCTACATTGTTCACCTTGTCGACTATGCTCTTGGCATCCTCGGCAACAGTGTACTGCTGCTTTGAAATCTCCTCAGTAATCTGCATTCCCTTTGTAACCTCAGCTATCGAGTTCTCAATGAGCTTTGTTGACTCCATTACCGCAGTTGCGGTCTGGGCAGCCAAAGCCGTGACCTCATCAGCAACAACCGCAAAGCCCTTGCCGCTTTCGCCTGCCCTTGCCGCCTCGATTGAGGCATTAAGTGCCAGAAGCTTGGTCTGGGATGCGACGTTGTTAATTGTATCGATGATTTTCCTAATCTGCTGTGACGAGTTATTAATTTCATTCATTGACTGAACCATTTCAGTCATCTTCTCTGATGTGTAGCTTATCTCGACTCCGACTTCCTCAACGTTCTTGCTGATTGCCTTTGTGTACTCTGAATTTGCGGATACCTGGCTTGAGATGTTCTCAATTGTGGCAGTGAACTCCTGCATTACGCTTGCCTGGTCGGTAGCGCCCTGCGCAAGCTCCATGGATGTTGAGGAAACCTGCTCTGCATCCATCTCCACCTCGCTGGCAACCTTCTTGATGCCATTGATGGTGTCTGCCATGTTCTTCTCAAATGCCTTGAAGGCGTCAAGTATGCCGACAAAGTCACCCTTCCACTCAACTGAAGGCTGTACATCAAAGTTACCCTGTGCAAATTCACCCATTGTTATTGAAATGTCATCCACATAGGAGCTAAGTATTCCAAGAGCCGTCCTTAAGTCATTGGCGAGCTTTCCAAACTCATCATTTGAGTGTACCTCCATCTGGGCATGCAGATTACCCTGCGTAAGCTGATTGGTGCATTCTGCAATCTGTCCAAGAGGCTTCATGATGGCCTTCTGTATGTTGTTGCTTACATATAAAGAGAAGAGAATTGATGCGATTGTCATTACAACCGTGATTACAACACAGGTATAGTAAACCTTCTGGCTTGTTGCAAGTGATTCATTCACTGCTGCATCAATCTCACCGTCTATTGTCTGGGCAAGCTCCATGAGGTTGCTAAGCGCCGGCACACATGTGTTGAAAATCTTCTGTGTTGCCTCTTCCCTCTTACCTGCCTCAATCATTTCTATTATTTCATATGCGTCATTGCCCCAGGCTGTAATTGCGCTGACATATGAGTTATACATCTGCTCGCTTACGACGCCGGAGGACTTCATTACCTTGAGCTGCTCATTAACATCGTTAAGTGAGCTCTCAAAATCACTCTTATACTGTGCGTTCTTTGTCGTATCCGTGTTAAGAGCCATCTCCCTGACATTCCTTGCTGCCACATTGGTGTCAATCCGGCAGCTCTTAATTGCCTCACTGGCAGCCTCTGCACCATTGACCATCTCCTTTATGCTTGTGTGCAGCGAGCGCACGCCAAATATGGATGACACGGACACAACCACTAACAATGCTATCAATAATCCATAGCTAAACTTAAGCTTCTTACTAATTGTAACATCCTTTGTTCTTTTTTTAATTTTTTCACTCATAGCTTTTCACTCCATAACTAGTAGTAGATGACGTCTATGCGACTATCACCAAATCCCTTGTGCTTCGTCTGGCACTCACCACGGCCTTGCCCTTCCCTAAGTTCTTAGCCCTGTACATTGCCTCATCAGCCTCGTTGCATATTGCTGTGTAATCCATTTCCTCACCGGGATGCTTATACGCTATGCCCATGGAAACCGAAACCTCAACAACCATGTCTCCGCTGATTACTATGGGAAACTTCTCTAACACTGAATGAACCCTATCCTCCAGTGCCTCCTTATCCGTAATCCCACATAGGAATACCGCAAATTCGTCACCACCGAGCCTTGCCACGCAGTCATTGCTCCTAAAGCTCTTGCGAAGCACATCGCTCACGGTGCATAAGACCTTGTCCCCCATGTCATGTCCAAATACGTCATTGGCCATCTTGAAGTTATCAAGGTCAAGCACTATCATGGCGCACAAATCTTTCTTTTCAGCGTGCATTCCATAATACCTTTCCAGGTAACGCCTGTTGTACAGCTGTGTCAGTACATCCCTGTTGCTCTCGAATGTCAGCTCTTCCTTCCTGGAAAATTCAGCATACTGATATCCGGAGTAAATGATGTTCATGCTTATGCAAAAAGCCATCACAAGCAATCCATCCAAAAGGTTGTACATCACTGTAATCAAGCCCTGGCCTGCTGCCATGCATTCGATTGTGTCGAGGGCCACCATACCCGCGACTGCAATCCCGTAATGGCTTGGCACTATGCTTATCATCGAGGTCATTATCAGTGAGCACACCAAAAGTGTCCACGATACGCTGCCTCCTGCCCTGTCGTTCCATATGAGGTCGACGGACAACAGCATCTTGCCAAGGATCAATATGTAAGCGTTGGCGGCTATTGCCACAAACCTTGTGTGCCTTTCGAGAAAAAGCTTACACAAGCCATATTGAAACATGCAAAACAGACTTACCCCTGCGCATAACATACTCCCCGTAATCGGTGCTTTAAGGATGAACCGGTTCCACAAAAAACTAATCAACCCGTAAGCTAAGAAAATCAACGTGTTGTATATGGTATACCGTTCCAGTGCATAGAGCTCATAATGAAGTACCTCGTCCCTATACCGCTTGTACCTCTTCCTCCATGCAAGATCCCTCACCTTCCACCTTTCACAACGTTCATTCATTCCTGCATGCGCACCCCCTTGATTGATGCATTTTGTTATCATTGGTTAATCTGATAAATACATGGGGTAATCCCTCCTTCCTTATGCAGCATTCTACCCCATGGGGCAAAAAAAAACATCCGTGAAACACGAATGTTTTTTTGTGAATTTCCACATCAAATTATGCTATTTTATTTCAGAAGTCCCAGATTCATTGCCTTCCGCACCGCACCCACGCGGTTAATGCAGCCCAGCTTCTCACATATGTTGGAGATGTGCGTCTCCACCGTCCTCCTGCTGATAAACAGCTGCTTCGCAATCTCATCATTGGTCAGCTCATCAGCCACACACTCAAGAACCTTCTGCTCCGTCTCCGAAAGTATCGAATCGTGAACCTTCTCTATCACTGCGGAAGGGAACACGTCATTGCCCTTCGCCACGCTTATTATGCAGCTTATGAGTTCACTGTACGAGGTGTCCTTGCGCAAAATGGCATTAACCCCCACCTCTATCTCACGCCTGATGACCAGCTCATCCCTGACCTCAGACAACACAATCACTTTGATGTCCTTCTGAACCGCCTTCACGTGGTCAATCATCACCAGCCCCTTGCTGCTCTTCAGCATCAAATCCAGCACGATGACATCCACCTTGTTAGCCCTAAGACATTCAAGCAGCTCATCCTCCTCAGAAAACGCCCCCATCACATTGAAATCATGTATTGACCTCAACGTGCTTTCCATTCCCAAAAGTGCAAGTTTGTAAGCATCAAACAACACAACCCCTAAATCCATAACATTCTCCTTGGTACGCCATCACAACTAGTCTTTTATCAACGGGTAACTTACAAATAAAATTAATGGGAAATAGTATTGCAAAAAATCAGTATTACAAAATTATCGCTCCATAAATTATTACTTTGTAGCTAATCCTACCAAAATAATTTTGGCGTGTCAAGAATTTACCATAGAAAAAAAAAAAAAAAAACGACGTTGTTTATACAATTCAATGCGTATTGGAGAATTTTTATACAATTTAGCTAATCCTGCCACAGACAATTTGGCGGCAGCCCTGGTGGCCACCGCCTAAAATCTATATATATGTTATGGGTGGATTTTGTCTTCGGTATATCTGTCTGTAACCACAGATTACAGATTTTTTCTTGTGTGTTGCTTCCTAATTGCTTATTCT
>CAYZYS010000004.1:23794-33449 GCA_964482605.1 uncultured Bacteroides sp.
CTTACCTCTCTAATGTTCCATCGACTGGTGAAAAAGCGTTAAGGGGTTCACTTCTCACCAGTCAGGAACTGCCATCAGCAGCCCGCCGAAAGGCAACAGCCCTGACGACTATGGTCAATGCCGGCGCACATATGGGCGGTCCGAACAAACTAGTCTTAGAAGCATCATCAGCATGGGGCAGCGCCCCAGCCTGGTGTTTTCCAAGTGCGGATGCACTGGCCACGGCATCCGCACTGTACTGCACCACCTGCTTACATTCAATTTGCCCATATGACCTCCGGCATGTTTACGATGGTTATTCTATCCCATCCTGTCAAAAAAAACATCCGTGAATCACGAATGTTTTTTTGCGAGCTACACCCAACATCCGCTAATTTTCCGCGGCATATTGGTCAAATTAACGTCATTTTGCTTCATCATTTGGCAATCTCAAGCGCCTTTTTGGCATAATCAGTTGTGACAAGCTTTCCATACGGGACATCCGTCTCAAGCTCCCCCGCATCCTTCAATATGTCCCCGAGAAGCTTGAAGCTCTCCTGTGTGAACACGGTGTCTTCCTTCCATGTGTCCTGCTCCTTGTAGCGGTTCACAATCTTCTCTATGTCAGACACGTCAGTTTCAGCAAACTGCGGTGCAATGACAGCCGCAATCTCGGCAGCGGTATGGGAATTAACGTAATTCAGCCCTTTCTGTATCGCATTGGTGAAGGACTGTACCACCTCCGGCTCAGCCTCCATGAAGCTTTTCTTTGCACAATACGCCGTATATGGCACATAGCCGCTTTCCACCCCAAGGGATGCCACGACATACGCATTTCCCTCATTTTCGAGAAGCGTCGCATAAGGCTCAAACTCAACCGTGTAATCGGCTTCGCTGGAATTGCCGGAAAATGCGCCTGCCGTTGAGCCAAAATCAATGTTTTGCACTATCGTGAGGTCAGTCTTCGGGTCTATCCCCTTCTGCTTCAATATATACTCAAACACCATCTCAGGCATTCCGCCGGCACGACCGCCAAGAACCGTCTTTCCCTTCAGGTTATCCCAGCTGAAGTTCTTCTCATCCACCCTGGACACAAGGAAGTTGCCTGCCCTCTGGGTAAGCTGTGCAAAATTGACTGCATAATCCTCCTGCCCCTGTGCATACACATACATGCTTGACTCTGAGCCCATGAAGCCTATGTCTGCATCGCCTGACACCAACGCCGTCATTACCTTGTCTGCGCCAAAGCCCGTCACAAGGTTGAGCTTGATTCCCTCCTCCTCAAAGTATCCCTTCTCAATGGCAACATACTGCGGTGCATAGAAGATGGAATGTGCAACCTCGTTAAGCGTAACCTCCCTTAAGCCCGATTCCTCCTTCCTCGCACCGCAACCCATTGAAGAAAGGGTTGCCACCGACAGCAGCATTGCGCATAATATGCGCCCGCATTTTCCCTTATGCATGAAAAAACCTCCGCATTAACACTTTTTTGTTAGTGTATGCGGAGGTTTCCAATATGTTCATGCCAAATGGCAAACGTCACTTCTTAAGCTCCTGGAGTACGCCCTTTGCGCGTTCAAGGGAATCCTGGTGTACATAGATTGTGTATTTGTGGCTTACCACCTTTGAAAACAACCCATGCTCCTTGGTTTTCTCAAAATAACTGATGTTATTCTTTAACAGCATTTTCTCCAGCTTTTCCTTCTCAGCCTTATCGATGGCATCCGCCAACACAACTTCCCTATTATCCATGTAACCAGACCCCTTTCATATTATAGTGTTTCATTTTCTAGTAAAAGCCGTACATTGTCGACCCGAACATTGACTTGTACATTTTATTATACACATCATCCGACAGGATGTTCTTGAATACCGACATATTCATCACAATCTCTGACATCAACTGGGTTGACTGTGAGTTGGTGATTTTTGAAACATCGATGGCATTCGTGAAATCCGACTTCGACCTTGACACGCCGGTAATTGAATCCAGCGTCACGCTGCCCGACATGGCAACCTCAAACGAAGTGCCATCTACCGTTCCGCTTACCTCACAGGTATTCATTGTAACCGAGTTCTGGCCGTTCTTTGTGGCGTTCATGTAAATATGGATTGAACCATTTCCGTTCTTGCTGGTGGAATTTTTCTCCTTCACATCCAGGGACAGCTCCGCAGCATCCCCCTGCACCGACAAATCAATGTCAAACGCCGCCTCATCGGTGGAGAGGCTTACCTTTACCTCGTCATATATGCTGGACTTGCCCACAAACTGCAGGTCAAGCTCCGCCCTATCGCCCTGGTAATTCCCAATGTTGTCGGTGCTCACCGTTATCCTTGCAACCTCAGCCTTGTTGGTGACATACAGGTAAAACTGCATGGATTCAAAATCAACCTGGAGGTTTTCAATCTCCTTCTTAATCCCGTCCTTGGTCACGCTTCCCGATGCAAGCGCAAGGAGCGCCTTGAGGGATTCGTCAGCATAAATGTTGTCGACAACGCTGTTCAAAAATTCCCTGATGTTCTCACCCGTCACAGTAACTTCAAACTGTGTCGTGCCAATGGTTCCCTGTGAACCGGTAATGTCAACCTTTCCAACCTTCCTGTATTCCATTATGTCAATCAGGCTGTCAACCGACTTCATCACATCATTCACAACCGGCTCCACAAGCCCCGTGTACTGCTGCAGCGTGCTTGACTTCCCCGATGACAGCATGGTGAAAAGCTCATCAAAGGACACGTCCGACCCGCTGAATATCTGGCTCGTTGACATTGACAGGGATTCACTGAAAAGTGCCGGAACCCTCATATATGTATTGTTCCTGTCCATGTAAAACTGAAGCTCCAGCACAGAAGATGAAGCCCTGCTGTCATTCAGCACCCCGATGGTACCGTCAATCACCTTGTCCGTGACTGAATACTCAACCTCAAACCTTACCGCCTTCGCCTTCACATATGACAGGTAATCGCTTCCTGCCACCGTCGCCTTGTCAATTCCAAAGATATACGAAAGCTTCGCCTTATCCTGATACTGTGTAAATGACTGCGAATCACTGTCAACAGCCTTGAGCACGCTCTCCTTGAGTGTCGCAGATGATGCCCTGAGTACCGCCTTTGCCTGCTCCTCAGGCATTATGAGCATCTTGATGGATTCCCTCATCGAAAATGCAACCGCACCAAGTGCCACAACCAGGCACAATACCACGGCAAGAACGATTGGCCACTTCTTCCTTTTCTTCTTCATCTGTGAAGACGTTGTATACACGGGCTGCTGCGCAGCGTACTGCGGCTGTGCCTGCTGTGTGTTGTACTGCGGCTGTGTTGCCTGCTCCTGCTGTGTGTTGTACTGCGGCTGTGTCGCCTGCTCCTGCGCTGTCTGCTGTACCTGCGGCTGTGTTGCCTGTTCCTGCGCTGTCTGCTGTACCTGCGGCGCCTGCTCCTGTGCCGCCTGCTGCGGTTGAGCCGGCGCAATCGGCGCCACACTGGCGCCGCATTTCATGCAAAATGCAGCCCCCTCACTCAACTCACTCCCACAATTTCTGCAAAACATTTACTCTCCTCCTCATAAAAAATAATGTCTGCATTACTCATGCACCCTGCGCTCATATTTCATGAATTCATATTCCAAATCAAAATACGTGCGCTCATCACTACGCTCCGTGACCTCCCATTCCCCATCCTCATCAAGATTCGGAAAATATGTATCAGCCTCATAAGCATAATGAATCCTCGTCACATGCGCCACATCACAATATGGCAGCATCTGCCGGTATATGGACTCCCCGCCGATGCAGTACACATCCTCCGGCGGATAAGCCCTGACGGCATCCACCGCCTCCTCCACGCTGTGGCACACCGTGGCTCCCTTAACCGAATAAGCCTCATCCCTTGTTATCACAATGTTGACACGGTTCTTAAGGGGCTGGCCCGACGGAAAGCTTTCCAGCGTCTTCCGCCCCATCACCACAACCTTTCCCGTTGTCTCCCTCCTGAAAAGCTGCATATCCTCCGGAATGCTCACAAGCAGCCTGCCATTGTGTCCAATCGCCCAGTTATCATCAACCGCAACTATAAGATTCATATGATTCCTTTCACACCATTTACATTATCACACGGCCACAGGTATCTTTATCTGCGGTCCGTAATTATAATTCTCAAGTTCAAAATCATCTGCCGTAAATGCATAGAAATCCTTAACATCAGGATTCATGCGAAATACGGGTGCATCATAGGCAGGCCTTGCAATCAGCTCCCTGACCAACGGCACATGCCTGTCATAGATGTGCGCATCCGCAATCACATGCACCAGCTCTCCTGCCGCAAGCCCGCTCACCTGGGCAAGCATATGGACAAGCACCGCATACTGCACCACATTCCAGTTGTTGGCAGTGAGCACGTCATTGGAGCGCTGATTGAGTATCGCATTCAGCCTTCCATCCGTAACATTAAAGGTCATGCCGTAGGCGCATGGATAAAGATTCATTTCGTGCAAATCCTGATGTACATACAGGTTGGTCATTATACGCCTGCTGTACGGATTATTCTCAAGGTCATAAAGCACCCTGTTAACCTGGTCCATCATGCCTTCCTTGTACTGGTGCTTCACACCAAGCTGGTAGCCGTATGCCTTGCCAATTGAGCCGTCCTCATCCGCCCACTCATCCCAGATATGGCTGTGCAAATCCTTGATGTTGTTGGACTTCTTCTGCCATATCCAGAGTATCTCGTCAATACAGCTTTTAAATGCCGTCCTGCGAAGCGTCATAATTGGAAATTCCCTCGACAGGTCATACCTGTTCACCACGCCAAAGCGCTTGATTGTATAGGCATAGCTTCCATCCTCCCACTTCGGGCGCACCTTCTCGCCCTCGGTGCTGTAACCATTCTCCAGTATGTCAGTGCACATGTCAACGAAAACCCTGTCTGCGTAACTCACAATCCGCCTCCGTAATCATATTCAATAATCCGCCGTCAAGCCTCATCAATACCCGCTTTTTTCAGGTACTCCTTCGGCAGGTAGCCTGCAACCCTGATTCCCTCACCTGTGTACTCCTCACTCACAAGCTGCCCAAATCTCCTTATGACCTGAACCTTCCCTGCCTCATCAAATCCATACACATGCTCAAAATACACATTTCCCTGCCGGAGCATGTCACCGAGCACCTCCTTGAAGTCCTCAAGCCCAAGCCCCGTCCTGGCTGACACATACAATACCCTGTCAGCCCTGAAATCCCTCGGCGGCACCTGCGTCTGCATTTCCCCCGCCACATCCCATTTGTTAAAAAGGGTTATGACAGGCTTGTCAGTGACACCAAGCTCCTCAAGGGTTTCGTAAACTATCTCCATCTGCCTGTCCTTGTCGGGATTGGCAGCATCCACCACATGCACAATCATGTCGGCGTATTTCGCCTCCTCAAGGGTACTCTTGAAGGCATTAATCAAATGGTGCGGAAGCTTTCTTATGAAGCCGACCGTGTCAGTCAGGAGCACCTTGTCCTTCCCCGCTAAGGCAAGCTCCCTTGTGGTTGGGTCAAGCGTTGCGAATAGCTTGTCCTCCGAGAGCACCCCCGCATCAGTCAGCGTATTGAGGAGCGTCGACTTTCCCGCATTGGTGTAACCCACAATGGCAGCCACGGGAACATCATTTTTCTTCCTCTGCTGCCTTGTCACCTCCCTGTGGCGGACAACGTCATCAAGCTCCCTGTTCAGCTGTGAAATCCTGTCCCTTATGAGCCGCCTGTCCATCTCCAGCTTCGTCTCACCCGGTCCCCTGGTTCCAACACCGCCGCCAAGCCTTGAAAGGGAAAGCCCAAGGCCAAGCCCCGCAAGCCTTGACATCCTGTACTTAAGCTGCGCCATCTCCACCTGCAGCTTGCCTTCATTGGTTGATGCCCTTGCGGCAAATATGTCCAGAATCACCGCAGTCCTGTCAAGCACCTTGCAGCCAAGCTCCTCCTCCAGGTTCTTTAGCTGTGCGGGTGACAGCTCATCATCACACACAACGGCATCCGCCTGAAGCTCTGAAACCATTGCCCTGACTTCCTCAATCTTGCCCTTGCCGATGTAGGTTCCGGGATGCACTGACTCCCTGTTCTGGATTACACGCTCAACCATCACGGCGCCTGCCGTCTCCACAAGCTCTGAAAGCTCCGAAAGCGATTCCTCAACCTCAGCCGCATCCCTTGTCACAACCGCCACACCTATGAACTTCTCAGTCTCCCTGTCCGTCACATGCAATTCCGGCATTTCCACCTCTTTCCATTCCGCCCGCTATGCGGCACGCTTATTGTCCCACAGCCGCTTTCCAAAGTGGTACGTGAAATCACACAGGTATGAAAGCAGCAAAACCATGCTGCAGCACATCACAAGCCCGTGGTTTAAATCCCTCACAAAGTTCTCCATCCTTGTGTTGAAAAAGCCAATCAAAAACACTGCAATCACACCCCATGCCAATGTGCTTTCAAGGCACAGGATTCCCTTGTAATTAAACGGAAGGTGGTCATAATTCCACCATACCTGCCCGAAAAGCTTGAGCATGAGCTGCGCCACCAGAAATTCCAGCGTGGTTGCCCCTATGCACCCCGCAATGTACACAGCCACCATGTTATCCTTGATGGGCGCAAAAAGCACCAGTGCCAGGAACACGCCAAAGCCGTATATCACGCAGAATGGCAGCTTTGCAAAGCCCCTGTTTTCCCAATAGCCCTTCTGCTTCCTTATGACCACGCACTCCATCAGCCAGCCCATAAAGCTATATAAGAAAAACCATAGCACCAATTGAAAGATATCCATGTCATGAAATGTATACGACATTATACGCCACGCCCCTTTCAGATTTCGGCGGAAAACCTACAGCATCCCCTCAAGCGTTTCCCTGATTGCCTTTATGAAGCCAAGGCTGTCAAGCACCGTTGGGTTCGGCAGTGTTGTTATGAGTGCCAAATCCTTTGTCATCTTACCATCCTCAATGGTCTTAATGCAGGCATTCTCAAGCTTCCCTGCAAACTGCTGCAGCGAAGCATTGCCATCAAGCTCGCCCCTCTTTTTAAGTGCGCCTGTCCATGCAAATATCGTTGCAACCGAGTTGGTTGAGGTCTGCTCACCCTTGAGGTGCTTGTAATAATGCCTCTGCACAGTCCCATGTGCCGCCTCATACTCATAATACCCGTGAGGTGACACAAGCACCGAGGTCATCATTGCAAGTGAGCCAAATGCCGTCGCAACCATGTCACTCATCACATCACCGTCATAGTTCTTGCATGCCCAGATATATCCGCCCTCGGAGCGCATCACCCTGGCAACCGCGTCATCAATCAGCGTGTAGAAATACTCAATTCCTGCCGCCTTGAATTTTTCAGCATATTCACCATCATATATTTCCTGGAAAATGTCCTTGAAGGTATGGTCATATTTCTTGGATATTGTGTCCTTGGTTGCAAACCACAAATCCTGCTTCGTGTCAAGCGCATAGTTAAAGCAGCTTCTCGCAAAGCTCTCTATGGATTCGTTGATGTTGTGCATGCCCTGGATGATTCCCGCACCGTCAAAATCATGGATTGTCTCACGCTGCTCGCTTCCGTCAGCCCCGGTGTAGACAAGCTCAGCCCTGCCAGCCGCAGGTATCTTCATCTCCACGCCCCTGTACACATCACCATAGGCATGCCTTGCGATGGTTATTGGCTTCTTCCAGTTCTTCACCAGCGGCTCAATGCCCTTTACAATTATCGGCGCACGGAACACAGTACCGTCAAGGATTGCCCTGATTGTGCCGTTAGGGCTCTTGTACATTGACTTGAGGTTGTACTCCGTCATCCTTGCCGCATTAGGCGTAATCGTGGCACACTTAACGGCAACGCCATATTTTTTCGTGGCCTCGGCGGATTCAACCGTGACCCTGTCATCAGTCTCATTGCGGTACTCAAGCCCCAGGTCGTAATATTCTGTCTTAAGGTCCACAAACGGAATTATCAGCTCATCCTTAATCCACTTCCAGAGGATTCTCGTCATCTCGTCCCCGTCCATCTCGACAAGGGGTGTCGTCATCTTAATCTTTTCCATAGCCATTCTCCCTTCAGCAAAACCCAATTACTTAACAATTTACTACACAAAGCGACTTTTGTAAAGATATTCATTATCCCATGTATATTGTTTTTCATGAACATATTTGCTATAATCACACTTGTTTGCCAATACTAGTGTTAGACAGGCGGCTTGTGCGAAAAATGTTAAAAACCGCCTGCGGAATGGAGATAAATATGTGTGGATTTGCGGGATATACCGGACAGCTTGAAAATGGCAGCGAGGTTCTCACCAACATGATGAACCGAATCATACACAGGGGGCCTGACAGTGCGGGACAGCACATTGACCAAAAGGTTGCCCTTGGTTTTCGCAGGCTTTCGATAATAGACCTCGACTGCGGAAGCCAGCCCATGTACAACGAGGACGAAAGCATTGTCATAACCTTCAACGGTGAAATATACAACTACAGGGACTTAAGGGCGGAGCTCATTGAAAAGGGACACACCTTCCGCAACAACTCCGACACCGAGGTGCTTGTGCATGCGTATGAGGAATACGGCGAGGACATGCTGACACGCCTCAGGGGCATGTTTGCATTTGTGATATGGGACTCAAAAAAGGAAACCCTGTTCGGTGCGAGGGATTACTTCGGAATCAAGCCATTCTACTATGCCCAGGTAGGCGACAACCTTGTGTTTGCCTCCGAAATCAAGAGCATACTTGAATACCCCGGCTACCACAAGGCAGTTAATGAGACTGCGCTGGAAAATTACCTTACCTTCCAGTATTCCGTACTTGAGGAGACATTTTTCAAGGGAATCTTCAAGCTCATGCCATCGCACTGCCTCACCTTCAAGGATGGGCAGCTTGACATCAAAAGATACTGGGAGCCTGTATTTGAGCCTGATGAAAGCAAGACCCTTGAGGAGTGCGTCGAGGAGATTGACAGGGTGTTCCACGATTCCGTTGAACACCACAAGATAAGCGACGTGGAGGTTGGCTCCTTCCTTTCAAGCGGTGTGGATTCAAGCTACGTCGCAGCCACCTTCAACGGCGACAAGACATTTACCGTGGGCTTCGATTATGAAAAGTACAATGAGATAGACTATGCGAAGGCATTGTCACAGAAAATCAAGATTGACAATTACAACAAGCTCATATCCACCGAGGAATACTGGGACGCAATAAGCCATATCCAGTACCAGATGGACGAGCCGCTGGCAGACCCCTCCGCCATTGCCCTGTATTTCGTTAGCCAGACTGCTGCTAAGCACGTGAAGGTTGCAATGTCAGGGGAGGGTGCGGATGAATTTTTCGGGGGCTACAACATTTACCATGAACCAATGTCACTTGCACCCATGCAGAAGCTTCCAAAGGGACTGAGGAAATGTCTTGCGGCAATTGCAAAAAAGCTTCCCCCGCACATGAAGGGAAGGAGCTTCCTCATCCGTGCAAGCAAGGAGCTTCCTGAAAGGTTCATCGGCAACGCCTTCATGTTCACAGAGGAGGAGCGTGAGAAAATCCTCAAGAAGCCAAGCGGGCGCTATAACCACATGGAGCTTACCGCGCCTTACTACGACAAGGTGAAGAACCTTGACGACGTGACACGCATGCAGTACATCGACATCCATTTCTGGCTCATAGGCGACATCCTACT
>CAYZYS010000005.1:0-9999 GCA_964482605.1 uncultured Bacteroides sp.
TATTTAGGAAAAATAAAACCACCTTTTAAGTGGTTTTACTTAAGCGGAGAGGATGGGATTCGAACCCATGTGCCCGTTAGGACAAACGGTTTTCAAGACCGCCTCGTTATGACCGCTTCGATACCTCTCCATATATGCGCCGTAAAACTGCGACTTACTCATAATATCACCAGTGAATGTGAATGTCAACAATTAATTTTACGAATCTTTCAAGCCCCCGCAATGCAGTCAAGCCCTCACATTCCAAGAAACAGCCCCGCCACGGCCATGTCCTCCGGTGTTGTGACCTTTATGTTGCGGTAGTCCCCCATCGACATATGTACCACAGTGTCCGTAAACCTCTCAACCACCATCGCATCATCAGTTATTCCCGATTTGTCATCACATCCTGCCAGCATGTCATAGGCATCCATAACGACGGAATAGTCAAATGCCTGCGGGGTCTGAACCTGCCACAGCCCTCTTCTGTCCGGGGTTTCCACGGCAACACCGCTTTCATTCACAACCCTGATTGTATCCTTCACAGGGACGGCAGCCACACAGGCATGATGCACATTGACGGCTTCACGGCACCTTTCAAGCACACCCCTGTCAACGCAGGGTCTTGCACCGTCATGCACATACACATGTCCAAGGACGTCCCCGTGGCGTTTCCTCAACACCTGCAGGCCTGAGTACACGGAATCATACCTTTCCCTGCCGCCCACCGCGTACATTTTCACCTTGTCGAACCCGCCGGGACGCACTATCTGCTCCCTGACATACTCCTCATCGCCATCACCGCACACCACCACAAGCTCATCCATAAAGCTCTCCTGAAATGCCTTCAGGGTATGGTAAATAAGCGGCTTACCCGCAAGCTCCATATACTGCTTCGGTATGTCACTGTTCATCCTGCTGCCCCTGCCACCGGCAAGTATAATCCCAAATTCCATTTAAAATATACCACCCACGCACATTTTCAAAAAACGCCTGCCTATCGTTCGCCAAGCCTTAAATTGGGAACCGCATTGAGCTCCCAGCCGCTTCTTGTCCCCTTTAGGTATTCATAATACGCCGCCACGCCAATCATGGCAGCATTATCCGTGCAGAAAATCGGTGACGGCTTATACAGCTTCACGCCAGCCCTGCCGCATTCCTCCTCCATGGCGGCACGCAAGGCCGAATTGGAGGCAACGCCGCCAGCCAGCGCAAGGCTGTCCATGCCATATTCCCGCAGGGCATGCATCGTCCTTGACACCAGCGCATCTATCACAGCCTTCTGGAAGGATGCAACCAAATCCGCCCTGTTAATTTCAACATGCTTCATCTCACAGCCATTGATGTAGTTCAATACCGATGATTTAATCCCGCTAAATGAAAAATCATATTCCGAGCCGTCCACATGCGCCCTTGGAAATTCAATCGCATCAGGATTTCCTTCCCTTGCAAGCCTGTCAATCTTGGGTCCTCCCGGATATCCAAGCCCCACGGCCCTCGCCACCTTGTCAAACGCCTCGCCTGCGGCATCATCCCTTGTCCTGCCTATTATTTCATACTCGCCATAATCCCTTACGCACACAAGATGGGTATGCCCTCCCGACACAACCAATGAAATAAATGGCGGCTTAAGGTCAGGATTTTCAATGTAATTGGCGGATATGTGCCCCTCTATGTGGTGCACCCCAATCAATGGAAGCTTCCTTGCATAGGCAATCGCCTTTGCCTCAGCCACCCCAACAAGCAGTGCCCCCACAAGACCGGGGCCGTATGTCACCCCCACCGCCGTCACATCATCAAGGGTGATTTGCGCCTCCTCAAGTGCAAGCTCAATCACAGGGTTAATCTGCTCCATGTGCTTCCTTGATGCAATCTCCGGAACCACCCCGCCATAAAGTGTATGCAGCGCAATCTGTGAGGATATCACATTGGAAAGCACAGTCCTCCCGTTCCTGATGACCGCTGCCGCCGTCTCGTCACATGAGCTTTCTATTGCAAGTATGAGCACATCCGGCTCCCCCGTCGCATGGGCAGCCATCGCAACCTCCCCGCCACACCGGCTCCTCTCAAGCGTCTGTGCCGTATTAGTCATTATAATGTCATTATCAGTCATGAGGCTTTACCTTTCCCTACTCCTCTCCAAGCTGCTTTGAGGATGAAAGCTCCCAATACAGTATCTTCCACCTGCCGTCATCATCCTTGCGCAGCTTGTAGCTGTGATACACATTTGTAAGGTTATTGCCCTCCCTCATGTAATACAGGACAGTTGCGATGGCATACGATTTGCCGTCGATGGTCTTGTACTGTATGTTGGTGGAGCTGTCAACCTTATAATCGGAAATGTAGCGGTTCTTTGAATGGTAATCGCTGATTTCCGCCTTAAGCGACTTAAGGAACTGCTCCTCATTTTCCTTGCTGCGAAGCTCCGTGTCAAAAAGCTTCCTCGCCTGGGTTCCAAGCTGTTCAACCTGCTCATCCGTGGTGTCGGAGGCATAGTATGCCTGTGTTATCTTTGCATAAAGCTTCAGCACCTCCCGTGGACTTTCAGGGTAATTATTGTCCAAATCCCTGACAGCAATCTCCGCAGCGGCACTGTTGCCATTAACCTTCACGGTTTCCTCCTGCTTTCCACCTGTTGTATCCCTGTGGCTTAGGTAAAAATAATATCCCGTCACGAGAAGCACCATTATGACCACGGCAACGACAACCCTAAGATTACCCTTTTTCATCTAATCCACCTCCTCATAATCAAGCTCCAGGGACATCCCATCCTTGCCCGCAACGGCACCCGGGAAAATGTCCCGCACCTTGCCCATGTAGTCCTTGGGCCTTACAAGGGACGGGCTGTAATGTGTAAGCCACACCCTCTTGACCCCGGCATCCCTTGCCAGCACGGCAGCCTCAGTAAACGTCATGTGCTTGTACTTGCGGGCGTTTGCTTCCTTGTCGCTCTCACCGTACATCCCCTCACACACAAAAAGGTCTGCCTCCCTGGCATTGTCCACTATGGACTGCACCGGCCTTGTATCCGTACAGTAGGTTACCTTAATTCCCTTCCTTTCACCCCCCATGACCATGTCAGGGGTGTACCTCACCCCGTCCAGCTCCACATCCTCCCCGTGCTGCAGCCTGTTCCAGCACTGCACGGGAATCCCAAGCTCCCTTGCCGCCTGGGCATTAAACCTTCCCTTTCTGGGTATTATTATGGAATACCCATAACAGCACACCGCATGATTCACACGGAATGCCTCTATGTGGTATCCATTAATGTCAAATGCCTCCTGCTGGTTCTCCATCTCAATGCACTTCACCTCAAATGGAAGCTCCGGCGCAATCACCCGAAGCGATGCCACCACCCTGGAAAGCCCCTTTGGTCCAATGATTGTAAGGGGTTCCGTCCTGTCGGCATTGCCCATGGTCAGCAGAAGCCCCGGAAGCCCGCTTATGTGGTCAGCATGGAAATGCGTTATGCACAATATGTCAATTGGCTTGTAGCTCCATCCCTTTTCCTTTATTGCAACCTGGGTTCCCTCACCGCAGTCTATGAGCAGGCTGCTGCCATTAAACCTCGTCATCAGCGAGGTAAGCCACCTTCCCGGAAGAGGCATCATCCCACTGGTTCCCAACAAGCATACGTCTAACATTCAATCACCATTTCTCGTCTTACATTCACACTATTGTCTTGATATTATTTTCGACATAATATCCGCATTTTCCAAGGGCTTTTCATAAAAATTCTTCCGTATTCCAAGGGTTTTAAAACCAAGGCTGGAATACAGCGCCTTTGCCGCCGCATTGCTCTGCCGCACCTCCAGGAAGAAAACATCCACCGAATGCTCATCAATCCCCGTCCTCAGAAGCTCCTCCAGCAGCGCCCTTGCAATGCCCCTGCGCCGAAAGCCCTCCTTAACTGCAACATTGGTGATGTTGCCCTCGCCTGACACGCACCACATCCCGCAATGCCCTGCAACCTGTCCATCCTCAATGCACACCAGGTATACATTGTCAGGATTTGCGGCGGCATCCTTCAGTGAAGCATATGACCAGGGAATCGTAAATATTTCACTCTCAAGCTCCGCAACCTGCGCAATGTCCGCCTCGGACATCCGCCTTATGATACGCCCTTCCGTAAATGCCATGCCATACACACCTTCCGTAACATTCCGAACACCATATGGGGCTGCCGTCACGCCCTGGAATTTCTCTCCCTCTCCGCCTGTGACGGCCTGAGATAATCAGGTACATGCTGTGCAGCGCCAATGCAGCCCCCCGCGGCAGCCTTGATCCCGCCGAGCACAGCCACACTCGCAGCCCTCGGATACAGGCTTTGCACCGGTGCAACACGCCAGTCAACCTTCAGCCCATCATTAAAAAGCCCAAGGCTTGCCATGACAGCATCACCAAGAAGAAGAACCTTCTCCCCAAAACCATTGAGCCTGTCCACAAGCTCCGAAACAGAAACCAATTCCTGCTTCATGCGCACCTTCGTCACATATTGCACGGTGTCACAAGAATCCCCTGACGCCCCCTGCTCCATCACATACTCATACACCCCGGCATACACATTGCCCCTGCGGGCATCCATCATGGCGCATACCAGCCTGTCAGTCCCCGCGGCATTAAAGCCAAGCCCTTCAAGGGTCGGAACCTCCACCAGCGGCTTATTCAAGGCAAGCCCAAGTCCCTTTGCCGTTGCCGAGCCAATCCTAAGCCCCGTAAATGAACCCGGTCCTGACGATATTGCAATCACATCAACATCCCCAACCTCCCACTGCACACGGCTGCACATTTCGTCCAGCATTGGCAGAAGCGTCTGCGAATGGGTCTGCTTAAAATTCGTGGAATACTCCGCAACAACGACCCCTTCCGTGGCAAGCGCCACAGATGCAGTCATGCCGGAGCTCTCTATACCCAAAACCTTCATTTCATACCTCTATTCCCCGTCAACAACAATCCTGCGGTAATCGAAGCCCTTTTCCAAATCCTTCTCTATCCTGATTCTTATGGTGTCCGGCGGAAGCACCTCACTCACAAGCTGCCCCCACTCCACAAGACACACACCGTCCCCGTAAAAATATTCCTCATAGCCAAGCTCATCCATCTCGCTTACATCACCCAGCCTGTACACGTCAAAATGGTAAAACGGAAGCCTTCCACCGCCATATTCCTGCACAATGGTAAACGTTGGGCTGTTCACGGGCTCGCCTATCCCAAGCCCTGCCGCAAAGCCCTGGGTGAACACCGTCTTTCCAACGCCCAAATCACCGTCAAGGCAGTACACCTGCCCCGCAGTCGCTGCGGCTGCCATCCTCCTGCCCAGCCCATATGTATCATCCGATTTAAAGCTTTCATATACAGTCATGCCAACCTCACAGCGAAACCCTATGGGACTCCATATACTTCGCAATCACCTTCTGTACACCCTCAAGATTCTCGCCTAGCTGCGCCTTGGGAAGCACATTTGCCCTTGTCGGGGTAAAATACAGGAAAATGCTTTTCCTTGAACTGCTCACCTTCCACACATCACACCACTGGATGCTGACATTTTTTCCACTTCCGCCGTCAATCACAATCCCATTTTTCCCCATTGTGTAGTGAAGATGCGACAAAAACCCCTCCTTCTTCACCGCCGCCTTGGAATGAAGATATAGCTGAACGGGCATCCCCACAAGGAACACCACGCCAAAAAGCAGCGCCAGCAGTGCAAATGTGAGATTCATCCTGTCAAGGTGAAGCACCGAGTACACCCCAAGCGCAAGCATTATCACCCCCAGCACAAGCTCACATATGCCACTAAAGGCATGGTACTTGTGGTGCAGCTTGTAATCCAAAAGGTCACCGTCAGTAATCTCCACGTCAAATTCAATAGTTGTAGTATCTCCCATGATTACCCCTTTTCCGCAAATGCAAACGGACTATTTAAAGAACTTGCTAAGCCCGCTTAAATCAAGCTCCCCGTCCTTCCTGGAAGCCCTTCCGGAGCCAGAACCATTGCCGTTCCTGCCCACATTGCCGCCACGCTTTCCGCCGCCCTGGCCCTTGCCGCCGTTCCTCTGGCGTCTCGCCTCATCAGCCTTGGCATATGCAGCCTTTGCGGCATCAGGTCTCCCCGTGAAGGCATCCGTGTTCTCATCAAGGCGCATGGTCAGTGAAATCCTTGCCTTTGCAACATCCACGTCAAGCACCTTCACGTCAACTATGTCGCCAACGCTCACTGCATCCAGCGGATGCTCTATCCTTCTGTTTGATATCTGCGATATGTGCACAAGCCCATCCTGGTGAACCCCTATGTCAACAAATGCACCAAAATCAATTACATTTCTAACGGTTCCCTTGAGAATCATCCCCGGTTTCAAATCCTTCATGTCCATAACATCCTTGCGGAGAATCGGCTTTGGCATCTCATCCCTTGGGTCACGGCCAGGCTTCTCAAGCTCCTTCACAATGTCCTCAAGGGTAATGCTGCCAATCCCAAGCTGCTCCGCCATTGCGGCAACATCATTCACCTTTTTGTGAAGCTGTGAAAGCTCGCCTGAGGTTATTGATTCAAGCTTGTACCCAAGGCTTTCCAAAAGCCTTCCCGCTGCCTCATAGCTCTCAGGATGGACGCTTGTTGAATCCAGCGGGTTGTCACCCCCCTGTATCCTCATGAACCCCGCACACTGCTCAAATGCCTTCGGGCCAAGCTTCGCCACCTTGAGAAGCTGCCTCCTGTTGGTAAACCTTCCATTCTTCTCCCTGTAATCAACTATGTTCTTTGCCACTGCCTTGGAAATACCCGATATATACTCCAAAAGGGAAGCGGACGCCGTGTTAAGGTCAACGCCAACCCTGTTGACACAATCCTCAACCACGCCTGTAAGCGTCTCCCCCAGCTTCTTCTGGTTCATGTCATGCTGGTACTGCCCAACGCCAATGGATTGCGGGTCTATCTTCACCAGCTCCGCCAACGGGTCCTGCAGTCTCCTTGCAATTGACACGGCGCTTCTCTGTGCCACGTCAAAATCAGGGAACTCCTCGGTTGCCAGCTTGCTTGCAGAATACACTGACGCCCCTGCCTCATTTGTTATGACATACTCCACCGGAACATCCAGCTCCTTGATAAGCTGCACGATTATCTGCTCAGACTCCCTCGAAGCTGTCCCATTGCCCACGGATATGACCGAAACGCCGTATTTGTGAATGAGCCTCGTAAGCTCTGCCTTTGCCTCGGCAACCTTATTGTGCGGCTCCGTCGGATATATAACCTTGGTATCAAGCACCTTTCCCGTAGGGTCGACAACGGCGAGCTTGCAGCCCGTGCGGAATGCCGGGTCCCAGCCAAGCACAACCTTTCCCGCAATCGGCGGCTGCATGAGGAGCTGCTGCAGGTTCTTGCCAAACACCTTAATGGCTCCTTCCTGCGCCGCATCCGTGAGGATGTTCCTTATCTCGCGCTCAATTGCAGGTGCTATGAGCCTTGTGTATGCGTCAAGCACCGCAGCCTTGATGAATGCGGTGGTATGTTCATTGTCACTGGTTAGTGTCTTTTTCTCGAGGTAGCGCAAAATCCTCTCCTCAGGGGCAACAATCTTCACCGTGATGAATTTCTCGGCCTCACCCCTGTTAATCGCCAGCGTCCTGTGGCCTGCCACCTTTTTAAGCGGCTCCTGGTAATCATAATAATTCTCATACACGGACTCAGCCTTCTCATCCTTTGCAGTGGTAACCAGCGTACCCTCATCCAGGGTTATGTCCCTGATGTATGTCCTGTATTCAGCCACATCCGACACACGCTCCGCGATAATGTCAGATGCCCCTGCAAGCGCCTCATTCACATCCTTGACCTTGTCGCCGTCCACATACTGTACAGCGACCTTGTCCAGCCCTTCATCCGCAGACTGCGCAAGAATGAACTCAGCCAGCGGCTCAAGCCCCTTTTCCTTGGCTATGGTGGCGCGGGTGCGCTTCTTCTGCTTGTACGGACGGTAAAGGTCCTCCACCACAACCATGGTTGCGGCTGCAAGAATCTGCGCCTTAAGCTCCTCCGTGAGCTTTCCCTGCTCCTCTATTGAGGAAAGCACTGCCTCCTTCCTCTCCTCAAGGTTGCGCAGGTAGCGCAGCCTTTCATCAAGGTTACGCAAAACCTCGTCATTCAGGCTTCCCGTCACCTCCTTGCGGTAGCGCGCGATAAATGGAATCGTACACCCCTCATCTATAAGCTTAACCGTAGCCTCCACCTGGGACGGCTTAATACTCAACTCCTCTGCAATAGCCTTAATTATGTCCATAAGCCCCTCTTTCCAAAATATGTTAATCTTAATGCAAAGTCATACCATTCAATTATACCAAACATCACGGGTCTTTGCAAATTACACCACCTTTTTGTAGCTCCATTTCCCTGACAGGTACCTTGCCAGATAGCATATGCTCCTTGCATACCAATCCACGAACATACCGCACCACACGCCAAGAATCCCCATGTTCATGACGACCCCCAGCAAATAGCTGCAGCAAATCCTGCATATCCACATGGACGCTATGCTCACGGTCATGGTGTATTTCACATCCCCCGCAGCCCTGAGCGCATTTGGCATGACAAAGCTCATTGGCCACGCCGGAAGTGACGCAAGGCAGAAGCACCTGAGAAGGAATACCGCAAGCGCCGCAGTCCCCTCCGTGAGGGAAAACCACCCCACAACCCACGGCACACATATGGCAAGGGTTATCTTGCATATCCAGTCGCTAAGGTAGGCGAGCTTCATCATCTTCACCGTGTAGCGCCTCGCCTCCGCCACATTGCCTGCCCCCATGCACTGCCCCACAATCGTCACAAGCGCAAGTCCCACCGACTGCCCTGGTATGTTGGGAAAATCCATAATCTGATAGCCAATGGAATTGGCGGCTATCGCCTGTGTCCCAAATGTGGCGACAATGCTCACAACCACAAGCTTTCCTATCTGGAACATTCCATTTTCAATTCCGCTTGGAATGCCAATTCTCAATATGTTTTTAATGTACTGCCCCTGTGGCATGAACAGCGACAGGTCACGAAGCTGCAGGGGATTGTCTGCCGACAGCACCTTCCCCGTCATGATGAAGCCCGCAACAATCCTGCTGATTAAGGTTGCAAGCCCCACCCCAAGGACGCCCATGCCAAGCCCAAACACAAATATTGCATTAAAGGCAACATTTACGATATTCATTATGACGCTTATCTCCATGCTTATCCTGCTGTTGCCTATGCTTCTGTAAATTGCCGCCCCGACGTTGTACAGGCCCAGGAACGGATATGAAACCGCCGTCACCACCATGTAGGTGCAGGCTGCGTCCATGACCGCATCCTCTATGCTTCCAAATACCACCGACAGTATTGACCTTGTGAATATCACAAACACCACCATGACGGCAAGGCAGAACACTGCCACTATGAATTCAAGCTGTGCGCAGGTCACCTTTGCCCTCTTGGTGTCCCTCCTGCCAAAATACTGGCTTCCCACAACGATTCCACCCGTGCAGAACGCCGCCATGACCTGAATCACAAGGCGGTTGAGGTTGTCAACCAGCGCAACCCCCGAAACCGCCACCTCACCGGCCGTGGACACCATCAGAGTGTCAACCATTCCCACGCTCACTGCGAGCAGCTGCTCCAGTATAAGCGGGATAATCAGCTTCCTAATGTCAATCTGAATTGTATCTTCCTTCATGTCAAACCCCATTCCGTCTATTACGTTCCATTTGAATACACCAATATGTTATGATATAATAAATTGATTCTTTTTGAAAGGACTAATTTAATGGATAATTACAATTACGATGACAATGACGATTCAAGACAGCAGCAAAACAAAAACCAGACATATGGACAGGAACAGGCGCAGGACGGCCAACAAAGACCAAGCCAGCAATACGGTGCAACAGCCATGAACCAGGACTCACAGGGCGGGCAGGGACAGCAATTCCAGCAAGGACAGCCTTACCAGCCTTACGGGCAGGGACAGCAGTTCCAGCAGGGGCAGCCTTACCAGACATATGCCCGGA
>CAYZYS010000005.1:10099-11900 GCA_964482605.1 uncultured Bacteroides sp.
TACGGGCAGGGACAGCAGTTCCAGCAGGGGCAGCCTTACCAGACATATGCCCGGAACCCATATGGCTCACCATACCCGGCACGTCCAAAGAACGGGCTTGCCACCGCATCCATGGTATTTGGCATACTGGCAATGATAAGCGGAATGACAGTTTGGTTCGGAATACTGTTTGGCGTCATGGCAGTGGTGCTTGGAATATTGTCAAAGGTCAACCACGGCTACTGGGACGGCAAGGCAATTGCCGGACTTGCACTCGGAATCGCAGGACTTGTTATATCGCTTCTCATGTTCTTCCTTGCACTGAGCATGATGAGCAACCCTGAGTTCATGCAGCAGATGAACGACATGCTGGAGCAGTACCAACAGCCCACAATACAGTACCAGTAACAGAACCCAATGCATTGGGGCAATGATATGCGGAAAAATAATAATGGCAGCAGGTCATCCAAACCATGACCCGCTGCCATTTCATTTAAACCAATGCCTTTAAGGCTCAGCGTCCGTCACAAGCATGTCAACCGGCATGTCCGTGTCCTCCGCCTCAATCGCATCAAAAAGCTGCTCCTTAAAGCACACCGCAAGCTTGAAAAAAGCCCTTCTCGTGGCAAGATACCTGTCATAATACCCGCCGCCGTATCCAACACGGTTAAGGCTTTTGTCAAATGCAAGCCCCGGCATTACCATGACCGCACCATCGCCATCGCCGTCATACACGGAAGTGGTTCCATCCGGCTCTGGTATTCCATGAAAGCCCTCCGCCAGCTCCCTTGTTGACGAAACCTTGTAAAAATCCATCTCAGTCCCATTCACAAGCGGGACATACACAGACTTCCCAAGCTTTAGAAGCTCATCTATCAGGGGAAGGGTGACAACCTCACTGCCTACATTTGCATACACGCATATTTCCCTTGCGCAGGCCACCTGCGGCAGTGCCAGCACCTTCCCCATTATGATGCGGCTCTTGTCCCTGACCTCATCAGGCGTCAGGGAATTTCTTGCCTTTCTTGCCTGTGAGCGTGCGGTTTTCTTATCCATCTTACAACCCGTACCTTCTGGTCATGTCCGAAAACTCCTGTGAATCCGCAAAGCCCCAGAACACGTCCTCACGTGTCTGTTCACCTGAATTAAGGCAGTTTACCCAGTTTGCCAGCCCGTCAGGGTCTCCTTCCCTGTCAAAGCAGCCACGGTAGAGCATTGCAACAAAGTCCTCATTTGAAAGGCCCATGTCCTGGCATTCCGGCGAAAATACGAACCCATATGCCAACTGCTGCAGCGTCTGTGTGCCATTATTGACAGCAGCACACCAGTTATTTAGTCCATCCACATCATAATTTCTTCCAAGGAACTGTGAATAGCTTCGGGCAACAAACTGTGTGACATTCTCGTTCTGTCCCGCTGCTGCCCCCGTCACTATACCATAATTTCCGCATAATGCCTGAAACTCGCCGGAATTGACAAACTGCAGGAACACATACTCACGGGACATCCCCTGCTCCAGGGAGCTTACCCAGTTCGCCTTTCCTGCCGGGTCAGAGCTCCTGCCCATCAATGAAACATAAAGCTGCTCCACATAGTCTGCATTGTCATAGCCCTTGCCCTGAAATTCAGGACTGAATATGAACACATATGCCACATCCGCCACGGAAGCACCACTTTTCAGGTAATTTGCCCAAAGGCTGACCTCGCCATCAGATGCCTTCCTGTTCAGCGCATTTTCATACAGGCGTGATACAAAGCCTGTCTCCCCTGCCGATGCACCATCCGACGTACCGTTGGAGCCGGTCACTGCCGCCGTGCCCTG
>CAYZYS010000005.1:12000-33091 GCA_964482605.1 uncultured Bacteroides sp.
CACCGCCATCCCACTGCTGCTTCGACAACTGGTACGCAACAAGGTTGTAAATGACATTCTTGTAGTTGTTCGGCATGCTGTCCGTAACCGTCAGCACGAACTCCTTCTCACCCGCTGCCAGCCTGTCCTTGATTGTCTGCACATAAGAATCCGACCACCTGCTGATTTCCCCTGTCTTGATAAAATAATTATTCTCAAGGGAATTGGATTCATAGCCCTTCACAGGGGCGGTATGGTCGCTGTGCACAAGGCCAATGATGTAATCCGTCAGCCCGAAATACATATGTTCATAATAGGTTCCCTTGTAGGAAGCGCCCATGTCATCCCATGTACTGTCAATCTGGTACCAGTCACCATCAAGCTTAACTGCCGTCCACACATGGTTGTTGCCCTCAATCCTGCCGGTTTCAATGCCAACCTTGTTAAGGAGCAGCACATACGCCTTGTGGTATGATTCACAGGTTCCCTTTCCACGCACAAGCACACCCTCGGCTGAACAATAGGTATACGTTGAATCGTATTCCGCATTGTCAATCAGCCAGTCATGCAGCCAAAGTGCCTTTTCAAAGTCAGTGGAGCACGCCGCCTCGCACTGGCTGGCAACACTGGCAACCACCTCCTCAACAGACGGGTAATTGCTGTCATTGACCACAACCGGGTACTCCTTAAGCCCTGTCGTCTTAGTTGTGTACTGACCTGCAGCATTTGGTGTCATGTCCATCACGCTGAACCTTACGTAATAGGTTCCTGATGCATAGAAGGTAAATGAAAATTCATTACTCTCCGTGTACGCACTGTTTGACCCCCAGCTTACATCATACACCTGTTCAAAATCAGATGTCATGACTGCCGCCACGCGATACTTGTAATTCCCGCTTCCGCCTGCTGCATTCATGGTGAATGTAGTCGGCTCACCGCAGCGGATGTCAGAAGGATAACTAACCGTCAGGGTAAGGCTATCCTGCGCCATCACCGGCTTTCCGGTTCCCAAGATCAGCATCGCAAGCATGGAAAGCGCAAGTAGCGCCACCTTTTTTGTTACACGCATATAATCTCCTTTCCGCCACGTGGTAATCGCGGCATTATTCTATCCAAAAGGACACCCTACCTTTTCTAATATCGACTGGCAAGTGCCACTTCTGAATGCAAAAAGTAAATTTGACCGTGAATCCATGCGGATTTTCAGTCAACGCCCATGAGCGTCCCCATAAACACGGGCTGCCACTGTGAGCAATCAACAATCATATACAAAAACGGCCTATCCAGATATACCGTCTTATAATTCTCAATCAATGCGGTCTGTTTTACCATTCCTATTGCAGTTGCCGCCCCTGCCTTCGTGCCCTTCTCATCCACCTCCATGTATGCCTTGTGAATCACACTGCCTATGTACAAATCGGTGTCAGCCGATGTTCCCATTCCTGAAAAATCAGCCTTGTCACCCGAAAATGCATCCGTTATCCCCATGGATGCCAATACCCCTGACAGCTCAATGTCATAGGTGGCGGAAAACTTAGGCATGGTGCAGTGCACATCCACATACTCAGGGTTTGCCAGCAGCTCACCCAAATGCTCCCCGTCAAGGCTCCTGACATAATCAACCACGTCAAGCCCTTCCTCCGGAAGCAGTGCAACAAATGCATAGTCCTCCCCCTTGTAAAATTTAATGAACCCCGTGGCATGCTCGTCGCTGAGATAAAGCGACTCCTCCGAGTACATCATTGTCGCGGTCTGCCTTGTACCATCCTGTGCATTGAAGCTTCCGTCATGCACATTGGCATCACCATACTGCTCTGCCCACTCCCCATCAAATGCCACGGCATTCAAAAGGTACATCGCATCCTCATCGGATATTTCCTCCAGTATGCCAGGAATCATGCCGTCGGTATTGTCAGACACCCATCCGTTAATGTCCGCAAGCGTTGTTTCATCAAACGGGGCCTTGTAGGCATCAGCAGCAAAGAGCCCCTTTACCCGTGCAAGATATTCCTCCTTTATCGAGATGTCAGCTGCATTCTTGTACCACACCGAATTAGCCACCTTAAGCCTGCCATCATCAGCAAGGGCGGAATCATACCGGTAAAGGTACGCTGCCATTCCGTCAACATCAGTGCCAAATGCTGCCTCGAACTGCTGCCTTGTGTTGCCACCTGACCCGATTGCGGCCATGGTCAGCGCCTCAAGCACGGACAGCGGGGAAATGACGGTGCTGCTGCCCTCATCAAGGCTTTTCTGCAAAAGCTCAAGCCCAAGCCGTGTGTACACATACGGCTCAGCGGCATTTGCACCATCAGCCGCATATGTGTTTTCCCCAACATTTTCCATAAGGTTTACCGCCGCCATCTGCCTGCCTGTTCCTCCTTTATCCGTGCCACCCGAAGCCCCGGTTTCGCCAAGGCCGCCGCCACTGTCTGCGCCGCATCCCACAAGTGCCGCCGCAAGTGCAATGCTGCACATCCCTGACAGCACACGTCTTACCACATATCTTCCCAACATACCGTGTCCACGCCCTCCCATATACCCTCCATTTTGCAACAAAGGGCTCCATACCACGACAAAAGCCGTAATGAAGCCCCTTAATCAATTATTCTCCCGCCATGCGGCGGTTTCCCCTATATGTACACAACACCCACGCAGCATGCATAACCTCCCGCCAAAAAGCATATGCTAACACCATATGAAACAGAACCGGCGTGCCAGCTTTACGCCTGCAAAATGGAGGTTGCCATGAACCGTGAAAACACACTTAAAAAATATTACGCAATCAGCGCCATAATAGTCGGAATTGCAGGAACATTACTGCATTTCCTGTATGAATGGTGCAATTACAGCCCCATCATCGGACTGATTGCCCCTGTAAATGAATCGGCGTGGGAGCACATGAAACTAATCTTTTTCCCAATGCTTGCAGTCTCACTCATATTGCGCAGGCTGCCTGCACTGCGCCAGTCAGGCACATTTGCCCCGCTATGCCTTGGCAACCTGATTGGCACATGGATGATTCCCACATTGTTCTACGCCTACATGGCAATCACAAGCCGTGACATATTCTGGCTGGACATAGCAATATTCATCATAAGCATTGCAGCAGCATTTACAATTGCATATGCGGCAGGAACGGGCAGAGCCGAGAAAACAACGCTTGCCCTCTCCGTGCCCATATACGTCCTCACCATAATAATGGCGCTGTGCTTTTTTGCCGCTAGTCCACGTATTTTTTCATCTGCACCAGCTCAATCTCCTCAAAACCAAGGTGCCTGTATATCTGATACGCCTCAATCGCAGGATTTGTCTGGAGCCTGAGCGTGAATATCTCATCATCAGACGCCTTTTTGGAAATGCGCTTTAAAAGCAGCTTGCCAATCCCGCAGCCGCGCACGGTCTCCCCGACAACAAGGGTGTCTATGTAAACCGCATCCATGTTCATGTCGGGAATGCGAAAGCCAAGCAGCGCACCCAGCACCTCATCCCCACTGCACGCGACAAGGGAATATCCCCCGTCCAGGTAATGGTTGAGCCTGTCCTCATCGTATATGGTAAGCCCCCTGTCAAATTCCTTGTTAATCATCTGCCTGACAGCAGGCCAGTCTGTCTTCTCCATTGCCCTCACGGTGAGGCCTGCCAACCTGGCCCCCTCCTCATGTCGGCGTGCCAGCCTTTCAAATTCCCCAGCCACATCCGCGCCAACCGCTGCCTTTGCCAGCTTCTCCGTACACGCTGACTGCCAGCCGCTTATGCTTTTGCCAAAAACATCCTCAAAATCAACAAATATTTTCCTTCTGTCCTTTTCGCCATCCGCCCCCATAAACGAGAGCACGAACAGGTTCATCACCTGCTCAGCCTGTTTCTTCGTTAGTGCCATAATAATCTCCATTCCGGAGTCCAGCGTGCGAATCATACACACTACCCCTTACCTTATCCGTTTGTGTGTGCTACGTATGTAATCCCAAGCTAGTCTAATGCAATTATAACACATTTTTGCATTAATGCGATAAAAAAGATTTCAAATGTCGCCGTCCCGGTACATTGCCCCCAGCGCCCCAAGCTCGCCCCTGAATTTTTCCACAACCTCCTGCGGCGCAAGCACCCTGACATCCGTTCCCAGTGAGAATATCCAGCCCAGGAACTGATTGCTAAGCGCCACGTCCACCTGTGTCACCGACCACCCCTCCTGCCCTGACGGGTGTATGGTTATCTGCTTGCCGAACCTGTCCAGCAAAACCCCGACCAGCTCATTTTTGAAGGCGAGCTTCACCCTTATCTCCTCGCCGCCATACATGCCGAAATTCATCCTGGCATAGGATGCCATGTTGAAGTCCTGAAAATGCTCCTTACCCTGCCGCTTCTCGTCAACAGGCTCGATGCTCCTCATCTTGTCAACCCTGTAATGCTTAATCTTGTTCTCCCTGTCATCAAATGCAATCAGGTAATAATTTTCATCATCCCACATGAGTGACCACGGGCTTACCACATACGGCTCGTCCCTCCTTGGCTCCATCCTCTTTTTGATATTCCAGCGCAGGTACTCAAAGCGAATCTTCCTGTTGTTGATTATGGCGTTGTGGATGTCATCAATGACGTAATAAATGCTTTCGTTCATTGTCTTGACACGTCCATGCACCACAACCTGCCTCTTTAGCTGGCTCGCCTCATAATCACTGGCAAAGCCCGTGAGCTTCTTAATCAGCTCGTCCGACTTTCTCTCGGTTATGAACTTTGAGGACTGTATGGCATCCACAAGAAGCTTTAATTCCGCTATCTCAAACTGCTTCTTCCCAACATGGTACACATAGCTCCGCCCTGATTTCTCACCTATGACATCAATGCCAAGCACCCTCAGCATCTCAATGTCATCATAGAGGCTCTTCCTGTCCGCGGTCACACCGTACTCCTCCAGATACCGCTGAATCTCAGGCATTGTGATGGCATGCGCATCATCCGTCTTTTCAGTGAGGATGCGTCCAAGATAATACAATTTTAACTTCTGGTTAGTTCCCTTTGGCATACCCTTCTCCATTCCCCTTACGGGAGCGTGAACCTCACGTTCTCCTCCCCATACATCGACGCAAGCCGCTGAACCAGCGCCTCATCAGCATTGACGCCCTTTCCTGCCAGCGCCTTCCTATGTTTCTCCCTGCGGCAGTATATTATCACCTGGTCCTTGCCAGGCGCAGAATCCAGCAGTGTCTTCAATTGATTTTCCGCCAGGGCAAATTCATCAGCCGAGTCGAACTGAATCCAGCACCGCCCCGGCACATCCTTGAAATACGTGACCCTGCCGAATACGAGCTTGCTTTTTTCATCAGCCGTGGTTGACACCCTTCCCTGAATCAGCACCTTGTCATCAATCTCAAGGCCGCCGTGAAGTCCCGCATAATCCCTTGGGAACACAATCACCTCAACAGTGCCGTACATGTCCTCCACCGTTACAAATGCCATGAGCTGGTTGTTCTTGGTGGTCTTTACGTTCTTGTCAGTGACAATCCCGCCGATTGTGACCTGGGCCTTATCCTGAAGCCCCTGCGTCTCACCATCCTCATCCACCTCAAAATCAATGCTCCTTGCTGTGCAGTATTTGCCCATGAGTTCAAGGTACTGGTCAAGCGGATGGCCGCTTACATAAATTCCAAGCACCTCCTTTTCATAGGCGAGAAGTTCATTCTTTGGGTATTCAGCAAGCTTGGGAAGCTTCACCTGGTACGCAGACTTTTCCTCCTCACCCATCAGGTCAAATAAAGACATCTGCCCTGACATGGAATTTTTTGCCTCCTTGGCAATGTCCTCCATGAGGTCAGAATATACGGTCATCTTCTGACGCCTGTTGCCCTCAAGGCAGTCAAGCGCCCCCGCCTTGATGAAGTTCTCCACGGTCTTTTTGTTAATCTCGCCGTTCATCCTCTCAAGGAAATCGCGAAGGCTGGTAAATCTGCCATTGGCGTCCCTCTCCCTCACAATCGCCGTGATTGTCGGGCGTCCAAGGCTCTTGATGGCTGAAAGCCCATACCTTATCGCGCTCCCTGACACAGTGAAGCCATAGCCCCCCTCGTTCACATCAGGCGGCAGCACCGAAAGCCCCATCTGACGGCATATCATCACATATTCAGCGACCTTTGCGGAATTGTCTATCACTGAGGTCATCAACGCCGCCATGAACTCATTTGGAAAATGTGTCTTCAAATATGCCGTCTGGTACGCAACGACCGCATAGCAGGCAGCATGTGACTTGTTGAAGGCATACTTGGCGAAATCTATCATCTCATCATAAATGTGTCCTGCCACCTTCTCATCAATGCCATTGTTAATGCAGCCCTTAACCCCTTCCGCCTCGTTGCCGTATATGAAGTTCTTGCGCTCCTCCTCCATGACATATGCCTTTTTCTTGGACATTGCCCTTCGCACAAGGTCACTCCGCCCCCAGGAATACCCCGCAAGGTCACGCACAATCTGCATGACCTGCTCCTGATACACTATGCAGCCGTAGGTCGGCTCAAGGATTGGCTCAAGCTGCGGACAGTCATAGGTGATTGAGCTGGCATTGTTCTTTCCCTTGATG
Organism: uncultured Bacteroides sp.; assembly: GCA_964482605.1. Lineage (GTDB taxonomy): Bacteria > Bacillota > Clostridia > Lachnospirales > Lachnospiraceae > Bacteroides_F. Next base: position 18,554 of record CAYZYS010000005.1, read on the forward strand.
TACTGCGGAATGAAATCCATTGGACCCGGCCTGTACAGTGATATGCCTGCAATGATGTCCTCCATGCTGCGCGGCTTAAGTTCCTTCATGAAGGACTTCATGCCGCCGCTTTCAAGCTGGAACACACCTTCAGTCCTTCCGGTGCCGATAAGGTCATAGGTATCCTTATCGCCGTAATCTATTTTTGCAACACTAAATTCAGGATTTGTCCGGCGTATCATCCCTTCCGCATCCTGTATCACGGTGAGGGTGCGAAGCCCAAGAAAATCCATCTTGAGAAGCCCAAGCTCCTCCAGGGTGGTCATGACAAACTGCGCCACCAGCGAACCGTCAGACCCGCGGGACAGCGGGACATACTCGTCAACCGACTTCTGGCTTATGACAACACCTGCCGCATGCATTGATGCGTGGCGCGGAAGCCCCTCAAGCCTCTTTGACTTGTCTATTAAATCATGCACATCCTCGTCCGTGTCATACAGCTGCTTAAGCTCCGTATTCATCTCAAGCGCCTTGTCTATCGTAATGCCAAGCTCCCTTGGTATCATCTTCGACACGGAATCCACCATTGCATACGGCAGGTCAAGCACCCTTCCGACATCCTTGATTACTGCCCTTGCCGCCATTGTCCCAAATGTGACAATCTGCACCACACGGTCCTTGCCATATTTTTCAACCACATAGTCAATGACCTCCTGCCGCCTTTCATAGCAGAAATCCACGTCTATATCAGGCATTGACACCCTTTCAGGGTTAAGGAACCTCTCAAAAATCAGGTTGTACCTTATTGGGTCAATGTCCGTAATCTCAAGGCAGTACGCCACCACGCTTCCCGCGGCGGAGCCACGCCCAGGTCCCACACTGATTCCATTCTGCTTGGCATAATTGATGAAATCCCACACTATGAGAAAATAATCCACGTAACCCATGGACTTAATCACCGACAGCTCATAGTCAAGGCGTTCACGGACGTCCCCACCGCCATCGGGATACCTTTTTGAAAACCCCATGTCGCACAGGTATTTCAGATATGAATATGAGTCGCCATATTCCTTCGGCGTGTCATACCGCGGAAGCTTCTGCACGCCAAACTCTATCTCAACATTGCACCTTTCGGCAATCCTTGCAGTGTTCTCAAGTGCCTCCGGAACATATGAAAAAAGCCCTGCCATCTCCGCCTCGGACTTCAGGTAGTACTGTCCCCCCTCATAGCGCATCCTGTTCTCATCGGTTATTTTCTTTCCGGTCTGTATGCACAGCAGTATGTCATGTGCGTCCGCATCCTGCGCATAGGTATAATGCACGTCATTGGTACACACAAGCCCAATCCCCGTCTCACGGGAAAGCTTGAGAAGCTGCTGGTTTACCAGCCTTTGCTCAGGTATTCCATGGTCCTGCAGCTCAAGGAAATAATTCCCCTCGCCAAATATTTCAAGATGGCGAAGCGCAGCCTCCCTTGCCTCCTCGTACATATTCCTCACCAAAAGCCTTGGCACCTCACCCGCAAGGCACGCACTCAAGGCGATTATCCCCTCATGGAACTGGCGAAGCACCTCCATGTCGACCCTTGGCTTGTAATAAAAGCCGTCAACAAAGCCCTTGGATACAATCTTCATGAGATTGTGGTATCCAAGGTCATTCTCCGCAAGCAGCACAAGGTGGTAATATTTCTCCTCATTTACGCCTGCCTCCTTGTCAAAGCGGGAGCCGGGGGCAACATAAACCTCACAGCCGATTATCGGCTTGATTCCCACAGCCTTGGCGGCCCTGTAAAAATCTATCACGCCGTACATGACACCGTGGTCGGTTATGGCAAGGCTGTCCATGCCAAGCTCCTTTGCACGGGCGGTTATCTCCTTAATCTTGCTTGAGCCGTCCAGCAGGCTATATTCAGTATGCACATGCAAATGTGTAAAAGGCATGTCACCCTCCCTGATTTTGCAGGCGTTACTTGCCGGAATAATTGGCACCAGCCTGCCTTTTCACGCTAATTATAATTTTATAACAAGAAAGACCCCCGCCGTGCAGAGGTCCTCCTTCAAAACAAGCCAAAAATTTACGCTGTAACCTTATTGGACAAAAAGCTCACCAGGTCATCCATCGCTGACTTTTCATCCCTGCCGTCTGCGCTTATCTGCAAATCCTCGCCCTGCTGAAGTCCAAGGGTAAGCATACCCATTATGCTCTTTGCATTGAATGACTTCTCACCGCTGACAACCCTTATGCTGCTGTCATATTTGCTGGCAATCTGTACCATCATCGCTGTCGTCCTTGCATCTGTCCCTGTTGGTACCATGACCCTTACATTTTCTGAAATCATTACCTTCTCCAATCCTGCTGCCTTCGCAGCACCCCTTTTGATTATACTCCCTTCCTCAGGTCATCCGCAATCTCACTCAGCTTGCGGAGCCGGTGGTTGACCCCTGATTTGCCAACCGGAGGAGACATCAGCATGCCTAAGTCCTGCAGCTTCATGTCAGGATTTTCCAGCCTGGCACTTGCCATCTCCTGCAGTGCAGGCTTCAGCGAAGAAAGTCCTATCGTATCCCTGATGTACTGAATGTCGGCAATCTGGCGCATCGCCGCGTCAACCGTCTTGCCCTGGTTGGCAATCTCACAGTTGACCTGCCTGTTGATGCTGTTGCGCATCTCCTTAACAATCCGCACATTCTCGAAATCCATCAATCCGACGCTCGCCTCCATTACATTGAGAAGGTCGGCTATCTGGGTTCCCTCCTTGACGTAGACCACGTAATACTTCTTCCGCTGTACCACCTTGGCATCCTGGATGAAGGAATTAAGCACCTCCCTCACCTGTTCTGCCTGTGCAGGTGTATCACACACAATCTCAAAATGATAGAATTTGTTGGGGTCACTAATGGAGCCCGACGCAAGAAATGCCCCTCTTACAAAGGCACGCCTGCAGCAGCCCGACTGCACAAGCAGTGGATCCACCAGTCCCTCCGGCGCCACCAGCCTGTCCCCGTCAAGAAGCTTTAATGCTGCAAGTACCCTTCTTACCTGGGCATCCTCATCAATCCGTATCGTGTATGAGCCATTTTTTCTTAAGCTGCTTTCCATGTCATTCCGACTACAAGCATTTATATTAAATGTTTTCTCCAATAATGTAAAGCACTTTCTTACCACAAGCTGATTTTCCGATGAAAATTCCATGAAAAACCCGCCATCCCCCTGCCCTGCATAACCGCACAGCGCAAACACCGGGGCAAGCTCCGCAAGCTGGCAATGCCTGGCAGTACCAATGTGCCTTTCAAGCTCTTCCTTAACCTTTGCAGAAAACGACATTACCCCATCTCCCCGTCATTGTCCCTTTGTCTTCCTGTCCTTGTCAATGTCCCTGTGCTCGGTCTTAAGCCCATACTCAAGTCCGCCAAGCCTTTCGGCAATGGCGTTGGCAAGGGTGACGGAACGGTGCTTGCCACCCGTGCAGCCAATGGCGATTACAAGGCTGTTCTTCCCCTCAAGCACATAATTGGGGATGAGAAATTTAAGCATGTCCTCAAGCTTGTCAAGAAATTCCCCCGCAGCGTCAAACTGCATGACGTAATCCTTGATTTCCCTGTCATTGCCCGTAAGGCTCCTGAGCCCGTCCACATAGTACGGGTTGGGAAGGAACCTCACGTCAAACACCAAATCGGCATCTGACGGAATCCCATACTTAAACCCAAATGACAGCACAGTGATGAAAAGATTTTTATACTGCGCATCCTCCACAAATATTTTTTCCAGCTCCTGCTTCAACTCGCGGGTCAAAAGCTGGCTTGTGTCAATTATGGTGTCAGCCTTCTCCTTGAGGAACCACAGCTTTTCGCGCTCAAGCCTTATGCCGGAGTCAATGCGCCCCATCTTTGCCAGCGGATGGCTCCTTCTGGTTTCCTTGTAACGCTTTACCAGCACATCATCCCTGGCATCGAGGAATAGTATTTTATATTCATAATGCCGCTTTTTTAGTTCTGACAGCACATCATCCAGCTCGTCAAGGCCGTTGCCGCTTCGTATGTCAACGCCAAGCGCAATGTTCGACGCTGCCCCCTCCTGTGAATAAGCAAGCTCAGCGAACTTAATCACAAGGGACACCGGCATGTTGTCACAGCAATAGTACCCTGCATCCTCCAGCATTTTCAATGCCGTTGATTTACCGGCTCCTGACATTCCGGTAACTATAACCATCCCCATAGCAGTCTCCATTTCACGTTAAAAAACCTTAATCTCCGGCTCCAGCTCAATTCCGGAGCTTTCCTTTACCCTTCGTTTAACCTCATCCATCAGGGCAATGATGTCCGATGCCGTGGCACCCCCTGCATTCACGATGAAGCCCGCGTGCTTTTCAGACACCCTTGCACCGCCAACCGAGAGTCCCTTAAGCCCCGCCTCATCAATCAGCTTTGCCGCAAATGTGCCCTCCGGTCTTTTGAACGCACTTCCGGCGCTTGGAAGCTCAAGGGGCTGCCTTGACCTTCTTGTGCGGGCGAGCTGTGCCATCTGCTCCCTGATTGCGGCAGGGTCTCCCTTTTCAAGCTTGAACCTCGCCGCCACCACAACATCACCATTCCTTTGTATGTCACTTGTCCTGTAACCAAAACCAAGCCTGTCAGCAGCACGCTCCACATATGCCCCCGTCCTTGTCAGCACGGCAACATCCGTCACAATGTCCGACATTTCGCCGCCAAATGCACCTGCATTCATGGCAACCGCACCGCCCACGCTCCCCGGAATCCCCGCGGCAAATTCAAAGCCCGCAAGCCCCGCATCAGCGGCAATGCTGCCCACCCTTGAAAGCAATGCGCCAGCCTCCGCGAACACCGTATCGCCACTGCTGACGCCAACGGCACCAAACCTTCTGCCAAGGGCTATGATGAGCCCCTTGTAGCCCTCATCCCTCACAAGTATGTTGCTGCCATTGCCAATGACTCGCCACTCAATGCCGCAGTCATTGGCACAGTCAACAACAGCCCTGAGCTCATCAAGGCTGGTGGGCTCGGCATAATAGGCAGCCTTCCCCCCCGCCCTGAAGGTGACATGTTTTTCCATGGGTTCATCCACATTCACAGTGCATTTCACAGCATTCCTCAATATCTCAGGAAATTCCACAAACAGCCCCCCTCACAATCAACATACATCTCAAACACGGCTGCACCGACACACTCCATGCTCCATGTTACATATTCCATACTCTATGTTACCTGCTCCCTGCACATACGGTCAGCGTGTATATGCACGGTATGCCGCACCGTACATCCCTGCCTCATTGCCAAGGGAAGCCTGTATGATACTTGTCTCTCGGCACGGATGGAACACATTTTCCCTGAAGCTGCTCCTTATCTTCTCAAGCAGAAATTCCCCTGCCGCCGCCATGCCGCCGCCTATGACTATGCACTCAGGGTCAACCATGCCCGCAGCGCACGCAAGGCCCCTTCCCAGATAGTCCGCAGCCCTTTCAACAACCTTAAGTGCCACATGGTCGCCATTTTTCGCCTCATCAAACACAGCCTTCGCCGTAAGCTCACCATATGCAGAAAGCGCCGATACCTCTCCCGTGGAAAGAATCTTCCTTGCCGCCTTCACGACACCCGTTGCGGATGCAGCCTGCTCAAGGCAGCCCACCTTGCCGCAGCTGCACCTGTCCGTCTCATCCCACACGATGGGAAGATGTCCTATCTCTGCTGCTGCCCCGTTGGCACCGTTGAGCATGTTGCCGTCAAGGATTACCCCGCCGCCAACCCCCGTGCCAAGGGTGATGAACAAAATGCTTGAATACCTGTCCTTCAGCACAGAATACTCACCCAGCGCCGCAAGATTGGCATCATTGCCCGCCACAACCGGAATCCCCGAAAGCTCCTGCAATATCCCCGCAGGGTTGCACACGCCCCAGCCAAGGTTGACGCACTTGTTCACTGTCCCATCATTGGCAACGGAGCCCGGAACCCCAAGCCCTATGCCCCTGATTCCCGAAAACTGGCTCACATATGCCGCAATGTCACTGAGTATACGGGAGCCGCCCTCAGTCCTGTCCGTGGCAAGCTCATGCTTTTCCACAAGCCTGCAGCAGGAATCAAAGCCTCCTGCCTTGATGGTGGTTCCGCCTATGTCTATTCCCAGATAACGCACGTCAGAAGTCTGTGTCATCATCATCCTCCTCGTCGCTGCTTTTCATCATGTTTTCCTGGACACGCCTGTACAGCTCCCTCGCCGCATTGTAGCCCATGTCCTTTGTCCTGTGGTTGACTGCCGCTGCCTCAACGATTACCGCCAGGTTACGCCCCGGACGCACCGGAAGCGTGTGGCACACCACCTTGTTGCCAAGATACTCCGTGTATTCCTCCTCAAGCCCAAGCCTGTCATACTCCTTCTCACGGTTCCAGTCCTCAAGCTTGATTACCATGTCTATCTGCTGCGTCTCCTTGACGCTCTCCACACCAAAAAGCGTCTTCACGTCAATGATTCCGATTCCGCGAAGCTCTATGAAATACTTGGTTATCCCCGGTGCGGTTCCTATGAGCGTGACATCGCTCACCTTCCTTATCTCTACCGCATCATCCGTCACAAGCCTGTGTCCCCTCTTGATGAGCTCAAGGGCAGCCTCGCTTTTTCCTATTCCGCTTTCCCCCGTTATCAGCACACCCACACCGTACACGTCGACAAGCACACCGTGTATGACAATGCATGGCGCAAGCTTCACCTTGAGCCACCTGATTGTCTCCGCCATGAATGACGAGGTTTCCTCCATGGACTTCAATATCGGGACACCGTACCTGACCGCAATCTCAAGCATATCCTCATCCGGCTCCAAATCACGGCACAATACCACGCATGGTATGTTGCTGGAAAGAAGCTGCGTGTACCTTAGCCTTCTCTCGTCAGGCGTCAGCGAATCCAGGTATGCCTGTTCAACGTAGCCTATACACTGAATCCTCTCATTGTCAAAATGGTCGTAAAACCCCGCAAGCTGCAGTGCCGGACGATTGACATCCGGCTGGTGCACCCATATGTTGGACACGTCCACATCAGGTGTCCTGTTTACAAGCTTCATCTTCTTAATCACACTGGAGAGCTTGATCTTCTCTGCTGTCGCCATAATAATCCCCATTTCCGCACCGCTTTTTTCGTACGACAAGCCTGTGTCAAGCAGTGCAAGGACACAAGACCCACACTAATATTCCCCATTATAAGCGAAAAATGCAGATTATGCAATCCAGACTGAATAAAACAGTCAATGCACTACACCCTCTCCATTGCCTCCCTGCAATGCCTGAAGCATGTCATCATCTCCGGCGAAAATGCACCGCACTCACCGTTGATTATCATTCTGTATGCCCTGTCCCTGTGAATCGCCGCCTTGTACACCCTCTCAGACACCAGCGCATCATACACGTCGGCAACTGCCACCAGCTGTGCCGACAGGGGAATCTGCTCCCCCGAAATGCCCTCCGGGTAGCCGTTTCCATCATAACGCTCATGATGATAATGGCATATCTCCATGCCCACCTGCCTGTATTCCTCACTCCAGGTGCCCTGAATCTTCTCAATTATCTCACAGCCTGTCAAAGTGTGGGACTTGATAAGCTCGAACTCCTCAGGCTCAAGCTTTGCGGGCTTTAACAAAATCTCATTCGGGATTGCAATCTTCCCGATGTCATGCAGCGGGCTTGCCGCAACAATCACGTCAACCTTCTCCCTTGTAAGCCCAGAATCAGGAAACCTTTCCAGATAATCATTGGCAAGTATCGAGGTGTATTTCCTCACCCTGGCGACATGCTCACCGCTTTCCAAATCCCTGTATTCCACAATGCTTCCCAGGAGCATTATCAAATCGTCATTGCTCTTCTTCAGGTGATCGCCCTGCAGCCTTAGAACCTCCTTCTGCTTTTCAACGGTTTCCTGAAGCTCCTCCTGCGTTTTTTTTAACAAAACCAGCTCATCCCTCATTGCAACGAGGGTGCTGCGCACCTTTTCATTCATCAATACATCCATGACAACCTCATTTCCGGGCATCAAGGGGGATGCCGCCCCATCACGGCACCCCCCGACTGTCCAATTATTCAATGCCTATATGGCACCGATGTAAAGCTCTTCACCCTTCTGGCTAAGCACGCCATTTCTCATCTGTCTCGGATGGTATTCCTTCTGATTAAACACCACCGTCACATTGCTGTACATCTGCCCCTCAATGATTATCCTGGATTTCAGTGCCTTGCCAATCCTTGCGGACAACGCCGCAAGCTTTGATTCGCACTGCCGTTTCTCCTGCTCCTTGTCGTTAATTGACTTCTCCATCCCAAGGAACATTGCAATCCCATTGCGCTCCACCTCATTGTATTTCCTGCATATCGTATTATATGTCTCCCTGAGCCTTCCCAATTCCTCCTCCAGAATCTCCTTCTGTTCCTCTGCGATTCTGTAATCCTGCACCATTCTTGCATTTACTCCGGCATCAAGGACTGTTTCGCGTCCCACCTCATTTCCTGCATTGGACAGGCATAAGCCCTTCTCGGCGTAGGCACTTCCGCCAACAATCCCTCCATTCCTTCCATAGGTTACAATGCCGCCTCTTGCCGTAAGGGTGGAATTAAGACTTGCGGAAAGGTAAATGTTGCCGCCTGCCGTGACGCTGGCATCTTCAAAATACCTGCCGATGACACTACCAAGTGCCTTGATGCTGCCACGCCCATACGCTCCCTTGAGCCCCTTGCGCACAAGCACGTTCCTTCCGCTGCTGATTGTGGAACTCCTAAGCACACCGTCCAGCACCACGTCACCTGTTGCGCGAATCTCATAGTCACCGTCAACATTGCCGCTCACAAGCACACTTCCGTCAAAATCAATCACCTTGTTGTCAACATTGGGCTCATCCACCACAAGAAGCGGTTCAACATGCATGCGAAACTTCTTAAGCCTTACATGCCCGTCGCTTGCCGCAACATATGTCCTGTCATCAGGAAGCAGCCGGAAGCCACGTCCTGTCAAATGCTGCAGCTCCTTCCCCTTCCTGCCTGCAACCTTCTGCCCCGTGACGGTGATGCCGTCACTTCCTGCCACAGCCGGGTAATAGGTTGCAAGTGTCTGTCCCTGGCTGACACGTTCAAACCATTTTATCTTCTGGAAATCCGCCCCTCCATCTGGTGTCTGTTCAGGCATTTCGTTGAGCACGGGGTCAAAGTTCCAGTCATAATACCCGTCATGCCCGCTGCCGCACCTGACGCCCGATGCAAGCAAAACCCAGTTTTTTCCTGCCCTAAGCTGCCTCACGACCTCCTCATAGCCACCATCATTGATTCCATACACTATCCCATACCTTTTTGAAAGGCATTCAATGTCATATGCATCCGGCCTCCAACCTGGGTCAGTTACCTCTATGTAGGCGCTCATGCCGTCATTGCTGACATGCAGGCGGCATCCGCCGTCATCATAGGATTTCCATACATTTCCCGTGGTAAAGGACACCTTTGATGCCCTCATGGCATGCCTTTTGTCCCTCATCGCCTTAGCCGTGTACATCAGGCTGGCGTATGCACCCACGTCAAGACCTTCCTCAAGCCCGCGCCGTATCTCATGCATCTGCCAGTAGGAATACCTTGGATTGGAGTACAGCTTTACGTTCACGCGGCTTTGGAGGCCTTTCCGTATCTCACGCATTTTCCTCCAGGTGTACTTAGGGTCGGCATACACCGACACGTCAACACCCCTGATTATCCCCAGGGTAATCTGCCTTATGCATGCCCCCTGATAGCATTTATCAAGATATGGGGCAATGTCAGCATGTGCGGAAAGCGCAAAGCGTATCGCCTCAAGCTGCCCACTGTCATAGCCCTCCTCAACGTACGGCACCAGGTCAAGGCCCTCCAGCACCCCGCGCCTCATCTCATGTAATACACCAATGTCATACTGCACATATGGCGTCAAGTCAATTCCTGCCTCCATTCCCTTTCTTATCTGCCTCATCAGGTAATGTGAATACTCCGGCCTGGAATACTTTGACACATCAAGCCCTTCATTAATGCCTTTTTCTATCTCCCCCGTCTGCAGGATGTCAAATTCCGCCTTATCGTTCAGTAAATCCTCAAAACGGTCCATATGTCCTCACTCCTATGGCTTATTTCAATATGTGCCAGGATGAAAAAAAGGGGCACGCAGATACTATCCACGACCCCTTATTAGTCATATAACCAGTATATCCATTATCTCGCCAACTGTCAACAGTTCAGAAAAATATTAATATGGCATTTACATTATGTTTACAATTCTGTCAATTGCCGCAACAGTATTCTCATATGAGCCAAATGCCGTTAATCTGAAGTACCCTTCACCGCTAGGTCCAAAGCCTGAGCCCGGCGTTCCTACGACATTTGCCTTCTCAAGGAGGTAATCGAAGAACTCCCAGGAGGTCATGTTGTCAGGTGTCTTAAGCCAGATGTATGGCGCATTCACACCGCCGGACACGGTGTAGCCCGCAGCGGAAAGCCCCTCACGGATAACCTTTGCATTGTTCATGTAGTACGCAATCTGTTCCCTCGTCTGTCGCTGCCCCTCATCTGAATACACGGCCTCACCTGCCCTCTGGACAATGTACGGCGCACCATTGAACTTGGTTCCGTGGCGCCTTGCCCACAGGCTGTGAAGTGTCACGTCACCCTGCTTCAAATCCTTTGGAATGACGGTAAAGCCAAGGCGGAGTCCCGTAAAGCCCGCATTCTTGGAAAAGCTGCGAAGCTCTATGGCACACGTTCTCGCACCTTCACACTCATAGATGGTGTGCGGCACGTCATCCTCTGAAATATATGCCTCATAGGCTGCATCATAAATGATGACTGCCCCAACCTTGTTGGCGTAATCAACCCAGCGCTGAAGCTCTGATTTTGTTATCGTCGAGCCGGTAGGGTTATTCGGGAAGCACAGGTAAATGATGTCCGGCGTCTCCTTCGGAAGCTCCGGCGCAAAATTGGTGGCTGCGGTACACGGCATGTATATCACATTGCTCCACCTCTGCTCATCAGGAATGTAATCACCCGTCCTTCCTGCCATGGCGTTGGTGTCAACATACACCGGATACACAGGGTCACACACCGCGATTTTGTTATCCACCGAGAAAATGTCACCGATGTTGCCGGAGTCACTCTTTGCCCCGTCACTCACAAATATCTCATCTGCACTGATGTCAGCGCCCCTCTTTTTGTAGTCCTTCTCTGCAATCACTGAGCGAAGGAACTCATATCCCAGGTCAGGCGCATATCCCCTGAAGGTCTCAGCCTTTCCCATCTCGTCCACGGACTTGTGAAGCGCGTCAATCACAGTCGTTGAAAGCGGCAGCGTCACATCCCCAATCCCAAGGCGTATGATTTTCTTGTCAGGGTTTGCCTGCGCAAATGCGTTGACCTTCTTTCCGATTGTGGAAAAAAGATAGCTTCCAGGCAGCTTTAAGTAGTTGTCATTAATCTTAAACATATGTAAATAATCCTCCAGTATAAATTATATGCCAGGGCTAAATGTCGCCCTCAAACACCGTAACCGCTGGCCCCGTAAGGTACACATTGTTTTCCTCACGGTTCCACTCAATCTCAAGGTCGCCCCCGCGAAGATGGAGCGTTGCCTTTTCCTCACTAAGTCCGTTTAACACGGCAGCCACAAGGCTTGCGCATGCGCCTGTTCCGCAGGCAAGCGTCTCACCTGAGCCTCTCTCCCACACCCTCATGTCAAGGTTGCTTCTATCCCTCACCACAATAAATTCAGTGTTAATCCTCTCAGGAAACATTTCGTGGTTTTCAAACAGCGGCCCCGTCCTTTCAAGGTCAAAGCCCTGCAGGTCAAACCCCTGCCCCATGAACACCACGCAGTGCGGGTTACCCATGGAAACGCATGTAACCCGGTATTCCGTCCCGCCCACATCAAGCGGCTGGTCAACCACATTTTCCGTGGAAAACAAGGTGGGGATTTTCAGCGCCGCAAGCTCCGGCGCCCCCATGTTCACCCTTGCACCCACGCATACATTTTCGCCGTCATCAACCAGAAGGTCGATTGTCTTGATGCCTGCAAGTGTCTCCACCGTTATTCGCCTCTTGTCCGTGAGGCGGTGGTCATACACGAATTTTGCCACGCAACGGATGCCATTGCCGCACATCTGCGCCCTTGAGCCGTCCGCATTGTACATCTCCATGCAAAAATCCGCCACATCTGAGGAACGAATCAGGATAAGCCCATCCGAGCCGATGCCAAAGTGCCTGTCACTCACACGCACAGCCACCCCCGGCGCATCATCAATCATTGAAGCGGTGCAGTCAACGTACACATAGTCATTACCCGCACCATGCATTTTGGTAAACCTCATAGCCGCCCTTCCCGTGATATGTGACGCAAGCTGCCTTGCGCGCACACCATCACTGCTTCTAATTCATTATGAATATATGCTTATGACCATCTGCGCAGACTCCACAAAGCTGCTTCCGCTGTCCATGCTGCACTTCTGTATGTAGCGGTGCGCCTCCGGCTCCGTCAGGTTATTCTTCTCCATGAGAAGCGTCTTCGCCTCAAGGATGATTTTCTCCTCATCCTCCGTGTGGCGCCTTGGGGTTGTTCTCGCCCTCCGCCGCCTGCGAAGCTGTGACTGGAGCATCATCTGCAGGGTACTGAGAAGGTCATTTACCTTGATTGGCATTGCAGCACATACAATATCATTATATTCACAATCGTCCCACAGATTCTTCGAGGCGACCAAAAGAAGCTCAAAGCTCCTTGGCTTGCACTCATAGAGCTGCGTGTATATCATGTCACTTAACTTGTAGCCACATATGATTATGCCATCCGACAGCGCTTCCGCCGTGCTTATCGCCTGGGCTCCCGATGTACAGACAGGAGCCACCTGGTAACCATTGCGCACAAGAAGTCCCTTTATCGCCTTTGCCTCCTCTATCTTTGGAAAGGCCACAACAATCGTCGCCATGAATGCTCCTCACAATCACATCAATACTTGTTAAGGTATTCATCAAGCTCCCACTGCGTCACCTGCCTGCGGTAGGTTGACCACTCCGCTTCCTTTGCCTCTATGTACTTCTTGGCAATCCTGCTTCCAAGCACACCCGTCACGAACTTGTCGCCCCTTAGGCACTGCAGCGCCTCATACAGGTTGCACGGAAGCGGCTCAACACCCACAAACTCACGCTCATCATCCGTCATGTCAAATATGTTGGTATCGATGCCCTTTGGCGCATCAAGCTTGTTCTTTATTCCGTCAAGCCCTGCAGCAAGGCACACCGCAAGGGTAAGGTACGGATTGGCGGTTGAATCGGGGCTTCTTAATTCTATCCTTGCACTCTGCCCCCTTGCCGCAGGAATCCTGATAAGCGGGCTTCTGTTGGTTGCGGACCATGCAATGTAAAGCGGAGCCTCAAAGCCAGGCACAAGCCTCTTATATGAGTTCACAAGCGGATTGGCAATCGCCGTGATTGCCTTCATGTGCCGCATGAGTCCGGCTATGAAATAATATGCCTCCTCGCTAAGCCCAAGCTTACCTTCGCTGTCATCAAAAACATCCTTGCCCGTCTCCCTGTCCATGAGGGACATGTTGATGTGCATGCCTGAACCGCAGCATTCCTTCTTCGGCTTTGGCATGAAGGTCGCATGAAGCCCATGCCTTTGTGCTATCGACTTTACCGTAAGCTTAAAGGTCATGAGGTTGTCTGCAGTGGCAAGCGCCTCATCATATTTGAAATCAATCTCATGCTGGGCAGGGGAAATCTCATGGTGTGATGCCTCCACCTCAAAGTCCATGTCCTCAAGCGTAAGCACCATGTCCCTGCGGACATTCTCAGCCCTGTCGGACGGTCCCAAGTCAAAGTACCCCGCACGCTCATGCGTGATGGTTGTAGGAAGTCCGTCATCATCAGTATGGAACAGGTAAAATTCGCACTCCGGTCCCACGTTGAACGTATAGCCCATGTCTTGCGCTTCCCTGATTACCTTCTTCAAAATGTACCGTGGGTCCCCCTCATAAGGCGTACCGTCCATCCTGTACACATCGCAGATAAACCTTGCAACCCTTCCCTGCTGCGGTCTCCACGGAAATATCGCAAACGTGTTGAGGTCGGGATGAAGGTACATGTCGGACTCCTCAATCCTCACGACACCGTCAAGCGCAGACCCGTCAAAGGTACATTTATTGTCGAGCGCCTTAATCAGCTGGCTTGAGGTAATCGCCACATTTTTCAAAACCCCGAATATGTCCGTGAACTGAAGACGGATAAACTCAACGTCTTCCTCCTCCACAATCCTTATAATGTCTTCCCTGGTGTAATTATGCATATCCTTCTCCATTCCGCAGGCGAATCAACTCAATTCCAATATGCCGTGCCGCCTGCGACACGGTTGTTTTGGCTTTTGCCATTGCATATCCAACAAAAATTATAAAATGCCCCATTGCAAATGTCAAAGGCTAATTATTTGCCTCAAGCCTTCCGCACAGGCTGCCAACCGCATGGCGCCATCCCATTACGGAATAGGGAATCGTCAGGTAATGATATGGCACGACATACT
>CAYZYS010000006.1:0-31653 GCA_964482605.1 uncultured Bacteroides sp.
AAGAGAACGAAATGATGTTTGATGATTAAACTGTGTGTTCGTGGGGAGGGTAAAATGCATCAAATTATTACATGGGGTAAAAGTGTCGAACCATAATGCGGATTGTATTGTGGGAGGTATGGATAAAAGTTTGAGTCAATTGATATATCTGGTATATTATGCTACACTATTACACGGGAACATCAGGAGGTTGAGGTAAATAAGACATCGTGATAACAAACCATCCGTAATTAGTAAGTTCGGAGAATATGTTGGCATTTTAATAGACAAAGATATTTTGGAGGCCAAGACTCGACACCTATTATGTCAATAATGATGGGAATGTGTTCTTGAAAGCTTTACGAAAGGATGGCGATATTAGTGAAAAAAGTTGGAGCACTATTACTGGTGATGATTTTGATATTTTCATCACTGGCTTGTGGTAAAAAATATGATACGCATACTACGGAAGAGGAAAAAATGGAGTATGCGGAATTTGAATGGCCGGATACAGAGATAGCAAAGTTGATGCCGGTGCCAAAGTCAAATATCGGAAACATTTATTGGTCACAAACTTATGGATTTGTTATTTACGTGGCTAACACTTCCCAATCTGATTATGCGGAGTATGTGAAAGAGTGCGAAGATGCAGGGTTTACTTTTGATGGTCGAAAAGGTGATGACTTTTTCTGGGCTGATAATGAGGATGGGTATAAGGCGATGGTTCGTTATCAAGAGGGTGATGTCATTCTGATAAGAATTGACGCCCCTGATGATGGGAAATCTAACGAATTGGAATCGGAGCAATCGTATTCAGAATCTTTTGTAAATAAAACTGAAATAGCCTCGGAACAGACTTCTGCCGAAAAACCAAAAGAAATAGTTGACACACCATCAGAGTCAATTGCTGCTGAGGCTACAGATGAGTCTGAAGAAATGAAGTCGGATAGTTCTGAAGAGTCGAAAGAATCAAATGGTTTGTCAGTTGTAGCTTATTCAACCAACAGCTTTGAGAAAGCTAAGCAGGGAAATTCAGGCATATTTTCTTATAAGCGGTCTGGAAAGAATTACGATACCTATTGGATTATTGATTTTGATGAAGGCTGTGCATACTGGTTTACGTATGGGAATGGAAATGGTACCTGTGACAGAGTCCAGATAGATTTCGGCAATCTCAATGAGTATATTGTGGTTACTTACCATGATGGCAGTAATGTTTGGCGGTACGGTTTGAGCTTTAAGTGGAAGAATCAGCCTAGTCGTTTGATTGAACAGCATACGGATGGAGAGAAACTTGAGTTTATTGCAACCGACTTAAATGATGCAATGAAGATACGAGATTCGATGACCATTGTGGACTATTGATATATTTCTCTTGAGGAGACGTCTTAATCGGCGTCTCTTTTTTATTCTGTTATGGCAAAAAAGAGGGGTATCTTGTCCAGCGCAAGATAAATTCAATCTTTTGCAAGCAGTGCCTTTGTGAAAAAGGATTCCAGTGTATACTGACTGACTAATATAACAGATCAATATAAAAAGAAATGCGGTTGAAATAAGGACATGTTTGTTATACAATACAAGAGTATGCGCCTTATGGGAAAGTGGGTAATGTAAATGAATGATGTGACGGTTATAATTCCATCCCTGAATCCGGATGAGAAGCTCATTGGTGTTGTGGATTCATTGATAGGGGAAGGTTTTGGCGACATTGTCCTTGTGGATGATGGAAGCGATGAAGAACACAGGGTTTATTTTGACAGGCTTGAAGGACGCAGGGAATGTACCATACTGCACCATGAGGTCAACCGTGGCAAGGGACGGGGGCTTAAGACTGCATTTGAATACTGCATTGGGAACCGTCAGGGTCTCAAGGGCGTTGTCACCGTGGACGGCGACGGACAGCATAAGGCTGCCGACATAATGAACTGCGTCAGGGTGATGCTTGACAGGGGTGACAGGGTAATACTTGGCTCAAGGGATTTTTCAGGGGCGGACGTGCCATTTAAGAGCAGGTTCGGCAACAGGCTCACAAGCTTTACCTTTAAGTTTGTGTGCGGGCTTACGATAGGCGATACGCAGACGGGCCTAAGGGCGATACCATTTCAGTACCTGGGGGATTTCTGCCATGTGGCGGGTGAGAGGTTTGAATATGAGACCAACATGCTGCTTGAACTAAAGCAGAAGGGCATAGGGTATGAGGAGGTGCCGATAAGCACCGTTTACATAGAGGATAATGCCTCCACGCATTTCAATCCCTTCAGGGATTCAATCAAGATATATGGGGTGATATTGAAGTTTGCGGCAGGTTCACTTGGCTCATCTGTCATAGACCTGGGGGCATTTGCGGTCATTTCCTTCATTACGAGGAGATGCATGGAGCTTGGGCTTGCTGTGCTGGTGGCAACGGTGCTTGCAAGGGTGGTATCCTCACTGTTTAATTATACCTTTAACCGCAGTGCCGTGTTTGGCTCAAAGGGCAGGGTGACGCATACGATTGCAAGATATTATATACTATGTGTGTGTCAGATGCTTGTATCATACCTGCTTGTGCTCATGGTTACAAGGGTACTGGCACTTGGCTCGGTGCTGACAGTGGTGGCAAAGGCAGTGGTTGACACGCTTTTGTTCATATTGAGCTTCCAGATACAGAGGTGCTGGGTTTTTAAGTAATACGAGGAATGGTGGATTACATGGATTTACGTGATGGCATTAGTGATGATGAGCTGGACATGCTTGACCCACGGGATGACGGGAAGAAGCATGCTTCCGGCAGTGGAATATGGTCGGTGGTGTGGAAGCTTTTGCTTACCCTGCTTGTGACTGTTGTGATATTGTGCGCAGGCATTTATGCACTGATGTGCGTGGTCATGTATGGCCCGTCCAAGACGGCGCGTGAGCAGCTTGTCATGTCCCTTAAGGAAACGAGTGCAATCGGCTTTATGGCAAATTGGTTCCTGAGTGATGATGAGGTGCAGGAGATTCTTGACAATAATTCCATTAAGGATACGGATGTCATAACCAATACAAGTCTTGTGGTTCTCCCAACGGAGGATTCGCAGGAGGAAGAGGAGGAAACACCTGACATCCAGATTATTGACATCAAGGGTACGACCTACAAGGGAAAGCTGATGATTGTCAAGGACCCGTCAAGGGTGTTTGTTGGGACGGTTCCTGAATTTAATGACGGTGACGGGCTTGTCGTCTCCAAGATTGCGGCAAGGTACGGTGCGATAGGTGGCATTAACGGCGGTGAGTTTGTGGACGGGACAATTACCTCCACGGCAATGCCTGTCGGGCTTGTCATAAGCGAGGGGAAAATAGTCAACGGGGATACCACAACCAAGTGGCATGTCACGGGCTTTACCAGTGATAACATACTTGTGGTTGGAAATATGACCGGGCAGCAGGCACTTGATTTGGGCGTAAGGGACTGTGTGAGCATTAACAACAGCATTGGACCGTTCCTCATAATCAACGGTGAGGCGCAGGAGGTATCCGGCATTGGCGGCGGCATCAATCCGAGGACGGCAATAGGCCAGAGGGCTGATGGCGCAGTGCTTCTGCTCACCGTTGACGGGCGCCAGGTAAACACAATCGGCGCTTCCTTTGCGGATTTGCTGTATATAATGCAGGAGTACGGTGCGGTGAATGCCTCCACCATGGATGGGGGAACCTCCACACAGATGTACTATGACGGTGAAGTTGTGAATACACCATATGCCCCTACGGGACCAAGGCAGTGTCCGACGGCATTTTTGGTAAAATGATGAGGTAGATGATGGCTGACAGGAAAAAAGGCGGCAGTGCCAGGAGAACAGGAAAAAAAGGGCGTTCCAAGGGTGGATTTTCATTCTGGAAATTTTTGGGGATATATGCGGGACTTCTGGCAGTGCTGATTGTCATTGGGCTTGTGTGGGTGTACGGGCTTTTGAAGGATTATGAGCAGGGTATGCCGGACGGAGCCATAAGTACAGTGGTGTCCAGACTTAGTGGCAACGGACTGGATGAATTTATTGAGGGGCACATCAGTGACATAAGCGAGTATGAGACCAAGGAGCATGTGATTGACAAGGTTAAATCCAACATATCCTCCGGTGAGCTGAAATATGTGAGAAAGACTGGTGAATACACTACTGAAAGACCTGTGTACCTCGTGAAGGCGGGGGATGTGTCCGTCGCCAAGATTTCCCTGAAAAAGAATGGAACCAATAAGCATGGCTTTACGCTGTGGGATGTTGACCAGGTATCCTTTGGGGACTTCCTTGGGACTGACAATGCGGTTGACATTGTCGCACCGTCAGGGGCGGTTGTGACGGTGAATGGAAAGGTGCTGACCGACGCCAATGTCTCAGAGGGCGGCAGGATTGTGGAAAAGACGAAGAATGTGGGGGATTACACTGAGCTTCCCACAACGAACCTGTACAAGGTTGAGGGGCTTCTGGCTGAGCCGGACATCACGGTTGTCCTTGGCGGGACGGCGCTTGACGTGGAATTTGACGAAAAGAACATGGTGTATGAGGCTTCATTTCCGCAGGATGAGGAGCTGCTTGCGCAGAACCTTGACAGAATCAGGAATATTAACATTGAATATGGAAAGTATATAATCAACAAGGGAAGCCTTTCGACCATGAAGAGTTATATGGTTGGGCAGGCAAGGGAATACATCAGTGACATTCCTGCAATATGGGCGTATCTGTGGGGCAAGACCTATACCTATGATTTTCCGTCCAATGAGGTTGGAAACTGTGTCAGGTATTCCGATGACTGCTTTTCATGCGATGTAAACTTTAATATACATGTAAGCTGGGGAACAGGTGAGACCAGCTATGACACAAGTATGAGCTACGTGTTCGTGAAGAGTGGGGGAAGCTGGTATTTGGCGGACTTTTCATTTAATTAGGCGAAAATGTGTGGGTTGGTATGTCGGATAATAATAAGAGGTACGGGAAAAAGTTCATAATCCATGGGGGCATTCTCGCAATGGCGGGGATAATTGTCAGGATAATCGGCATGATATACAGGATTCCGCTGCTTAACATAATCGGAAGTGAAGGCAACGGAATCTACAGTGTTGCCTACAATGTGTACAACATTGCCCTGACAATATCCTGCTATGGCCTTCCCATGGCAGTGTCCAAGCTGGTTTCGGCAAGGCTGGTAAACAAGGAGTACCGGAATGCCTACGGTGTTTTCAGGACTGCGCTGGTGCTGTCCGTGATTACCGGGGGGATTGCCGCACTCCTTATATTTTTTGGTGCGAATTTCATTGAAAATGTAATCTATGCGGGGAGCTATCCGGGCGTTGCCCTGCCTCTCAAGGTGCTTGCGCCCACCGTGCTCATTGTGGCGGCACTTGGGGTGTTCAGAGGGTTTTTCCAGGGGCATGGCACGATGATTCCAACGGCAGTGTCGCAGCTTGCGGAGCAGATTGTAAATGCGGTTGTGAGTGTACTTGCGGGTTACCTCCTTGTGAGGGCTTACAGTGAATCGGGGAAGACGGCTGCATATGGTGCCGCAGGCGGGACCCTTGGAACTGCGATGGGCGCCCTCACGGCATTTGTGTTTGTGGTTCTTCTGTATTTCATATATAAGCCCACATTCATGCGAAAGGTAAGGCGCAGTGAAGATGGCCGTGTGGAGGATTATGCCACCCTTGGCAGGCTCATTGCGATTACTGCCATACCGATAATGGTTGGACAGACCTTTTACCAGATAAGTGCCGCATTGGACGACATCATGTATGCGCACCTCATGAAGGCTGCGGGGATGGCGGCGGATGCCATATCAAGGAACAACGGGAATTACAATTCAAGCTACATGATGCTGATTAACCTTCCAATGGGCGTTGCCTCGGCAATGTCCTCCTCAATGCTGCCAAGCGTGGTGGCGTCATATGAGTACGGCAGGCTTGATGAGATAAGGGAAAAGCTCTTTGACACCGTAAAGGTCAACATGATGATAGCAATACCTTCATTTGTGGGGCTTTTTGTGCTGGGGGGACCCGTGATACAGCTTCTTTTCCCAAGGTATGACAGCGTACAGGGGTCAGTCATGCTGAAAATTGGTGCAATCGCCGTGGTGTTCTACACCATGTCAACTGTGACAAGCTCATGCCTGCAGGGCATTGACAGGATGAATGTTCCGGTGGTGCACTCATTTGTGTCGCTGGTGGTGCATGTGGTTCTGCTGTGGCTGCTGCTTAAGTTCACACCGCTTGGGATATACGGGATGGTTGTGGGCAGTGCCACATTTCCATTGTTGATACTGGTGCTTAACCTGATTAGGCTAAACAGGGAGATAGGTTATGTGCAGGAGGTGCCGCTGACCTACGGAATACCTCTTGCCTGCGCCGTTGTCATGGGCGTGGTTTCCTTCGGGTGCTATGCGATTTTGCACATGCTTACGAAAAGCAACGTGATATCGCTGGTTCCAACGCTCGTTGTGGCAGTTGCGGTATATTTTGGCGGGCTTTATGTGTTCCACAGGCGGGGACTTTATTGATTTTTGATTGCATATGCTTTGGGTGGAGGGGATTTTCCCCGATAAATTGTGTATGGTGCATGCAAGATTGACAATGAATATCCTATGTTATAGAATATATATAACATAGGAGGTGTTGCCATGATTGTCATAAGCATGGATTTTAGCAGTGATGAGGCGCTTTATGTGCAGCTTTGTAACCAGATAATACTTGGGATTGCAACCTCACAGATACATGAGGGGGAGTCCCTTCCCTCGGTTCGGCAGATGGCTGATGAAATTGGCATCAACATGCATACCGTCAACAAGGCTTACGCCATATTGAGGCAGGAGGGTTACATTAAGCTGGACAGGAGAAAGGGTGCGGTGATAGCCGTGGATGTTGACCACCTTCAGGCGGTGGATGACGTGGCGGCCCAGATGAGGACACTGGTGGCGCGCGCCATATGCAAGGGCGTGTCCGGCAGCGAGATTCATGGCATGGTTGATGATATTTTGGAGGAGTATGGCATTGACGCAGGGGATGACTGATTATGCCGGATGGGAGCAATTATGATGTGTGAAAGATGTAACCAGAATGAGGCAACCATACATTTTACGGAGGTTGTGGACGGTGTCAGGAGTGAGCACAACCTGTGCAGTTCCTGTGCAGCGGAATTTAATGTGGGGCTTGGTGGTAATGGATTTTCATTTGCCAGGCTGCTTACGGGGCTTTTCGCGTCCGGACGACCTGATGATGAGGATGTTTCAGACCCCATGACACATGTGGTATGTCCAAGGTGCGGGATGAATTTCCAGGAATTCACAAGGATAGGGAAGTTTGGCTGTGGAGAGTGCTATGGCGTGTTTGGCCCGCTGATTGATGACAATATGAAGAAAATCCATGGTGACAGCCAGCACAAGGGCAAGACGTACAAGGGCGTGGATGACGCACAGGGTGCGGCAGCCGGGTCGGATGTTGTGCCGGCGCTTCCTTCCCATGAGATTATATTGAAGGCGAAGCTCAAGGAGGCAATTGAGCAGGAGGAATATGAGGAGGCGGCAAGGCTCCGTGATGAGATAAGGGCGTTGAAAAATGTGGATTAGCGCAGAATGGGGAATGGTATGACAAGATGGTTTGAGAGGAACGGCCCAAAGGGTGATGTTGTGGTGGCAAGCAGGGTAAGGCTTGCACGCAACCGTTCGGATTATGTTTTTTCAGTTAAGCTTGAGGGCGGGGATGCGAGAAGGATGATAGACGAGACCCTCGCTGCAATTGACGGTCTGGATGGCTTTGACGGCTACATCCACTATGATTTTAAGGATTTGAATGAATGCCAGAAGAGGGCAATGGAGGAACGCCACTGCATAAGCGGATTTCTTGCAGGGCAGGTGCAGGCTGCGGGGCTTGTGTCATCGGAGGAGGAAATCTCCATAATGCTCAATGAGGAGGATCACATAAGGATACAGTCTTACAGGGCCGGAATGGATTTTGGCAGTGCCTACGAAAAGGCTGAGGCGGTGGATGACATGCTTGGGAATGTCATTCCGTATGCATACCATCCAAGGTATGGCTTTCTTACGACCTGTCCATCCAACGCAGGTACGGGGCTGCGCGCCTCCTGCATTCTGCATCTTCCTGCATTGACCGGGATAGGGCAGATACAGAACATGATGCGTGAGGTGGCGAGGTTCGGGCTGAGCCTGAAGGGGGCTTATGGCGAGGGCGGAAGCTGCCCCGGTGACATATACACCATTTCCAACCAGACGACCCTTGGGGTATCGGAGCAGGAGATAATTGAAAACCTTGAGAACATTGTCGGGCAGATAGTCGACCAGGAGAGAATCACGCGGGATAAATACGTTAAGACCAAGAAGCTCCTTGCGGAGGACACCGCATACCGTTCATACGGCGTGCTGAAATACGCCAGGAGGCTGTCCCTTAAGGATGCGCTGGTGCTTTTGTCAGAGCTTCGCATGGGCTTGGCGCTTGGGCTTTTTTCATCCCAGGAGGAGGCTGATTTCAATGTGTACCAGATGATGATAGGGGTGCAGCCCAACAACCTGCAGCTTTTGAAGGGTGAGGAGCTCGGCGGTGATGAGCTGGATGTCCAGAGGGCGTGCTTCATCAGGGATAACCTGCCGATGATAGTATAAATGCGAATGGAGAGTAGTGGATGCAGACAAGATTGACTAAAAAGGCGGAAGAGGTAATGGAGGCGGCAGGGCTTGCCGCAATACAGCTCGGACACGGATATGTGGGCTCAGAGCACATCCTCATCGGACTGCTTCGGACGGAGGGGTGCATTGCCAATGCGGTTTTGATAAGGCATGAGGTGACTGAGGAGAAGATAATTGAGCTTGTGAACCAGCTCATTGCACCTGAGGGCGGTGTGAAGGTGAAGGAGCCGATAGGCTACACCCCAAAGGCGCAGCGGATTATAGAGATGGCGGGCAAGGAGGCAGCCAGGTTCAAGTCAAACCTCATAGGCACCGAGCACATACTTATTGCAATAATCAAGGAGAGTGAGTGTGTTGCCGCAAGGCTCATGAACACCCTTGGCGTGAACATCAAGAAAATATATGTGGACATAA
Organism: uncultured Bacteroides sp.; assembly: GCA_964482605.1. Lineage (GTDB taxonomy): Bacteria > Bacillota > Clostridia > Lachnospirales > Lachnospiraceae > Bacteroides_F. The sequence continues at coordinate 9,034 of CAYZYS010000006.1, forward strand.
TGGGGGCAATGGGTGAGGATGCAAGCAATTACCGTGATGATTTCCCTAATTCAAGGCGGGACAGCAGGAGCACCACGCCGATGCTTGACCAGTACAGCAGGGATTTGACGCAGCTTGCCAGGGAGAACAAGATGGATCCCGTGATTGGCAGGGATGATGAGATACAGAGGGTAATCCAAATTCTAAGCCGAAGGACAAAGAACAATCCGTGTCTAGTGGGTGAGCCGGGCGTCGGCAAGACCGCAATTGCAGAGGGAATTGCGGAGAGAATCGTGAAGGGTGACGTGCCAGACACAATACAGGGGAAAAGGCTTGTCACACTGGATTTGTCCGCAATGGTGGCAGGCTCCAAGTACAGGGGCGAATTTGAGGAGCGAATCAAGAGGGTAATCAATGAGGTGCGCAATGCAGGGAACGTGATGCTTTTCCTGGATGAGCTCCACACGATAATAGGTGCAGGCGGTGCTGAAGGCTCCATAGATGCCTCCAACATCCTCAAGCCGTCCCTTGCAAGGGGTGAGATTCAGCTCATCGGTGCAACGACGCTGGAGGAGTACCGCAAGTACATTGAGAAGGATGCGGCACTGGAGAGGCGCTTCCAGCCTGTCAATGTTGATGAGCCAACCGTGGAGGAGACGATATTAATCCTCAAGGGTCTGCGCGGCAGGTACGAGGAGCACCATAATGTGACCATAACCGATGATGCGCTGGTGGCTGCGGCAAAGCTGTCGGAGAGGTACATCAATGACAGGTTCCTGCCTGACAAGGCGATTGACCTTATAGACGAGGCGGCATCCAAGGTCAGGATAAGCTCATATGCCATGCCTGAGTCAATAACCAAGGCAGAGGAGAAGATTAAGGAGCTTGAGGTGCAGAAGGAGGATGCCATCCGTGGGGAGGCATTTGAGAAGGCGGGGGCAATCAAGAAGAAGCAGCAAAGGCTTCGGGAAAAGGTTGCTGACGAGAAGGAAAAGTGGCAGAACCAGCGGCAGTCAGGAAGCCTTACAGTGGGTGAGGACCAGGTGGCTGACGTGGTTGCCATGTGGACCAAGATTCCAGTAAGGAAGCTGGCGATGGAGGAGTCGGAGAGGCTCCGTTCCCTGGAGACCATACTGCACAAGCGTGTCGTGGGTCAGCAGGAGGCTGTGGAGGCTGTGTCAAAGGCAATAAGAAGGGGACGTGTCGGTCTCAAGGACCCAAAGAGGCCGATTGGCTCATTCCTTTTCCTGGGACCTACGGGTGTTGGTAAGACGGAGCTTAGCAAGGCGCTTGCGGATGCAATGTTTGGAAGTGAGAATTCCCTGATACGTGTGGACATGTCCGAATACATGGAGAAGCACACCGTGTCAAAAATAATTGGCTCACCTCCGGGCTATGTTGGTTATGACGAGGGTGGACAGCTAAGTGAGAAGGTCAGGAAGAATCCGTATTCCGTGATTCTTTTCGATGAGATTGAGAAGGCGCACCCTGATGTGTTCAACATACTCCTGCAGGTTCTTGATGACGGGCACATAACCGATTCCACGGGAAGGGTCGTGGACTTTAAGAATACCGTAATCATCATGACCTCCAATGCGGGGGCCCAGAACATCATTGAGCCGAAGACGCTGGGCTTCCTTGCCTCATCTGATTCAAGGCACGAGCACGAGGTCATGAAGGAAAAGGTCATGGATGAGGTTAAGCGTCTGTTTAAGCCGGAATTTCTCAACAGGATTGATGACATCATTGTGTTCCATGTGCTTGGCAGGGGTGACATTGGAAGTATTGTCGACATCATGATGGCATCGGTTAATGCAAGAACCATGGAGCAGATGAGGATAACATTGGAAATGTCTGCGCAGGCCAAGGAATTTTTGGTTGACAAGGGCTATGACTCAAAGTACGGCGCAAGGCCATTGAGGAGGGCAATCCAGAATTATGTTGAGGACCCCCTTGCGGAGAAGATACTTGACGGCACGATTAAGCAGGGCAATAAGGTGAACATCGTGCTCAAGGACGGAAAGCTGGATTTTGAGAAGAAGCGCGGATACAACAGATAGGAACCGTGGTAAAATTGTCAAAAAGTGATAGCATTTTACATGGATTTATTGTATAATTTGACTATATTGAGGGTGGAGGCACTCAAGGGTGTGTCGCCAGCTAGATGACTGGCGGCAGAGAAGATGCATGACAGGAGGATTAAAAAGATGCCGGTAGTAGATGAACTTATCCGTGAGGAAGCGGACGGAACCATTAGCTTTGGCGATTACAGGCTGGACACCAAATCAAAGGTGCCTGAGTTTGAACATAGCGGGGATTCATACAAGCTGAAGACATTCAATGAGATAACCAAGCTTGAACGCAATGGCATGTTTGTATATGAATCAGTACCGGGTACGGCTGTCGGGCATTTTTCACAGACGGCAGGCGGGACGAGCTTTGATGTTGAGGGCAACAAGGATGCACAGATTACCCTTGGCATGGAGGAGGGCGCAGAGTACGAGGTATCGGTCAATGGTGACTATGCAGGAAAGATGAAGACAATCATTGGCGGCAAGCTCGTGCTGAGCGTTGAACTGACGGAGGGTACACCTGCCAAGGTGAGTGTGCTCAAGGCGTGAAGGTGATTAATGATTAGAGGGGGCTGCCGCAGGGCAGCCCCTTTATGCGTACTGCATGTCAATTTGGATTTAAGGAGGATATATGCCGAAGGCGAAATCCAGTATGTTTTTTTGCAATGAGTGCGGCTATGAATCAGCAAAGTGGCTGGGGCAGTGTCCCGGCTGCAGGCAGTGGAACACATTTGTTGAGGAGGCGGTTGCCACAGGCGGCAGGAAGGGTCAGGTTTTTTCAAGGGCATCACAGTCAAGGCCCGTGAGCCTGAAGGAGATTGGCACAGACGAGGCGGGAAGGATGTCCACGGGCTTTGAGGAGCTTGACAGGGTGCTTGGGGGCGGAATCGTTGAGGGTTCGCTGGTACTTGTCGGCGGTGACCCGGGAATCGGGAAGTCCACGCTTCTCCTGCAAATGTGCCGAAATTTGTCGGCGGCTGGTACAAGTGTGCTTTACATATCAGGTGAGGAATCCTTAAAGCAGATTAAGCTGAGGGCGGAGAGGGTTGGCGAGTTTGCGGACGGCGTAAGCTTGTTGTGTGAAACCAACCTGTCCGACGTGGAAAATGTAATCAGGTCGGAGAAACCCGGTGTTGTCATAATTGACTCCATACAGACCATGTACAGTGACGTGATAGGCTCTGCACCGGGCAGCGTAAGCCAGGTGAGGGAGGCAACCAATGTGCTGATGCAGCTTGCCAAGGGGCTTGGGACATCAATCTTCATAGTTGGGCATGTCACCAAGGACGGACAGGTGGCGGGACCGCGTGTGCTGGAGCACATGGTTGACACGGTGCTGTACTTTGAGGGTGACAGGTATGTTTCATACAGGCTTGTCAGGAGCGTCAAGAACAGGTTTGGTTCAACTAACGAGATAGGCGTGTTTGAGATGAGGGAGGACGGGCTTCATGAGGTTCAAAATCCCTCGGAGTATATGCTGAGCGGCAGGCCTGAGGGAGCTTCGGGCTCCGTGGTGGTGTGCCTGATGGAGGGCACAAGGCCAATGATGGTTGAGGTTCAGGCGTTGGTGTGCGATTCCAATTTTGGGATGGCAAGAAGGACGGCAGCCGGAACGGATTACAATAGGGTCAACCTCCTTATGGCCGTCATTGAGAAAAGGGAGGGGATACATCTTGGTGGGTGTGATGCCTACGTCAATATCGCAGGGGGCATGAAGGTGAGTGAGCCTGCGATGGACTTGGGAATCGTCCTTGCGCTGGTGTCCAGCTACCGCAACAGGCCGGTTGACTCCAAGACCATAATATTTGGCGAGGTTGGGCTTGCAGGCGAGGTTCGGGCGGTGAGCCAGCCGCAGTTAAGAATCAATGAGGCAGTGAAGCTTGGGTTCACCAGATGTATTTTACCACAGGTATGCTTGAAAAATGTAAAAGAAAGTGATAGAATTCAATTGTATGGCGTACGGAGTTTAGGGGATGCGATAAACATCTTATGATTGCGGGGCAGCACTGCCGCACAATTGACCGATGAAACTAGCATGAGATTTTAGTGTGCAGGGGGTATTTACTTATGAATCATGATGTTGCAACTGAATTGAACGAGATACTTAACGGATTGGATGACTCACAGGAGAAGTTGGAGAAGAACGCATTTGATGTTATTAATTCCTCAGACACGTCACTGAACCTGGTCAAGGAGAGCATTGGAAGCATGGAGGAGATTCTTGCCATGATTAGCGAACTGAACCAGGTTGTTCAGGAATCGTCAGAGAAGATTAACCAGCTTGAGCAGTTGTCCGCACAGATTGAGAATTTTGCTTCCGTGATTGGCTCCATAGCCAACAGGACCAATATATTGTCGCTTAATGCTTCGATTGAGGCTGCACGGGCAGGGGAGCATGGCAGGGGCTTTGCCGTGGTTGCAGGGGAGGTAAGGAGCCTTGCGGCACAATCCTCCAAGTCCTCCAAGGAGATTACGGATACAATCAGGGAAGTGCAGAAGTCCGTCAAGGATACTGTAATATCCATGAGGAGCATCTGTGACAGCTCCGTGAAGCAGCAGGAGAAGGCAGGCAACGTGGGGGCACTCCTCAACAAGGTTGTGGATGCCGCATATGCAGCCAATGAGCAGGCAAGGAACATAGAGAATGAGATTGCTTACCAGCGTGACATAACTGATGAGGCGAAGAAGACGCTTCAGCAGGCACAGGGCGCATAAGCAAATTACGGGATTGGATTTAATGAAAAAAGTTAAATGACATGGCAGGGCGAACCGTGGCGGTTCGCCCTGTTGTTTTGTGTGCACGGCCGCAAGTGGGAATTAACTGTCTGAAGAATTTTTTATGAACGAATATGAATGATTTATGAATACATTGGGACAAATATGAACATAATTAAAATACCAGTGTTTATGCACATTTTCTCAAATGCCACAAAGAATCAAGGGCGACTTTTGTACATCTTGCACAAAAATATCGCGTCAAGATTGTGAATGATGTTGATTGAATTTGGATGAATTTGAAGTTATTATGTTTCCATCAAAGGGTCATTTGACCGGAAAGGAGTTGCGATGATATATACGGTCACATTTAATCCTTCGATTGACTACATTGTCACGGTTGAAGGGTTTCAGACTGGATTGACCAACAGGACATCCTCGGAGCTTATGCTCCCTGGGGGCAAGGGCATCAATGTATCCACGGTTCTTGGCAACATGGGGCTTGAGAATACTGCGTTGGGGTTCATTGCAGGCTTTACGGGAGAGTATATTAGGCAGCAGGTGGAACGTATTGGGGTTAATGCCAGGTTCATAAGCGTTGACAAGGGCATGTCCCGAATCAACGTGAAGCTGCGCAACATTGATGGCACTGAGATTAACGGAATGGGACCTGACATACCTAAGGAGAAGGTGGAACAGCTTCTGGGCGTGCTTGACGGACTTTCACAGGGTGACGTGCTTGTACTGGCGGGAAGCATACCTGCAAGCATGCCCGACGACATTTACGGCACGATTATGGAACGCCTCGAAAACAAGGGTGTCATGGTCGTGGTGGATGCAACGAGCTCATTGCTCATGAAGGTGCTTGTCCACAGGCCATTTCTCATTAAGCCCAATCACCATGAGCTGGGTGAGATATATGGCGTGACGCTCAATGGGCGGGATGAGGTGGTTCCATATGCACGCAGGCTTCAGGAGGCTGGTGCGAGGAATGTCCTGGTGTCCATGGGTGGCAGGGGCGCAGTGCTCGTCGCCGAGGACGGCAGTGTGTATGAGGCGGATGCCCCAAGCGGTGAGCTGGTCAATTCAGTGGGGTCGGGGGACTCCATGGTTGCAGGCTTTGTTGCAGGGTGGCTCAGGTCAGGTGATTACTCTGAGGCATTCAGGTACGGTGTCGGTGCTGGAAGTGCCAGTGCATTTTCACGGTACCTTGCAACGGGTGAAGAGGTTGAGAGAACGGCAGCGGATGTTGTTGTGAGAAATGGAGGCGGCATATGAGGATTACGGATTTACTTGACAAAAGAAGCATTGACCTGAATGCATCGCCAAAGGACAAGAAGGAAGCCCTTGACATGGCGGTGGAGCTCATGGCAAAAAGCGGTAAGCTCAGTGATAAGGAGGCTTACAGAAAGCAGGTGTATGCGCGGGAGGAGGAGAGTACCACCGGTGTTGGTGAGGGGATTGCGATTCCCCACGGTAAATGTGCGGCGGTGAACAAGCCGGGGCTTGCGGCGATGGTCATCAGGAATGGTGTTGATTTTGAGGCGCTGGACGGTGAGCCTGTGAACATCCTTTTTCTCATAGCTGCGCCAAATACAGAGGATAACATACATCTTGACGTGCTAAGCAAGTTATCCGTGCTTCTTATGGATGAGGGATTCGTTGGGAAGCTGAAGACGGCAAGGGATGCGGATGAATTTCTGCGGATTATTGATGGTGCGGACGAGGATGCCAAGAGCATTGACGACAGGCTTCAGGATAATTCCAATGCCAGTGTGCTGGCGGTTACGTCATGCCCGACAGGAATAGCCCATACCTACATGGCGGCTGAGGGGCTTGAAAAGGCGGCAGCCAAGGCCGGCTGCACCATCAAGATTGAGACACGCGGTTCGGGTGGTGCAAAAAATGTGCTAACCAAGGAGGACATTGACAATGCCCAGTGCATAATAGTTGCGGCTGACGCAAAGGTGCCAATGGAGCGCTTTGATGGCAAGAGGGTGATTGAGTGTGCCGTGTCAGATGGCATCAACAAGGCGGATTCCCTGGTTGCACGTGCGCTGTCAGGTGATGCCCCGGTGTATCATTCGTCGGGCGAGGGTGACAATTCCAAGGCTGCTGACACAGGGGCGCAGGGAGGTGTTGGTCATAAGATATACACGCAGCTCATGAACGGTGTGTCGCATATGCTTCCATTTGTTGTTGGGGGCGGTATTCTCATAGCGATTGCCTTCCTGATTGACGGGCTCAATGTTGACATGGCATCCCTTAGCGAGGCGGAGAGGTCCAACTTTGGTACCATAACACCTGTGGCTGCATGGTTCAAGACAGTTGGCAATGCTGCATTTGGATTCATGCTTCCTGTGCTTGCCGGATACATTGCCATGGCGATAGGGGACAGGCCCGCACTGGTGCTTGGTTTTGCAGGCGGCTATATAGCTGCCAATGGAAAGTCAGGCTTCCTTGGGGCATTGGTTGCAGGCTTCCTGGCAGGATATGTGATTATAGGCCTGCGGAAGGTGTGTGAGAAGCTTCCTGAGGCGCTTGAGAAGATTGCACCTGTGCTTATATACCCTGTTGTGGGACTTTTGGTGATTGGGCTTGGGATGAACTTCATAGTGGAGCCGATAATGGGTGAGATTAACACGGGACTTAACGCCTTCCTCAACGGAATGGGAAGCACAAGCCGAATCCTGCTTGGCTTTGTCCTGGCGGCAATGATGGCAATTGACATGGGTGGTCCGTTCAACAAGGCGGCATATGTGTTTGGAACAGCCTCCATTGCATCGGGCAATTATGACATAATGGCTGCGGTTATGATTGGCGGCATGGTTCCGCCATGTGCGATTGCACTTTCAACCCTGATATTCAAGAACAAATATACCAAGGAGGAGAGGCAGGCAGGACCAACCAACTTCATCATGGGGCTTGCATTCATCACTGAGGGTGCCATCCCGTATGCTGCGTCGGACCCGCTGCATGTGATTCCGTCGTGCCTTATCGGCTCTGGCGTTGCAGGGGCAATCAGTATGATGTTTGGCTGTACACTCATGGCTCCACATGGCGGAATATTCGTGTTCCCTGTTGTGGGTAATGCGTTGTACTACCTGTTGGCGCTGGTTGTCGGAACGGTTGTGTCGGCAGTGCTGTTGGGAGTGTTGAAGAAAAAGAGGGCGTAGGCAAAAAATGCCTGCGGAATAGGAGGTAAGCATGATAGAGGAAAAGTATGTTATAACAGACCCGGAGGGTATTCACGCACGTCCGGCAGGGGAGCTTGTGAAGACCGCAAAGGAATTTAACTGCAAGATAACCCTGAGCAAGGATGGCAAGTCAGGTGACTGCAAGAAGATATTTGGGATAATGGCGCTTGCGGTCAAGAATGGCAACGAGATTACCATGACCTTTGATGGTGATGATGAGGAAGCTGCAAGGGACAAGGTGATGGATTTCCTCAAGAACAATATGTGACATGTGATGCCGTTGGATTGGAGGCAGATATGGAAATTTATACAGGAAAGAGCGTATTTGCGGGAATTGCCATAGGCAAGGTGGTGCTTTTTGGCAGACAGGAGCAGCAGGTAAAGAGGGTAAGGGTGGCTGACACTGCCGGTGAGAAGGAACGCTACCACGCAGCCTGTGAAACGGCAAAGGAAGAGCTGGGACGGCTGTATGAAAAGGCACTTAAGGAGGTTGGTGAATCCGGTGCCGCCATATTTGAGATTCACCAGATGATGCTTGAGGATGATGATTACACGGATTCCGTGGAGAACATGATTGATTCCGAAGGCGTCAATGCCGAATATGCTGTCGCCATGACAGGGGACAACTTTGCACAGATGATGGCATCCCTTGATGATGAGTACATGCGGGGCAGGGCAGCGGACGTGAAGGACATAACCGAGAGGCTGATTAGGGTGTTAAGCGGCGGTGGCAGCGGTGGCAGTGACATTGGCGAGCCGGTGATACTGGTGGCTGACGACCTTGCGCCATCCGAGACGGTGCAGATGGACAAAAGCAAGATACTGTCATTTGTCAGCGTGAAGGGATCGGTTAATTCCCACACTGCAATACTTGCAAGGACAATGGGAATACCGGCATTGATTGGGACGGACATTCCGCTGGATGAATCGGTTGACGGGCATCTTGGCATAGTGGATGGAATCAAGGGCTGCATATACATTGATCCTGACCAGGAGACGCTTGACAGGATGAAGGAGGAGCAGAGAAAGGACCAGGAAAAGAAAGCGCTGCTCCTGCAGCTTAAGGGCAAGGAGGACGTGACCCTTGACGGCAAGAGGATTAAGCTGTACGCCAACATAGGCAACCTGAAGGATTTGGCGGCGGTGAAGGACAATGACGCAGGGGGCATAGGGCTGTTCAGGAGCGAGTTCATTTACCTTGAAAGGGACACATTTCCGACGGAGGAGGAGCAGTTCAACATATACAGGACTGTTGCACAGGGAATGGCTGGGAAGCCTGTCATAATAAGGACGCTTGACATAGGCGCTGACAAGCAGTGTGACTATTTTGGACTTGACAAGGAGGACAACCCTGCGTTAGGATTAAGAGCCATAAGGATTTGCCTTACAAGACCGGAGATATTCAAGACACAGCTTCGCGCATTATACCGTGCGAGTGCATTTGGCAACATTGCCATAATGTACCCAATGATAATAAGCGAGGCTGAGGTTGACAGGATTAAGGCGATTGAGGCTGAGGTAAAGAAGGAGCTTGATGAGCAGGGGATAAGGCACGGAAACCCCCAGACGGGAATCATGATTGAGACGCCTGCGGCTGTCATAATTAGTGACCGTCTTGCAAGGAAGGTTGACTTTTTCAGTATAGGCACCAATGACCTGACGCAGTACACGCTTGCCATAGACAGGCAGAACACAAGCCTTGACCAGTTCTATGACAGCCACCATCCTGCGGTGCTTGAAATGATAAGGATGGTTGTTGAAAATGCACACAGTGCCGGAATCTGGGCGGGCATATGCGGTGAGCTGGGCTCGGACACAAGCCTTACTGGCGAGTTTTTGGCAATGGGCGTGGATGAGCTGTCCGTGTCTGCAGGCAAGCTGCTTGGTGTGAGAAAGGTCATAAGGGAAACTGATTTGTCAGGAGTGGGTGATGGTGTATGCTGACTGAACAAAGGCACAGGATAATTCTCCAGCAGCTTGAGAGCGATGGCGCAGTTAGCATCAATGACCTGAAGCGCATGCTTAAAAGTTCAGAGTCCACAATCAGGCGGGACATTAATTTCCTGCATGATGAAGGGAAGCTAAACAAGGTTTTCGGCGGGGCGGTGGCAAGGGAGGCAGACATTGCGACAACTGAGCTGTCTGTCACGGAGAAATCGGAGGTTAATGTACCTGAGAAGATGAGGATTGCCAGATATGCGGCAACGCTGGTGAAGCCGCGGGAGTTCGTGTACATTGATGCGGGAACAACCACGGAATACATGGCGGACTACCTTTCTGAAAGGGATGCAACATATGTGACCAATGCCATAGGCCTTGCAAGGAAGCTTGCGGTGTCAGGCTTTAAGGTGATACTGATTGGCGGTGAACTCAAGGGGCTTACGGAGGCGGTGGTTGGTACACAGGCAATCGTAATGCTGGAGGGCATGAATTTCAACAAGGGTTTTTTTGGAACCAATGGAATAAGCTCCAAGCGGGGCTTCACAACACCCGACATGAACGAGGCATATGTTAAGGAAATGGCATTTAACCACAGCAGGGAGAGGTTTGTGCTTGCAGATGAAAGCAAATTTGGCAGCATAAGTCCGATTACCTTCGCAAGCCTGGGGGATGCCATGATAATTACAGGTAAGGCGCCGCAGGGCGGATTTGACGCCCTGGAAAATATTGTCGTGGTTGATGGATAGCTTATTCTTCCGATAAAAAACCATGGAATGGAGATTGGTATGAGTTCAAAATTTCGCACATTATTCCCATGCTACTTTGCATTTTTCGTAAATGGTGCAATGGTGTTGATGGTGGGTTCTGTGCTTCCCTACATAATCAGTGAGGCGGGAATAAGCTATGGTAAGGCTGGCAGCATGCTGTCGGCCTTTGCCATTGGGAATTTGCTGGCGAGCTTTGTGAATCCTCCACTTGTGTCAAGGCTTGGCAGGAAGGCGACCATTGTGCTGTATTCGGCACTTCTTCCCGTAACCTGGCTTGTGGTGGCAGGCTTGCCGTCATTTGCGGTGATGTGCGCCGCATTTGTGCTCATGGGGATTGGCAGGGGCTCTGTCAGCATATACAATAATGTGGTAGTAAATGACAATACCAATGGAAAGCCGTCTGCGCTGAACATGCTGCACATGACATTTGCAATGGGCGCATTTATCTCACCATTCATGACATCGGTATTCATTAATCTGGGGTATTCCTGGAGGGGTATGGTGTATACGGTGGTGGCAGGCTCGGCGCTTGCATGCTTTTTTTATGGGGTGATGTCCCCGCGGGAGGCAGCAGGGAAGAAGGCTGAAGCTTCCGGGGACGCTGGCGCAAGTGCGGCGATGGAACATGGTGACGTGGCTCCGTTTTACAAAAATCCCGTGTTTTATGTGATGGGCATGCTTCTTTTTTTGTACCTTGGACTTGAAAACTGCGTGAATGGGTGGTTTGTCACATATTTTAAAAGCATGGGAATCATGAGCGATTCCTATGCGTCGGATTTGGTGTCAATAACCTGGGTGATGGTTATGGTTGGCCGCCTTCTCACCGCCAAGATAACGGGTTTTGTTGACAAGAACAGGCTTATACTGGTGTATTGTGTTGCCACTGCAGCATTTTTCCTGCTTCTCATATCAACGAGCAGCCTTGCGGTTATAACGCTGGCAATAGCAGGTCTGGGCTTCTTTTTCGCGGGAATATACCCAACCACGATAGCAAGCGTCGGCGGGATACTGAGGGGTTCGACTACGGGCATGTCGATGTTTCTTGCCATAGCGGCACTTGGCGGAATCGTGACACCGCAGCTTGTGGGTGTGGTGGCTGACAAGACGGGACTTGTTGGGGCAATACTGCTGCTCGGACTCAATGCAGTGGGGATGCTCGTGACATCATTCATCAATGTGAGGTTGACAAGAAGCGGCAGGGCGGCGTAAGGGCGGCAGCGTAAGGCCGGCAGGCTGATATTAGGTAAAAAAATACAGGCGCACAGCATTATGCGCCTGATATGGGAGAGCAGGGCAGATGGTATCCCTACTCAATAGTAGTTAATTGCAATTTCCGTCAAAGGCAGGGTTAAAGTAGTAGAAATTCCGTGCGTCAAGATGGTCCTGTACAATTCTCAAGGCTTCGCCAAATCTCTGGAAATGCACGATTTCCCTTTCCCTTAGGAATCTAAGTGGCTCAAGCACCGATTCATCCTTGCACAGCCTTAACAGGTTGTCGTAGGTTGTTCTTGCCTTTTGTTCGGCAGCCATGTCCTCCATGAGGTCGGTTATCGGGTCACCCGTTGACTGGAAGCCGGCAGCCGTGAATGGAAATCCGCTTGCAGCCTGTGGCCATATTCCTGCCGTGTGGTCAACGTAGTATGCCTCGAAAGGCGTTCCCTTGATTTCCTCAACGGTGAGATTGTCTGTCAACTGGTGGACTATGGTGCTTATCATCTCAAGATGCCCAAGCTCCTCGGTGGCAATGTCTGTTAAAAGACTTGATACTTCGCTGTAAGGCATTGTATACCTCTGTGATATATATCTCATTGATGCCCCAAGCTCGCCATCTGGGCCGCCATACTGGCTGATAATCATTGCCGCGGTTGTGGGGTCGGTGTGACATATGCTGATGGGAAATTCCAGCCGTTTTTCATAATTCCACATATCAATCCTCATTTCTTCGCCGCCATCATGGAAATGTGTGCCGGGCAGCGCAAAGGCACAATCACGCAGGTTTGTTTAATTCTTGGAAAATGATGCTTCCCAAGGCATCGGGGATGAAACCCAGTCCCAGTAATTATCAGGCGTCACATTAAAGCTGCTGATTGGTCCGTATGCTTCCTCATATTCATTCATGAGGGAACGGTAGCCTTCCTTAATGTCAACGTAGTAATTCAGTGCATTTTCATCACCTGGGTGTGTGTCAAGAAAAAGAATTGCCTCTGTCATGGCAAAGCCCATTTTGCAAATCTCGTTCATAAGGTACTGCTTATCCTTGCGGCGTGAGCATTGCGAGCTTTGGCAGCCGCACTCGCTGTCAACAGACTGTGGTACGCTTTCAGGCATCTGGTGGTGATGGTTCATCGGGTTCATCTGCCCGCAGCCGCAGCCCTGCCTCATGTTGCCCATTTTATTATTCATGTTCATCTCTCACCTCCGGAAAATGGCTTGTAAAGACAAGGAAATAACGTACCCTTCTGAAATGCTTCCTCAAGCCCGTAGGTCTGTCTCCACTCCTGCCATGGAACGTATGCGGCAGCAAGACTGTAGTCAGAACTTGCAGTGTTGATTAACTGCATATTCTTCTTTGCTTGATTCATATACATTAATGCTCCTTTTGAATCATTGTTCAATACATTCTATGTATATTAAGGGAAATGTGTGAGAGATACTTCGTTGGTAATGTTCAGGTAGCCTGCTGCCCGTCAATCTTCTCCTTCAATTCATTTAAGTACACCCACCGTTCCATCTTGTGGTCAAGCTCCTCCTGAACCTGTGATTTTTCATTCATGAGCTCGTTGAGCTTTGTGTACTGCGTTGCGGATTTGGCGATTTCAGCGTCAAGCGATGTGAGCTTTGCCTCAAGCTTTTCAATGTCCCCGTCTATGGTGTCAAATTCCCTTTGCTCAGAGTAAGTGAACTTAAGCCGCTGCTGGTGCGTCCTGCCGTATGGTTTTTTTGGGGCAGTGCAATCGTCGGGCTTGTCATTGCCTGGGGTGCCATGGTTGTTGCTTTGTGCGTCATTGTCACATTTTTCCTTGTAATCACTGTAGCCGCCCTCGTATTGGCGCAGCTTGCCGTCATTTTGGAACGCAAATATCCTGTCTGCCATTCTGTCAAGGAAATACCTGTCATGGGACACCATTATTATTATGCCTGCAAAATTGTCAAGATAGTCCTCAAGGATTTCAAGGGTTTCAATGTCAAGGTCGTTGGTGGGCTCGTCCAGTATTAACACATTTGGGGCTTCCATGAGCACCGACAGAAGGTAAAGCCGCCTTTTTTCACCACCTGACAGCTTTGATATTGGTGTCCACTGCATTTTTGGTGAAAACAGGAATTTTTCGCACATCTGGGATGCGGATATCCGTCCATCCGCTGTCAGCACATATTCCCCTATGTCCTTCACATATTCAAGGACGGTTTCGCTTTCATCCCTGAAGCTGTTCTCCTGCATGAAAAAGCCGAGCCTTACGGTGGGGCCGATTTCCACGGTGCCGGAATCCGGCTGTGTGAGCCCTGCAATGATTTTCATGAGGGTGGATTTGCCGCAGCCGTTGTCGCCAATGAATGCAACACGGTCATCCCTTAGGAAAATGTACGTGAAATCCCGTATCAGCGTGGCTTCGCCAAAGCCCTTGGTTATGCTGTCAAGCTCGATGGTTTTCTTTCCAAGCCTTGTGGCTATTGAACCCATCTCGAGCTGCTTTTTGTCAAATGCAAGACGGGCCTGCCTTGAAGCCTCCTTCATGTCCTCGTAGCGGTCAATCCTTGCCTGCTGCTTCGTTGACCTTGCCTTGCAGCCCCTTGAAATCCATGCCAGTTCCTTGCGGAGCATGTTCTGCCGCTTGTCCTCTGTGGCAAGCGCCATGTCCTCGCGCTGCGTCTTTGCCTCAAGGAAGCCTGAGTAATTGGTTGCGTAGGAATAGAGGTGCCCCCTGTCAATTTCCACAATCCTGTTGGTTACATTGTCAAGGAAATACCTGTCATGGGTCACCATGAGAAGCTGTCCGCGGAAGCCTTTTATGTAATTTTCAAGCCATATGACCATGTTGTGGTCAAGGTGGTTGGTTGGCTCATCTAGGATGAGAATGTCGGCTGGATGCACCAGCGCCCTTGCAAGTGCGATTCGTTTTTTCTGTCCGCCGGACAGGGTGGTGACATCTGCGCCAAAGTCAGAGATTCCGAGGCGGGTGAGGATTGCCTTGGCATCACCTTCAATTGAGGCACGTTCCTCCGGCGTATGCTCACGTCCGCCCGAATTGTAGCTGGTTGCGATTGACAGGGCGCCTGACACCACGTAGTCGATTATGCTCATTCCGTTGTCAAATGATGGCGCCTGCTCAAGGTAGGACAGGGTTATGTCATTGCCCTTTACAACCCTGCCTGAATCCGCTTCCTCAAGACCTGCGGCAATTTTCAGCAGCGTGGATTTTCCTGTTCCGTTGACACCGACAACCCCAATCTTGTCGCCCTCGTTGATGCCAAGGGTCGCCTGGTCGAACAGGGTTCGCTCCCCAAGGGTTTTCGTTATGTTTTCTAGTGTAAGAATGTTCATGCTTTGATTTCCTGTTTTAATGATAATTTATTTATTAAAAAATGTTTAATTGTCTGGCTTGTAATTTTTTGCCTGCTCAAGAAAATTGTTGATTGGCTGGCGGTTTCTCTCGGAGACGGGATTTGCCGCCATTTCCTCAAGGCTTTGCAGCGCCTTTTCTGCGTTGGCGCTTGCCTCATCGGCACTCACATAGGCTCCGTCAGTGGTGAGCTCAAGGTCGTGCCACTGGAGGTATGACATGTATTCCTGGTATGCTTCGGTTACCTCCCAGTATATGTCAAATCTTTCATCGAAGGTATCATATAGCTGGAGGATGTCGGCGAGCCCGTCAAAATCCCTGTCGGTGTAGTACCTTTCACAACGGTTCAGGTTTTCCGTGGTGTTCTCGGTTCCGTCTTTTATTTCATCTATGGTGAATGCCAGCAGCGTCATGAGCATGTAGCCAAGGAACATGGCGAGTATTGTTCGGGCTATGATTGAGATGTTAGTTGCTTTCTTGTTTTTCTTCATGGATTTTCCTTATCTTCACATATTGTCATGGCTAAATTCGCTTTAAAATTCTTACTTCCACGGCTCTCTTTCACATACATTGGCTGCGACAGCCTCAAGCTCCTGGTAATTCCTGCGTGGCGACAGCACCGTTTCAAGCTCCTCATTGGTGAGCTTAAGGCTCCCTATCGCAAATGCGATGCATTCGTTGCGGTATTGCCTTGCATATTCTGCATTGCTTTCACCGAGCTGCGTTGATGTGTCAGGGCTTTCGTTGACCAGTCGGTTAATGTTGGACAGCGCGTAATATATGTCATTTTCATCATAATACTGGCTGCCGCCATCGGTGTAAAATTCACTCCTTGCCTCACGGAAATTCTCGTAATCAAAGTACAGGAAAGCCATGTCCGCATATTCGTCATAGCCGTCCTCATTGAACAGCTCGTATTTTTGCAAAATGTGGTAGAGAAGGGCAAAATCCTCATCCTGGTATGCCTGCTGAAGCTGTTCCGTGATGGCTTCCCTTTTCAGCGAATTTCTAAGGGACTTGCCGCCTACCTGCGCCACGGCAAATATTATGAAGCCCACGAAATAAAGGGCTATGAGTATCCCCTCCGCAATCAGGATTTTGTTTAAAATTCTTGAGGCTGCTTCTTTCCTCAATTGTGGAAGCCTTGTGTTTTTCACGGTTTCATAGGCTTTGGTGGCTTCCTCCTTTTCCTGTGTAAATTCCTGCACGTAGCTGTTGGGCGTAAGGCAGTACGGACAGCATTTTTCATCTGCACCGTAATCTGCACCGCAATTTTCACATTTCATAGCTTATCTCCATTCCGAAGGTTGTTTTGCCGGTATGTCAGTCCACAAGTATCCTTGCTGCCGAAATCACGGCAAGGTCAGTAAGGTCAGGACGTCCGTATTTGCTTTCTGCAATCAGCGCAATGCCCTGTGCCATCTCCGAATCATCAAGGTGGTAGTCGTCCCTTAGGATTGCCGTTGCCCTGGCGGATATGTTTTCATAGGCATCACCGTTGTCATGTGGGTAGCCCAGTTGTTTTGCCTGTTGGCACTGGTTCAATATGTTCAATGGGTAATACAAATCATCCTTTATGTAGTCTTCCAGGTTGTCAGGGTGGCGGCCATAGAAGGACATCGTGTTGTCAATGCCATCCTCCACGGAGACGAGCAGGTTGTTTAAGCTTGCAATGTCGTAATATTTGTCATACACACTGGAATACATGTCGGTGCCCATCTTGCGAAGCTGCTCGTACAGCTTTTCGTAATCACCTGTAATGTACACGGCCTCCAGCTTTGCAAGGTTGGATTGCTGCCTCCTGTATGATATTTTGGGAATTACCAGTGCGTAGCCCGCAGTCAGCACAATGGCAATGAGGAAGCAAATTACAAGCGCCACGGAAAGGTGGGTCAGTATTTTTCCGGCTTTTTTGGCGGCACTGTCCGGAAGCCCCAGCATGGAGAAAATCCGCTGGTATATTCCGTTTATTTCATTTTCATTGTTGGACTTTACAAGGTCTGAATTTTCCCAGCCGCAGTATTGGCAGGATATGGCGCCGTCATCAACGGGAGCGCCGCAATTGGGACATTTCATTTCAATCTCCATTTCACAGGCAAATTTTTTGGCATTTTGCCATGCATTTTATTCACGAATTAAGCCAAAATGCCTGAATAACCATAATATAGCACATCTGCCCAAAAGTGTGAATAAATAATATTACAAATTCATCTAAATGTGGTACAATGAAAAATAGTGTGTCGGCAAAATGTGGCGCACTGGAAAGAAATGAGGACATTTTATGGAAAAGTTAAAGGCACCTGGAATCAAGAAGGTGATTGGAGTTGTAAGCGGAAAGGGCGGTGTGGGGAAATCACTGGTCACATCACTTCTTGCCGTCTCATTAAAAAGGGAGGGAAGGCAGGTTGCGATTCTTGACGCTGACATAACCGGACCGTCAATTCCCATGGTTTTTGGTATTCACGAAAAGGCAATGGTGGAAAATGAAAAGCTGATTCCCGCCGTGACGTCCACGGGCATCAAGGTCATGTCAATCAACCTGGTATTGAAGGATGAGAGCGACCCTGTAATATGGCGTGGCCCGGTGATTTCCGATGCCGTGAGGCAGTTTTGGAAGGACGTTGAATGGGGCGAGGTGGACTGCATGCTGGTGGACATGCCGCCGGGAACGGGGGATGTGCCGCTGACGGTGTTCCAGTCGCTTCCAGTGGATGGGATAATCGTGGTGACATCGCCGCAGGATTTGGTGGGCATGATTGTGAAAAAGGCAGTTAACATGGCCAACAACATGAAGGTTCCGGTTTTGGGCATGGTTGAGAACATGGCATATTTTGAGTGCCCTGAATGCCATGCAAGGCACCAGATATTTGGCAATGGCAACATAGAGGAGATTGCGGCACAGCATGGCGTGGGAGCCGTGGGCAGGATTCCGATTGAGCAGAAGCTTGCCGGGCTGTGTGACGCAGGGCGGATTGAGGATTTTGAGGGTGACTGGCTTGCGCAGGTTGTGGAAGGCATAGTGCAGCACGGTTAGGAAGCTTTTGGGATGAAGAAAGAGGATGTTACCTACATTAACCAGGAGGCATTTGAGCTTGCCAAGGAAAAGGTGCTGCAGGCGGAGCGGGGAACCAACGGGATTGGCACGCTTGGGGAAAAGACGGTGCATGCCATACTGAAGCTGTATTATGAGCCAAATGCCGACTGCCATGAGGTTGCGCTTGACGGCTATGTGGCGGACATTTGCAATGGGGATGGCGTGATTGAGGTGCAGTCGGCGGGCTTTAACAGGCTGCGGGACAAGCTGGCGGTGTTTTTGAACCACTATCCCGTGACGGTTGTTTACCCAATGCCATATAACAAATGGGTCACATGGATAGAGCCGGAGACGGGTGAACGGTCAGCAAGGAGGAAGGCGCCAAAATGCTGGACTCCGTATTACGCATTTTTTGAATTGTACAAGATAAAGGATTACCTTACCAATCCCAACCTGCACCTCAAGCTTGTGTTGATGGACCTTGACGAGTACAGGCTCCTCAATGGCTGGAACGAGTCGAGAAAGAGGGGCTCAACAAGGTTTGACAGGGTTCCAATCGGCATACGCAGGGAGGTGTCCATAGACCAGGTTGAGGATTACCTGCAGCTTGTGCCATATGAGCTGGGGGAGGTGTTTGACACAAGGGCGTTTGCAGGGGCGGCGCACATTGGTGTTGACACGGCACGCCAGGTTGTGAACATACTGAATTATGTGGGCACATTGTCAAGGGTTGGCAAAAAGGGCAATTCAATTCTTTATTCGGTAAATGAACGGTGATGTGGATTTTCGGGGACAGAAATGCTCCCGGAATGGAGAAGTAAAAAATGATAGAGGATAAAGATATACTTCCTTATAATTTTTTTGCATATAAAGGGATATACACAGGCCAGTGCAACGGAAGGCGGTACCGCATATGGCGGGACGGGGAAAAGCCTGATTTTGTGCTGAGGGCATGTGTGTGGGACGGCCCGCTTGCCTCTGATTACGTGGAGGAGGACAAAAAGACATATGCTGAATTTGCGTCATCTGAGGAGGGACGGCTTCAGGCGATAGACTGGCTCAATGAACAGTGTGGGGGTGTGGAATGATACAGGAGGTAACGTCGGTAAAGCTTCCGGCAAGGGAAAGCATATCAATAATCAAGAACCATCTTGCACCTGAGGATGAAAGGGCAGGCATGACAAGGCTTTCCATTGTCACCGGGATACACGGTGACGAGCTGGATGGCCAGTATGTGTGCTATGAGCTTGTGAGGCGCATTAATGAAAACAGGGAGCGTCTCAAGGGAATTGTTGACATATACCCTTGCGTGAACCCATTGGGGATGGATAATGGGACAAGGGGGATACCAATGTTTGACCTGGACATGAACAGGGTGTTTCCGGGCGACGACAATGGTGCCATGCCGGAGGTGATTGCCGCAAGGCTTGTGGGTGACATAGCGGGAAGCAGCCTGTGTGTGGACATGCATTCAAGCAATGTGTTCATAAAGGAGGCACCACAGCTTAGGATTAACAATGAGGACGCAGAGGTGCTGCTTCCGTATGCAAGGCTGATGAATGCTGATTTTGTGTGGGTGTACTCCTCCATAACCGTGAGGGAGGCAACCCTTGCCTACAGCCTTAACAAGCTGGGTGTGCCAACGATTGTGTCAGAGATGGGAGGCGGTCTGAGGATAAGCCAGGATTATTGCCGCCAGCTTATTGACGGTATATTCAACCTCATGATTGGGCTTGGAATCTGGGAGGGTGAGAGTCCCCGCGTGAGGGAGCCAATCATATCCACCGAGGGCGAGGTTGCATTTATCGGTGCAGGGGAATCGGGCGTTTTCATACCCGCACCTGACGGCAGGCTCGGCAAAATCAGGAAGGGCGACCACATAGGGGACATAATAAGCCCCGTGGAGGGAAAAATCCTCCAAAGGCTTGAATCCCCGGCGGATGGAATCATATTTACTGTAAGGGAGAACCCGGTGGCGTACAAGGGGGCGCTGATAGCCAGGATGTATGTTACCGGTCATTAAAAAAGTGGAGCAGGGTTAGGTATGCGCAAGGAAGTTTTATTTTCCATGGACGGTTTGTACCGTCAGGAATTCAAGGTTGAGGGCTACCGCTTTGGAGGCGGTGACAAGGCAGCGGCAATAGTGGGGGCGATGCGCGGCAATGAGCTGCAGCAGCTCTACATTTGTTCACAGCTCATCAAGGAATTGAAGGTGCTTGAGGAGCACGGGGCAATTTCACACAACAAGGAGATACTGGTGATACCAACCGCAAACCAGTATGCAATCAATGTTGAGAAGCGTTTCTGGCCGATAGACAACATGGACATCAACAGGTGTTTTCCGGGGCGTCAGGAGGAGGCGCCAAGGAGGATTGCCGAAAAGCTCTTTGAGGGCGTGAAGGGCTACAGCTATGGAATACAGTTTGCCAGCTTCTACATGCCGGGGGATTTCATACCGCACGTGAGGATGATGGAAACGGGCTTTCAGAGCTCAAGCCTCGCCAACCTGTTTGGGCTGCAGTATGTTGTCATAAGAAGGCCAAAGCCGATGGATACGGTGACGCTTAACTATAACTGGCAGATGAATGGAACCAATGCATTTTCCATATACACCAATGCCACCGACAAGGTTGACGTGAAATCGGCAAGGCAGGCTGTGTCAGCGGTGCTGCGCTTCCTGACCAGGATGGGCATTGTGAAATACAACAATCACAGCGGCTACATTGCCAGTGTGATTGAGGAGCAGGAGCTCATGTCAGTGAAGTCCCATGAGGCGGGATTTTATGAAAGGCTGAAATCGCCGGGTGATTACGTTAGCTACAAGGAGCCGCTTGCGAGGGTCATTGATGCCTATGAGGGCGAGGTGCTGTCGGAGATTACGTCGCCAACGGAGGGGATAGTTTTCTTCTCGCATGTTGCGCCAACGGTGATGGAAAATCAGGTGGTATACAGGATAATAAGAAGGATGCATGCATGAAAGACCTGTCTTTATTTGCAACCAGTGATGTTTTGTGGTAATCTAAAACAGCGTTTTGATTATTCATGTGCAGCATTGGCACATCAGGTCGATTGGAATATATATAGGAGGTTCGCCGATGAGTAGCGTTAGAAGGGTGTACGTTGAGAAGAAAAAGGACTTTGCCGTTGCGGCAGGGGAGCTTAGCGAGGAGATTAAGGGGTATCTTGGCATTGACACCGTCACGGGTGTCAGGGTGCTTATCAGGTACGACATCGAGAATCTGACGGAGGAGACCTACAAAAAGGCATTGACCACGGTGTTCTCGGAGCCTCCTGTCGATGATGTATATGAGGGCAGCTTCCCTTGTGGTGCGGGGGATTATGTGTTTTCCGTCGAGTTCCTGCCGGGGCAGTTTGACCAGCGTGCGGATTCCGCGGAGCAGTGCGTGCGGTTCCTGAATGAGGAGGAGAACCCAATCGTGCGCTCTGCGGTCACATATGTCCTTGAGGGGGCGTTAAGTGAGGCTGAAAAGCAGCAGATTGTGGAGCTTTGCATTAATCCGGTGGATTCAAGGAAGGCAGGTGAGGACATTCCTGACACCCTTGTGTCGGAGTTTGCCGTTCCTGCGGATGTTGCGGTTTTTGACGGCTTCAAGGACATGCCTGGGGATGAACTGAAAAATTTGTATGATTCCCTTGGGCTTGCCATGACCTTCAAGGATTTCCAGCACATACAGAAATATTTTGCGGGGGAGGAGCACCGTGACCCGACCATGACGGAAATCAGGGTGCTTGACACCTATTGGTCAGATCATTGCCGCCATACCACATTTTCAACGGAGCTTACGCACGTTGACTTTAAGGACGGTTTTTACAGGGATGTGATGGAGGGCACTTACAATCGGTATTTAAGTGACAGGCAGGAGCTTTACAAGGGGCGCAAGGATAAATTTGTGTGCCTCATGGACCTTGCGCTCATGGCGATGAAAAAGCTCAAGGCTGAGGGAAAGCTTGCCGACCAGGAGGAGTCCGATGAGATTAACGCCTGTAGCATAGTTGTCCCTGTTGAGGTTGACGGAAAGACAGAGGAGTGGCTTGTGAACTTCAAGAATGAGACACACAACCACCCTACAGAGATAGAGCCTTTTGGTGGCGCTGCAACCTGTCTTGGCGGTGCAATCCGTGACCCACTGTCGGGGCGTACATATGTATACCAGGCAATGAGGGTGACTGGCGCGGCGGACCCGACGGTGCCAATATCAGACACACTGCCTGGCAAGCTTCCGCAGAGAAAGCTGGTGACAGGTGCGGCGCATGGCTATAGCTCCTATGGCAACCAGATTGGGCTTGCCACGGGCTATGTCAAGGAAATATACCATCCTGATTATGTTGCAAAGA
>CAYZYS010000007.1:0-31219 GCA_964482605.1 uncultured Bacteroides sp.
TGAAAAAAGGACGGAACGAATCATGAATGTCACAACGGCGCTGATATCAGCGGCCCTTACATTATCGGGCATATACGCCCAGGATAAGGGAAAACGACCATACTGGGCCATACTCGCCCTTGCCATGATAGTCAATTACTACTCAGGCTTCACCATACTGTTCTTCGAGCTTGCACGGAGTGCACGACCAGTGAAACGCCTGCTGCACCTCTTGCTCGAGTTCATGCCGCTGGCAGTGCTTGTCACGGCGCACATCCTCATACCGGAGCGCATTGCCTGCACCTGGTTCCCTGACTTTTCAATGTGGGAGCAGCTATATGACCTCCATTGCCAAAATGTGTTCCTTTGGTTCTGGACTGCCTACATCCTCGAGCTGTGCTACGCACTTTACCTGTCCCTCATGCCAAATGTGAGTGATGCCCACAAGGGACTTGCGGGAGGGCTGATGATAAGCACAAGCCTCATTTTCTTTTCAACTGCCGAAAACACCTACTGCACGTTCCTCATTGTGTTCGCCATTGCATTTGCGTATAAATGCACCGACCTTAAGGCACCCGCCAATCTGTACATGGCAGCCATACTCGTTTTGGCAACGGCTGCCGTCGCACTTTCCTTTAGCAGCTACGGACCCGTGGGGCGATTTTTGAGCACGATTTTTGAAAAGCTTGAATTTCTCGGCTTCACATATGTTGTGCTGGCGGCAATGGTGGCAGTGACCATCAGCTTCATATGGGAATGGAACAAGACAATATCAACGGAGGAGCATCATGACAACCAGTAAATTATTTAAAACCATCAAGGCGCAAGGGCGCTGCCCACTTCCAATCGGCACCATGCTTGAGTGGTTCGTGCTCGGCTTTTTCGGGCTTTTGATTTTCTCATCATACATGTACAGAGATTTTTCCGAGACCATGCGCCACGGGATGATTGTGTGGGATGCCCTCTTTGACGGAAGGCTTTTGGACTTCTACGCATACTGCGGCGGCAATTCGACAGGTGTGGTCTGTGGAAGCACTGCATTTTCCACGGTTATGGATGCAAGGTACGACTTCACCATTTATGTGATATTTGCCATATGGAACCTTCCGCTGTGGATTATCGAACATTTCAGGGGCGGCAACATACAGGACAGCTTTGTGGCAATGCTGTATGCCAAGTCCATGCTGCTTGTGGCCGTTGGAATCACCGGATACCTTGTCAAAAAAATAACAGCCCTGATTACGGCATCAGAGGACAAATGCATGCCGGGGCTGCTGCTTTCATACTGCTCCTCATGCACGCTCATGGCAAGCATCCTCATGATAGGGCAATACGACATACTTTCACTGATATTTATTCTTGCAGGGGTATATTACTACCTGAAGGAAGAAAACAAAAAATTCCTGCTGTGCTTTGCCCTTGCGGTGAGTATGAAATATTTTGCACTGTTGTATATGCTGCCCCTCCTCTGCCTGAAAGACAAGAACCCTCTTAAGATAATCGGCAAGCTCGCATTAAGCCTGAGTATAACCGCAGCCCTCAAGCTGCTCTTCATGCTCGGAACCTACGGTTCATCCGTAATTGCCACCAACAACGGGCTGATTGACATACTCAGTGATTACAAGATATTCAGCGGTGTGTCAATGTTCTGGGCATCCTACCTGATATTGGTGATACACTGCTACAAAAGCCAGAACCCGTCACCCTCAAGGCATTACCAGGAAACCATATTCGCAGGATTTTCCACCTACATACTGATGTATGTGGCAGCACCTGCATACCCATACTGGATTGTGCTTGCAATACCTTTCCTGACAATCCTCATTCACACCAGCGGAAACAAATACGGGTTAAACACATTTCTTTGTGTGATTTTTGAAGCGGCACTGCTGGTGTCCCTGTATACCCGCTATTCCTGGTGCTACAGCCGTGAGGCTTACGGCAACATGCTGCTTTACAGGCTGTTTCCACTCTCACCAGAGCAGTCGGTTGCCACCCTGACATTAAATAAAGGTACCTCGTCCCTTCCGGACATAGGTACCTTCATAGTAAATTTTTCAACAAGCCATCCGACGCTTTACCTGACGCAAATGCTAAGCACTGCCTTCACAGCCGTGGGATATGCGCTCATCCTGATTAACGTGCCAAAGGAGCATGGGCTTGTGCACCTGGATTACAACCACCGCAGCCTGTACATAAGGCTCCGTATGCTTGTGTGCATCGCAGTTGCGCTAATTCCCGCCATTTATTACATAATGGTTGCGCTAACCCCTGTCATCGCTCAACCCTGACATCACTTGTGAGGAAATCCTTATATGCCAAGGCAATTCCCTCCTCAAGCTCTGTGTGGTACTTCCAGCCAAGGCCCTCCAGCTTGCTCACGTCAAGAAGCTTCCTAGGTGTCCCGTCCGGCTTGGAGGTATCATACTCAATCGTACCCTCATAGCCCACAACCTTCTTCACAAGCTGTGCCAGCTCACCAATGGAGATTTCCTTTCCGGTTCCCAGGTTTACAGTCTCATCCCCATCATAGGTGTTCATGAGGTATACGCATGCCTCTGCAAGGTCATCCACGTAAAGGAACTCCCTAAGCGGCTTTCCCGTACCCCAGATTGTGACTGACGGCGCACCTGCCTCCTTCGCCTCATGGAAACGGCGAATCATTGCCGGAAGCACATGCGAATTCTGAGGGTGGTAATTATCATTAGGGCCATAAAGGTTGGTAGGCATCACGCTAATGTAATGGGTTCCGTACTGGCGGTTCATGTACTGGCAATAACGAAGCCCAGATATCTTTGCAAGCGCATATGCCTCATTGGTCTGCTCCAGTGCGCTCGTAAGCAGGCAGTCCTCCTTCATCGGCTGCGGTGCCATCCTTGGGTATATGCAGGAGCTTCCAAGGAACAGAAGCTTCTTGACACCATTGTCGTAAGCATTTTTTATCATGTTCATTTCCATGGTCATATTGTCATACATGAAATCCGCCGGATACAGGCTGTTGGCCATGATTCCGCCCACCTTGGATGCGGCAAAAAACACATAATCCGGCTTCTCAGTCCTGAAAAACTCCTCAACATCAGCCTGTCTCCTCAGGTCGAGCTCCTTGGAGGTACGCAGCACAAAATTGGAATATCCCTGTGCCTTAAGGCATCTCAATATTGCAGAACCAACCATTCCATGATGTCCTGCCACATAAATCTTTGCATTCTTTTCCATAACAATCTCCATCCATATAATTGTAAAATATTGTTATGCCACTCAAGCACAACCTTTGTTAGGATATCCCATTACCAGCCGATTATCAATTGACTATATTGCCATAAAATAGTATTATCTTGCTATGCACATTTATATGCAATCAAAGCCAATGCAGGGGGAATACGCAGAAAATGCCGAAATATTTTGAACAATACAACCGTTCCGAGGTCACAAGGACAAAAAGAATAATCAACACGCCAAACGACTTTGCAAGGCGGAACCTGTTCTATGTCCAGGAGGCAGGCATGCTGAAGAGCCTGAAGCCCCACGAAAGCCATAGAAAAAGCCTTGACTCTTACCTGTTCATCGCGGTGCTGTCCGGTGAGGGTCAGGTAAAAGTCGCAGCCCAAAGTGACAATGACAGCCCCTTGCAGCAATACACCGTGCTTCCACACCAGTGTATCCTCCTTGACTGCCACAACGAATATTCGCATATCAGCAGCGAGGATAAGCCGTGGGAGCTTATGTGGGTACATTTCAACGGCCCACTTGCCTCCCACTACCACAAGCTGTTCTCACAGAGAAGCTCACCAGTATTTAACGTGTCTGACTTCAGCCAGGCGGTAAGCACCATAAACCGCATAATAGAAGTGCACGAGCACCACAAGGCCGACACAGACATCATATCCTCCATGCTAATCACATGCCTGCTCACCCAGGCGATAACGGAAAGCGGCAACGGTACCACGTCACTGGCAGGAAAGCTTCCCGAAGTGCTTTCCTACATCGATGACAATTTCCGCAGCCCCCTTTCCCTTGATGAGCTTTCATCAACATTTTTCATAAGCAAATATTACCTTGCCCGTGCATTCAGGGAGCAGTACCAGGTCACCATCGTCCAGTACATACTCACCAAGCGAATCAACTATGCCAAGGAGCTTCTGCGCTACACCGACGAATCCATCGAGGCAATCGCCAGGAAATGCGGGATAGGTGACGCAAGCTACTTCAACAAGGTATTCAAAAAGCTTGAGGGCATGACCGCAGGGCAGTACCGCAGGCAATGGTAAGCCACGCATTGCCTTAGCGAACCCATGCGCTCACATCCACGTTGCCGCTGATTCCGCTGACGGCACCGTCACTGCGGAACTGCCACATATTGTACCTGCCGCCGTAGGTAGTCTCGTCAATGTCGGCATACTGCGCAACCCAAATCTGGGCATATGACACAATGCCAGGCGAATAGATGTAATTGGTGAACCAGCTCTTGCTGGCATATACCATCGGCGTATAGCCTGAATTGTATACTGTCTCACAAAATGCGTTGATTACGGCAGTACGCTCACCTGCGGACAGGTAATTGCCCCTGCCCTGCTCGCTGCCGCTTCCTGCCCATTCCACATCTATTGCAAGCGGAAGGTTAAGGCCGTTCTGCCTTGCCTCCTGTACTATGAAGCTCGCCTCCTCAACAGCCTCGGCAGTATTAATCGCCTGCGTCACGAAGTAAGCCCCAACATTAAGCCCAGCAGCCCTTGCCCCTGACACATTTTCGGTAAATTTGCTGTCACGCACGATACGGGCGGTTCCCCAGCCCCTATAACCAACACGGACAATCACGTCACTGATTCCGGATGCCTTCACTTTTTTCCAGTCAATGCTTCCATTGTATGAGGACACATCAATCACCAGGGTTGAGCTTAGCTTTCCGCTGGCATTGAAGTAATAGTTAAGCCCCTCAATCCAGTGCCAGCCCGTGAGCGCCTTGCCATCCTCAAGGTAGTATGTGTCACCGCCATCATAATACCATCCTGCATCAACCTCTTTGACCTCATTCTCCGTCACCACCGTAAGCTCCACCACCCTGTAGGTTTTCCCTGCCTGCGTCGCAGTCTGGGTCTGGGTTGCCGTCTGGCTTGTGGAAGCTGCTGCCGTGGCTGCCTGTGTGGTTGAGGCTGCTGCCGCTGCGGTCTGCGTGGCGGAAGCCGCCGCTGTGGTTGTCTGCGTTGAAGCCGCCGCAGTCTGCGTGGTGGAAGCTGCCGCCGTTGTGGTCTGTACCTTAGAGCCTGATGCAGCTGCCGTCTCCTGGACAAGCGTAGTGCCCTCCGCCGTGGAAGCCGTCGTTTCACTGGCAGTGCCATTAACCGCCGATGTCTCCTGCTTGCCTTCAGCCGTTGTGGATGCCTCATTGGCAAGCCTTACAGGCACATCATCGGAAAATATCACCAAATCCGTCACATTGGCAGCACTTACATTAGTTTCCACAAGCAGCTTCTTGATTACCGAATACTCCTCGTCAGTTGCCTTGAATGTGCCCGTCTCATACACATATCCCGTAATGGTTGAGCCATCCGACAGGTGTACCGTTCTTTTATTGTCATCAGTTATGTAGCTTGAAACATCACTATATGAATAAATCGTATCCGTCGACCTTGAGGAATACACAATGTTTCCATCATCCAGCTTAACGCTGGTTACGGTCACCTGCTTTTTCGTGGCTGCAATGCTGCCAGTCTGCGTCTGTGGCACGGCCGTGGTTATCTCAACCGCAGGAACAGTTGAAGCCTCCGCCTCACGTACCGCCTGCGGGTCCTCCTTCTCAGTGTCCTCCGACTGCTCCACAACCTGCTCCATGATATTTTCAATTACTTCAAATTTGACAATCGTGGCCTCTGTTGCATCAGGTACCTCAAAGCCTGTCTCCGCCTGAACCATCAGCGTATATGTACCCGCCTCAAGATTCTTTATGACAATTTCACCATCCTTGTCATCATCATTGTATGCAACTGAACCATCCGCATCATCCGTGTCTGCCACCGTGGCAGCATTCCCTACGGAGCTGCCCTGCTCAGTTGTGGCCTCGGCGGTGCTTGCAAGCTCCTTTTGCTTCTGTATTGCCTTGTCAACCTTCTCCCTGTTGGTCTCAAGGCTTCCCTCATAAAGCTTTATGACAAAGTCATGCCCCGTCAGCACAGCCCCATCCTCATCCAGCACCTTTGCGGTTATGGAATCCTCATCAGCAACCGCCTCAAGCTTCATTCCCTGAAGCGGCATCGCCTTAGTCTCCTCCTCAGTCCAGAACTGCGTGGTGGTCTCCTGCGGCACATACGTCTCAACCACAGTCGGCTTGTTTTTCCTGCTGACCAGCGCAAATGTGGTTCCGCAGGCGACAACGATAATCACAGCCGCAATACCTGCCGCCATGCTGTATTTGCTATGGGCAAAGCGTGTGCATAAAGCCATGACGAGCGCAATCACGCCCTCACTTTCCTCATATTCGTCCTCCTGGTCGTCAGCATCATCCGCATTCTCCGCCTCCGCCGCCTCCACAGGGCTTATGATTTCAACGCCGTCATCCTCTTCTATCTCAATGTCAAGAAGCACATCCGCATCGTCGGTCTCCTCTGTCACCTCCAGGATTTCCGCATCATCGGTTTCCTCCGTCACCTCCAGGATTTCCGTATCGTCATCGGCAACCTCCGACACATCAATAATTTCCACATCATCATTATCCTTGTATTCCATCTCTGCTCCCATGGGCGAATCACTCACGCCAATCCGCCATTGACATTACTAAAACAACAGGGCAAGTATATCATCAACAGTCTCATAAATCCATAGTTTTTAGCATATTTCCTTATATTTCCACAAAACCGCCTCAGCGTTTCCTGAGATTTCCAAAGTGCGGCATCTTCTCATATTTAAAGCCCCTGAGGTCAGCCTTCAGCATCGAACCAAGCTGGTATCCGTCAACCTTGTATATCACTGCGGCAACCGCAGCGAACAGCACGGCCTTAATCCCGAACATCACAAGCGCCCTGGCCAATGATGTATAATATATTGCATTAAATGTATAAGGAAGCATTATGACAAAGTTAAGTCCTGCCGTGATGAGATACCAGTCCCTTGTGAGCTTCCCCTGCACCACCCCCCAGGTGAGCATCATGAAGCCGACATTCAAAACCATGTCCATGCACAGGCTTATGCCCATCAAGAGCCATGTCACAACCGGCGCATGCAGCATCGGTGATATTGAATTAGTGTAAAGCTCAAGCGCCTGGTCAGCAGACAGGTCATTGCCAAGCAGTATTTCCTCCATCCCGAACTGTCCTATCGAAGTGGCAAGCACCCCCAGGGAAATGACCATCGTAACGCCGTACACGATTGCATCACCCACGCCAAGCCCAAGACCCGCAATCATCACATCGCCCGGATTGCCATATTTCGTTCCCATGATTCCAACAACACACACGCGCGCCAGCATGAAAAACACCACCAGAATCAGGGACTTAACCCATATTTCCACGCCCGACACAAGGCTGGTGGTGCTGACAAAGTCAGGAAGCAGGTTAATCACAAGGTTGCTTCCAATGAAAATAAATGCCGCATACGCAAGAAGCCCCAGAAGCAGCGGAACAATCCTCGCCTTGTAGCGTATGAAAAATATCGCCCCCAGCACAAGTGCCACCGAGACAAGCAGGATTCCGCCCCCGTTCATCATGGCGGTAATGTGCTCCGGAAGCGTCTGTGTCATGTCTATTGAAGTAATGTCAAAATCCATTGTTTTCCTTTCTTTGCATATGAAAATTGCCACAAATGATTCACTCATCTGTGGCAATTACCGTTCATAATCTTCGTTGTGTAACAATATATCTCTATTCAATAAATCATCGTTTATCTCAAAATGGAGTACACTGTAATACGTCTTGGATTATAACTTAGTTACGTTAGTAGCCTGTGGTCCCTTTGCACCGTTAACTACGTCGAACTCTACAGAAGCGCCCTCATCAAGAGACTTGAAGCCCTCCATGTTAAGTCCTGAATAGTGTACGAATACGTCGTTTCCCTGCTCATCAGAAATAAAGCCGTAACCTTTCTGGTTGTTGAACCACTTTACTGTACCTTTCATTACAAGTACCTCCGAATAAAATATGATGTGAACAAATTGTGTCCACGAACATTCTCATACTATCATATTATCAGAATTGTGTCAAACTAATTTTCACAAATTTCCAAAAAAAATTTTATACTACTTTAATATCTCCATTACCAACGCCTCAAGCTCCCCCATGCTTTCCACATAGTTGACCCTGTTGCGCAGGGCAGCCGAATTGGGGCAGCCTGCCGTGTACCAGGCAAAATGCTTCCTCATCTCCCTGATTCCCGTGAACTCGCCCTTGTGCTCCACAAGAAGCCTTGCATGGCGCAAAATCATTGCCCTTACCTGCTCCGTTGTTGGCGTATGCCCGCTGAAAATCCATGGGTTGCCCCTTGCGGCACGCCCAACCATGACACCGTCACAGCCCGTTTCCGCCATCATCCTTTCAACATCAGCAGCATTTCTTATGTCACCGTTGCCTATGACGGGGATGGTGACACGCTCCTTGACCTGCCTGATTATGTCCCAATCAGCATTTCCTGAATAATACTGCTCCCTTGTGCGTCCGTGTACCGCAACACAGGCTCCGCCCGATTCCTGCACCACATGCGCTATCTCAGGCGCATTTACCATGCCATCATTAAAGCCCTTGCGTATTTTCACCGTGACCGGCTTGTCAACGGCATTTGCCATTGCCTCCACAATCCTGCCCACAAGAACGGGATTCTTCATCAGCGCCGAGCCCTCCCCGTTGTTCACCACCTTCGGCACGGGGCATCCCATGTTCACGTCAATGATGTCAAACGGCAGCTCCGCCACACGCTTTGCAATGTCCGCCATAATGGCTGGGTCCGAGCCAAAAAGCTGCACTGCAATCGGATTCTCACCCGGCTCCACTTGCAAAAGCTGCCCGGTGTTCCTGTTGTTGTAAAGTATCGCCTTGGCGCTTACCATCTCCGTGTACACAAGCCCGCAGCCCTGCTCCCTGCACAACAGGCGAAATGGCAGGTCAGTTACCCCTGCCATCGGTGCCAGACACACATTATTCTTAATTTCAATTCCGCCTATATTCATGTCAACGCCACTGCCCTCACAGCTTTACGGGTACCTTCTCGAACTTCTTGATAATCAGGTCGTACTGGCTCCTAATCATCAGGTAAATTCCAATGGTGTCATCCTTTTCCTTCTCATAGTTGGCTATTATCTCATCATAGTTTTTCATGAGGCAGTCAACCGCCTTGCGGCTTATCTTCCCGGCATCCGCATCCTTTTGTATTATGTCCTGGATTACCTTTGAATCATAACTTTCCTTGTAGCTGCGCTTGCAGTACAGGGCGCTCAAGATGTCCGCAACGGCAATTATCTGCTGCGGGAAGGTAAGCTCCTCCTCCGTCAGCCCCCTTGGATAGCCCGTGCCATCCAGCTTCTCATGGTGCCTTGCGGCAATGTCCCTTATCTCATCATCCACAACCGTGTCAAGAATCAGCTCCGTAATCCTGACATGGGACTTCATTATCTCCATCTCCGCATCCGTCAGGCGCTTCGGCGACTCAAGTATCTCTATCGGCACGGAAAGCTTGCCCAGGTCATGAAGCAGCGCACCATAGTGCAGGTTGTACAGCTCCTTTGCGGAAAGCTTCAGCTTCTTGCCAAGCTGCTGCGCAAAATTCACCGTCGACATGGTGTGAATCACCGTTGCCTCACTTCGGAAATCTATGGTGTAGACGAGCATGTTAAAATATGCCAGCCTGTCAGCCTCCGACACCTTGTGAGCGTCAAGGAACTCATACAGCTCATCCCTGTACGAGCCATCCGTCACCTTCCTCAGTATGCCAAACTTCTCCTCCGACTTGGTGAAAAGCTTAAATGAATCCTCAGAAAACACCGTTCCCCTGCTCTTCGTGAAAAATGACTTATCCCGCCTGGACTCCTCCTGTCCAATGTAATTTTCCATCTTGTCCGCAAATGATAGACATTCTATCACATGACTGTGCCTCAGCTTCATGCCCTTCAAAACCTTGTATGGGACATGGTGGTTCAGCACAATCTCCGCCAAATCCCCAAGCGGCGAAAGATACTTGAGGAACTCAAACCCGGTTACCGAGTGCGGCCATATCTTCTCATCTTCAAAATGGGAAAGCGTCTTGATGTTGGACTCCCTGTACAGCCCTATGTCATGAAGCATCCCTATCATGACATAATTAAACATCTCATTCTCCGTGTAATTGTACTCACACTCCAGCATTTTATACAGGATGTATCCTGTCCTCTCACCGTGCTCTATGATGGGTCTATTGACCATCGCCAGAGTGCGCCTTATGATTTCATAGACACCTTTTCCAGTATTAAAGCTCATCCCATCTCCTTCGCTGCCGTGTCCAGCTTTCTCTCCATACAGCACAGCAGCTCCTTAAATGTTTCCATTGCAGCCTGCACAGGCTCCCCCGATTCCATGTCAACTCCGCACAGCTTCAACAGCTCCAGCGGATGCAGCATGCAGCCCCCCGAAAGGAACTCACGGTATCCCGCCCTCACTGCCTCATTGCCCTTCATAATCCCATTGGCAATTGCAATTGCCGCAGAAAATCCGGTCGCATACTGATATACATAAAATGGATTATAAAAATGCGGTATTCTTGACCACTCCTGGTCAACCTCCGAATCCACCACCATGTCAGGCCCGAAATATTTTTCATTAAGCCCATGGTAAATGCGGTTAAGTGACTGGAGGTTAATCGGCTCCCCATTCTGGCACATGCCGTGGGTGAGCTTCTCAAACTCAGCAAACATGGTCTGGCGGAACAGTGTTCCCCTGAACTGCTCAAGATAATGATTCAACAGGTAAAGCTCCCTCCTGTCATCATCACAATTGTCAAGCAGCCATTTTATCAGCATCACCTCATTGCAGGTGGATGCAACCTCCGCCACGAAAATCCTGTAATTGGCATATATGTGCGGCTGGTTCTTCCCCGAATAATACGTGTGCATTGCATGCCCCATCTCATGGGCAAGCGTAAACACGTCATCCAGCGTATTTTCATAATTCATGCTCACGTAAGGGTGTGTCCCGTATGCCCCCCAGGAATACGCCCCGCTTCTCTTGCCCTGGTTCTCATACACATCAACCCAGCCCTCGTCAAAGCCCCTCTTAAGCAGGCCTATGTATTCCTGCCCCATGGGCGCCAGTGCCTTCAGCACAATGTCCTTCGCCTCACCATAAGTGACCTTCATGGAATAATCACCAACCATGGGGGCATACACATCATACATATGCAGCTCATCCACGCCCAACGCCTTTTTCTTGAGGGACACATAGCGGTGCAGAAGCCCAATGCTGCCATTCACCGTGTCAATCAGGCTGTCATACACTGATGTCGGGATGAAATTGCCGTCCAGGTACATTTCCATTGAAGAGGCATAATTCCTTGTGGAGGCATAAAACCAGGACTGCTTCACATTGGCTTCATACGCTGCCGCAAGGGTATTGCCATATGCACAATAGCCCCTGTACAGCTCCTTGAAGGCGCTGCGCCTCACATCCCTGCTGCCGCTCTGCATGAGCGAGGTGAACCGCCCAAGTGTAAGGCGGACGTCCGTCCCGTCACCACCCGGCACCATCCCGAACTTAAGGTCAACATTGTTAAACTGTGAAAAAATGTTCTTGGGAGCCTGGCTCATGATTGACGCACCTGCAAGTATTGCCTCCTCCCCCTCGGAAAGGGTGTGGGGCTTTCTCGCAAGTATGTCACTGATGAACCGCCCGTAATCCTTTAGCTCATCCTGCATCCAGAGCCGCAGCTTCTCCTCCGGCACTGACAAAAGCTCCGACTCAAGAAATGAATACTTCTTTCCAAACTCCACGGACAGCTTTGCCGCCCTTTCCGCCATGCCCTGATGCACGGAATCCGACATATCCTCGTAAAACCGCATATGTGCGTACACATACAGCCTCTCAAGCTTCTCATCCTGCGAATCGTAGCCGCCAAGAAGGCTCCGTATGACATGGGCTCCCTCAGCCATATGCCCCTTCTGGGTACATTCCGCCGAAAGCTCCCCCTTAAATTCAGCATACGCCGTTTCCCATTCACCGTCAGACGCAAAAATGTCCCCTATGCTCCACCTGAAATCCTCCGGAACCTCACTCCTAAGCATAAGTCTGTTGTCCATGACGCCATATCTCCCATCACACTCATCTTAAACCGAAAATCCGCACCATAAGGGCCAACCTGTCAATCAAGCCCCGGTGAGTGCACAGATACCCCGATTGCCAGCGCACCCTCCCCAATGTGGCACGACACGCTCAGTGACAATGGGTTAATCACAAAATCCGTCCTTGCACAAGGAAATGCTTCCTTAATCTCTGCTTCCCATTCCCTTGCCTCCTCAGGATTGTCTGTGTATGCCGCCGCCAAATGCACGCGTCCCTGCGCATAGGCTTCGGCAAACCTTGTATCCAAATCCTTCTGGATGGCGGCAATCATTGTCTTCTTTGCCGCCTGCTTACCGCGGCACTTTGCGTAGGCATCCAGCTTCTCTCCCTGTATCTGCAGCACCGGATTGAGCTTGAGCATCGTGCCGATTGCCGCTGCCGCAGGCGTTATCCTTCCGCCCTTCTTAAGGTACTTAAGCGTGCTCAGGGTTATGTAAATGCTGGATTCCATCTTCACACCCTCAAGAATCTCCTTAATCTCTGCGGCGCTTTTCCCCTGGCCTGCATATGCCTTGGCATCAAGCACGGACTGCCTCTGGGTTATTGATATCCTCTGGTTGTCAACCACCTGCACCCTTCCGTCATAATCCTCAGCCAGCATCATGCTGGTCTGGCAGGTTCCGCTGAGCCCGCTTGACATCGGGATATACACAAGCTCGTCATGACTTTCAAGCAGTTCATTCCACTTGTCCATTATCTCCCCCGGTGACGGCTGCGAGGTTGTAACGTCAGCCCCCTGTGAGAGCTTCTCATAAAACTGCTCCTGTGAAAGGCTTATGTCCTCAAGAAACACCTCCCCATCAATGTAAAACGGCATCGGCAGGACATACACCCCAAGCTCCCTTGCCTGCTCCTGCGTGATTCCGCTGTTACTGTCTGTCATAATTGCTATTTTTCCCATGATTTTCCCCAATCCTGTTAGATATTCAAGAATGCATGAACACCCTCGCCATATTTCCCATTGTACCTTAAATTCCCATTTGATACAATATCTTTATGAGAATAAAAGCATACAGAAATTTACCACAACACATACTTAATACCCTTGATTCATGGAGTGAAGCCGACCCTGGGTACGACATTTACTATGAAAAGAACTCGCCCTCCGGCAAGGCGTGTTTTTTTGCTGCCCTAAAGCCTTCTGCAGCTTCCTCCGGAAGTAATGACGTGATTGGCTTCCTGTCGCTTCTCTGGATTCCCGGTGAAACCGAAAGCGAGGTCACGGCATATGTGAAGCCCTCGTCACGGCACAAGGGAGTATTTTCGGCGCTTCTCCAAAGGGCAAAAGCCAGTGCGGGCAGGCTCGGAATAACACACCTGTACACGGCAACAGCCACACCAGGCAGGCTGCCCTACTCGCACTCGGAGCTTCTCATGACCTTGGTGCCTGACGAATCCGCCCGTAAGGAAGCTTTGCCCACGCAGACCGAAATCCAAAAAACCATATCAGAAAATGATGTTTTTTTTTACATTGATGATAAACTTGGCAACAGAGCATGCGAGTGCCACATAACCACCCCTGACAAGGACAGCCCTGATGATGTCAGCCATACCTCCTGCCTCTGGGGCGTATGGACAGAGCCAGCGCAAAGGAACATGGGGCTTGCCACAGGCCTTGTCAACCACGTGGTCCTGTGGCATTCCCGCAATTTCCCCTGCACACCGCTTGTACTGCAGGTTTCGAGCCGCAACGAAGCTGCAATCAGAATATACGAAAAAATCGGTTTCAGGGAAACCGATTCAATAAAATATTATTCACTTTGACACATTTTTCATTCATCACCCCAGCTAAGCCTGTGAAGGTGTCCCTGAAGGTTCATGCTTTCAAACCCGTGCTGCCTGAGCGCCTCATACAGCACTATGGCAACGGAGTTGGAC
The DNA here is from genome assembly GCA_964482605.1 of uncultured Bacteroides sp. Taxonomy (GTDB): domain Bacteria; phylum Bacillota; class Clostridia; order Lachnospirales; family Lachnospiraceae; genus Bacteroides_F. The sequence goes on from CAYZYS010000007.1 coordinate 14,142, forward strand.
AAATTGAGGGAGCGTATGTCACCCACCATCGGGATTCTTATGCTCCTGTCCTTGTTCCCCACAAGAAGCTCCTCCGGAATCCCTGCGCTTTCCTTGCCAAACATTATGTAGCAGCCATCCTCATACGCCACATCGCAGTAAGTATGTACCGCCTTGGTGGATGCCATGTAAATGTGCCCCGCCGCTTCAGGGTTCCTTGCAAGGAAATCCCCGTAATCATCATACCTCTGCACATCCAGCTTATCCCAATAGTCAAGCCCCGCACGCTTCAGCATTTTTTCATTAATCCTGAAGCCCAGCGGCTCTATAAGGTGCAGTCTTGCCCCCGCAGCCACACAGGTTCTCCCTATGTTGCCCGTGTTGGCAGGCATCTCCGGTTCATGCAATACTATGTTAATCATCACTCTTCACCGCAATGTCAAGCTCAATCAATGTCTGTCCCTCATACAACAGGGGAATGCACACATTTTTCGTAAATGACGTCGATATGCTCACCTGTCCGCGGCACAGCGTAGGTGGTGTAATGTCAATTCCGATTCCCTTTGTTGACAGAATCGTTGCAGCGTTGCCCATGACCATGTTACCAAGCTCGCTGATGGCGCTGGTCGATATTTCATCCAGCTCCTTGACCTCCATCATCATCATCTTTCCCGCAATCTTACATGCGCCCTCGGTTGTGAGGGCAAGCACAACCTGTCCCCTTATCTCCCCGGTCACGCCAATCATTATCAAAACGGAATCGCTCTGAAATTCTGTCGTCTTGACATAGGGCTTCCCCACACTCAACGGCATCTGGCACATATCCCTCATGATGCTGGTTGCTGCCATCAAAAACGGATTGATTATTTCAACATTAATGTCAGCCATAGCCTACCTCCCACATCTTTAGCATTGAAATCGTTAATTATCTCATTTGTCTTCCAGTCTTTCCACGAAGCTCCTGATTCTCTCAAGCCCCTTCTTCAAGTCAGCCAGTGAATATGCATATGATATCCTCACAAAGCCCTCACCGCTTGCACCAAACGCAGTGCCGGGAACCACGGCAAGCTTTTCCTCGCGGAGCAGCCTGTTGGCAAACTCATCAGAGGTAAGCCCGTACTTCTTGACGGAAGGAAATACATAAAATGCCCCAAATGGCTCAAAGCATTCCATGCCCATCTCCCTGAAGGCATTGAGAAGGTAACGCCTTCTCTGGTCATACGCCTCAACCATTTCAGCCACTTCCCTGTCGCAGCTCCTCAAAGCCTCAACTGCGGCAAACTGGCTGTTGGTTGGTGCGCACATGATTGCAAACTGGTGCAGCTTAATCATTTGCTCAATAATCACCTTTGGTCCCATGGCATATCCCAGCCTCCATCCTGTCATGGCATATGCCTTGGAAAACCCGTTGATGGTAATGGTGCGCTCCTTCATGCCTGGAAGGCTTCCTATGGAAGCGTGCCTTTTGCCACCATATGTAAGTTCAGAATATATTTCATCTGAAATGACATACAAATCATTTTCAATAATGACGGGAACAAGCTCCTCGAGCTCCTCCCTGGTCATAATCGCGCCCGTCGGATTGTTGGGGAATGGCAGCACCAATATCTTGGTCTTTGGCGTGATGGCTGCCTCAAGCTCCTGCCTTGTAAGCTTAAACTCATCCTCCTCCTTGAGGTCAATCACCACCGGAACCGCATCCGCCATGACTGCGCATGGAAGGTAGGACACATAGCTTGGCTGTGGTATCAGCACCTCGTCCCCAGGGTCAACCATGACCCTCAGCGCATCATCAATTGCCTCGCTGCCGCCCACGGTGACATATATCTCGCCCTCAGGGTCGTAGCTCAAATCATATTTTCTCGCCACGTACCTGGAAATCTCCTCACGGAGCTCCTTGAGCCCTGCATTGGAGGTATAAAAGGTTTTACCTTTCTCAAGGGCATATATGCCCTCCTCCCTGACCTTCCACGGGGTGTCGAAATCAGGCTCCCCAACGCCAAGCGAAATGGCATCCTTCATCTCACTCACTATGTCGAAAAACTTCCTTATGCCTGATGGCTCTATGTCAATTATCTTCTTTGATACGGGATTTCTCATGGGGTCACAAGCATCCTTTCGTCCTTGTCAGTGTCCTCAAGCACAATGCCATAATCCTTGTACTTTTTCAGTATGAAATGTGTTGATGTGCTCTGCACATGCTCCAGCGTTGCCAGCTTGCTTGAAACAAACAGCGCAACGGACTTCATTGACTTGCCCTCTATGATGACGGTAAAGTCAAAGCCGCCTGACATGAGGTACACTGACGTAACCTCGTCATAATTATATATGCGTTCCGCAATGCTGTCAAAGCCCAGCCCCCTCTGTGGCGTAACCTTAACCTCAATCAGCGCCGTTACCTTCTCCTCGCTGGTGTTGTCCCAGTTAATCAATGTATGGTAGCCGCAGATGATGTTCTCCTTTTCCATCTGTGCCATCTCATTGGCGACCTGTGCCTCATCAGTTCCCAGCATCACCGCCATGTCCTTCAGGTCAATGCGGCCATTCTTCTCAAGCATGTTAAGAATCTTTTCCCTCATTACCACCATATCCTCCAAAACAAAACCTGTCAGCCTCCTCACCAATCGGGACATCCAGGTACCTAATCTCATCCTTCAGCCGCATTATCCTTGCTTTCCCATCTGACATCCTGCCAAGCACGCCTGCATGCATTCCATCAGATTCCATAACATCAACTATACCACATCCGTCAGGAGATGTCACCAATAAACATCCAAGGGATGACAGCCCATACGGATTGATGCCGTAAACCTCGCACAGCTCAATGACCTCCTGGTCCACGCCAATGCTCATCATGTCAATGTCAAAGCCCTTGCCGTTTTCCTGTGCGAGATGCCACAATGCCGCATATATCCCGCCCTCTCCCACACACTGCAGAAAGGTTGCGCCGTTGTCCCTCGCAAGGGCTGCCGCCCTGCCTATCGCAAATGCGTCCTCAGCCCCAAGGGCACCGCGGATGAACTCCTGCGAATACCTTTCCCGCACCGCTTCAGGGTGTTTTTCCACAACACGCCTTATCCCGTCAAGCCCAATCCGCCCGACCAAAACAATGTCATCCCCTGCCGCAGCCCCCGAAAGTCCATGGTATCCCGCACACTCCCCGATGGCGCAGGTTGTAAGCACCGGCTCAGACACATTGCCATCCACATTGACAGCACAATCCCCAAAGCCCATGTGAAGCCGTTCACCGACAGCCCCATGCCAGGAGACACATTCCTTCAGGTCTTCCTCGCAATACCCCGCGGGCACTGTTGCCGACAGGTTGAAAAAAAGGGGCGTTGCGCCCTTTATGCACAATTCATTGTATGCTGCATATATTCCATATTTTCCTGTTTTAATCGAAGCTACGACACTCCCCGTGATGTCCCCCACAACAGCACCAAGCCCCGAATCAGCACACCTCGTGAGCCGTTGTCCCCTGGGGTTCATGTTTTTAAGCACCGAGCGCCTATATATCCTGTCCGATATCATGCCAATCCACCTTTTCCAGACATATGTCCCCGACAAAGCCCCACGGCAGCCACTCCTACAAAATCCCCAGCAGCGCGCTTGCCACAGTTGGCACAACCATCGCCACAACAACAACTATTATCACAATCAAAAGAATCCTCTTGTTTTTTTTATTTGAAAAATTAATCATCTTATACTTTCCCTTTCCATTCCTTTAGAATATAATATAAAGCAAACTAACTACCCGAAATCAGAATACAGAAACGAGGTCCATATGTTCGCATTTCCATTTGTCGTAATATTTCTGGTCATATTCACATTTTTCCTGCACAGGCATGACCACACCGTTGAAAACAGGCGTGAGGCGTTCCTTGCCCGTGAGCATGAGGCAAACAACACAAGGCGCAAGGACATAGAAAACCTTGACTACATAAGGATTCCACTTGACACACTGCCATTTGACGACAATGCCTCCGGCGAAATCCTCCGTCTCCAGGACACCATCCGCAAGCTTGCAGACGAGAGAATCCTGAACCTGAGCGCATACACCAACACTGAGCTAAAACTGGCATACGGTGCGGCAAACCTTGAGGCGCTCTCACAGTATGACGACAACTACACCACACTTATTAAGTCAATCGCCTCGTGGGGTGAGGCACTGATGAAGGACGAACGCACACAGGAGGCAGTTCAGGTCCTTGAATACGGAATCAGGTGCAAGACCCACATCAGCAGCAACTACTACACCCTTGCCAGATACTATGCCGGCGCGGGCCAAAGCCAGCAAATTCAGAAGCTCATAGCGCAGGCCGGCGAGCTTCCGTCCCTGATGAAGGACACCATTGTAAGCCACCTTGAGGAAATCCTGTCATCGGCTGCCACCACCTGACAAAATGGTGTCAATCAGCCTTGACGCCTGGCTCTTGGTCAGCTCGTCAATCGGGCTGTCCAAACTCATGTGGCTTTTTTTCAACAGGCTGGACAGATATGACCTCTGTGCCGGTGTTATGGGTGATTCCTTCTTGATGCTGCACATCAGTGGCAGCGGTTTTACAAAACCCTCATCCCCGGGATTAATGCCATACAGGCTTTCATACAGCCTTGCGGCACTGATTGCATCATCAAGTGCCCTGTGGCTGTTCCCCGGATTTATGCCAAAATACGCACACAGCTGTGAAAGGCTTTTTTTCATTTCCCTTGGCAAAATGCGCCTCGCCAGCTTCAATGTGTCAATGCCGCTTCGCTCATATGCAAGTCCTGCATCCATGGCTGCTTTCTTGACAAAACCATAGTCAAACTGTATGTTGTGCCCCAGAAGCGGCAAATCCCTTGTAAACTCCACCAGCTCCCCGATTAAGTCCCCAATCACAGGGGCACCGGCAACATCCATGTCCCCAATCCCCGTAATCTGCGTAATCCTTGGCGGTATGCCAAGCATCGGGTTCACAAGCGTTGACATGGTATCGGCTGGCACGCCATCCCGAAAGCGCACTGCACCAATCTCGATAATCCTGTCGGATGATGGGGATGTGCCCGTGGTCTCCAAATCCAATGCAACAAAATCCTTTATCATGCGTCTTTTCCCATCAATTGAAATACCTGTCAGCCATGATATGCCCCATGGTACACAGCCAGTTGGCATCACTGCTTGCCCATTTCTTGGAAGAATGTGTGCGGTTGAAGGCAATCACTCCCTTGACGTCACCATCCTTCACCACACGGTAGTGCACAGTCGAGCTTATGCTGTCGTTCCTCACGGCGTCACGCATTGCGGGGCACCTCTCACTGAGCATCACATAATTGCTCACAGCAAACACGTTGTCCTTGTCAAAGCAGGACTGGTAATCCTCCTGCCCCATGTAAGCCCCATCAAAATCATGGTCCCCGCAATGTCCCCAGACCGATTCACGGCTCCAGTCCCCTGCCTTGTATATACTGACGTCATCAAGCTCAAAGCTCGGTGCAAATATGTCGCATATCTGGGACAGCGTAAGCCCTGGGTTGGAATAAAGCTCGTCAACCACCCTGTTAATGACCTCAAGCTTGTCGGCATTGACCATGTCCACCGATTTAAGCGACTTCCTGCTCCTGCTCCACGCATATTCATGATGCAGCTCATCCTGGTACAGCACATACCTGTTCTTGCCCTTCTCCTTGGCAAGATACAACAGCCTGTCCGCAAGCATGAAAAGGTCATCATAATTGTCCGCATCCTCCGGATAGCTTGCACAGCCCATTGAACAGGTTGCGGCAAAATCACCCTTCTTACCCTTGTAAGCCTTCTCAATGTTCATCCTGAGCCCACGCAGGATGTTCTTCCTGTCATCCCATGACGGAACTCCCTTAAGCACGATGAAAAACTCATCGCCGCCTATTCTTCCGGCAATTCCCCTGTCCCTCACCGTTTCCTGCAAAATATGGGCAACGGTCGTGATTACGTCATCGCCAAACTGGTGCCCGTATGTATCATTCACATCCTTGAAGTCATCAATGTCAATCACCGCGATGGCGACATCATACTCAGGGCGACTCTCAATAAGGCTTCTGGCGTACATTTCTATTGCCCTTTTATTGAGAAGCCCTGTGCCCGGGTCAAGGTCAAGCATTGACACGTCAGCTTTTTCAGTAATTTTTTTCTTATTCTTTTTGACAATCTCGCCATGCTCCGCAAGATACTTTTCATATAAATCAGGTCTGAAACGCCTTGTCCTGTCTATGGACTGTTCAAGCCTCCACTGCTCAACCCTTGCATGGTCACCGCAAAGAAGCACCTCTGGAACAGCCATCCCATCATACACCTCAGGCCTTGTATACTGTGGGTATTCCAGCAGGTTGTCATGAAAGCTCTCAAACTCGGCGGATTCCTTGTTGTTAAGCACCCCTGGCACAAGCCTTGCCACCGCATCCATTACCACCATGGCGGGAAGTTCACCCCCCGTCAGCACGTAGTCGCCTATCGACACATAGTCCGTGACAATCTTTTCCAGCGCCCTCTCATCAATTCCCTCATAATGCCCGCACAGAAAGACCAAATCCTCCTCCTGCGACAATTCCAGCGCAAGCTGCTGGTTAAACACACGCCCGGCAGGGGTCATGTACACGACCCTCGCCGGGTGTCCAATAAGCCGTTCCACATGTGCATACGCATCACACACGGGTGCCGCCTGCATCAGCATTCCGGCACCCCCTCCATATGTGTAATCGTCCACCTTCATATGCTTATTATTGGCAAAATCCCTAATGTTGACGGCATTGACGGTCAGCATTCCATTGTCAATCGCACGCCCCATTATGCTGGTATTCATACCATCCATTATCATTTGTGGAAATAATGTCAAAACATGATAATTCATAAACCCTCACATTTAATCCTATCCAAGCCTAACAATTCCGTCATATGTACATATATGCCTGCCATTATTTTGTCATCTCTGCAATGGTATTGAGCAGGAACGGGTAATACGTTACCTTAAGCCCATACCCGTTACCCGTCAGGTCTGAATTCATGTAACCTGATGAATCCTGCAGTGACGAGTTGATGTCCACAAAATAATAACCGCCCGTGCTGTTTGCTGCCTCCTTGAGCTTGCTGTTGAGCTCCTCCACATTGCTCATCTTCACATATGTGCTGCTTTTTGATTCAAATGCGCTTGTGACAGGTGTAACCGAAATCACGTACACTGTGGTTGACGGAAGCTCCTGCTTTATCTTGCTGATGAGCGTTGCAAAATCCTCCGCAATCGAATCAGGTGTTTTGGTGTTGTAATTAAGGTCATTAATTCCAAGCATGATGTACACCCTCTGAGGTGACTTCGACACAACCTCGCTCACCTTGTCAACAGCCTTTGATGCGGTAAGATTGTTGTCATACACCGTCCTTGCGGAATCAAGGTACTTGTAATACGAGATTCCGCTGACTATGGAATCACCTATGAACACGCTCTGTCCATAGAAATCCTGTGAGGTGTAATCCTCCTCTGCCGCCGTTTTCGTGGTTGTCAGCACCACGCCCTGTGATGCCGCAGCCTGTGAGGCAGAAGACTGCTCCTCAGACTGTGAAGTCCCTTCGTCCGCCGCACTTGAAACCTGCAGCGCACCCATTGAAGGCTGCGAATAAAGGCTTGCCTCCTCTTCCTTCTGCTTCCTTGCACACGACTTTACCCCGGTCACAAGGATTATCAATGCCACAATTATTCCAACACCCGCAAATATATAGTTCTTGTATTTGTTCCAGGTGCGCTTGTTCCTGTTAATCCTTACCTCTTCAAAATCATCATCATATGACTGCCTTACATACCTTGCACCATCCGACGCCGGGCTGCTTCCCTGCCTTGCCGCCCTCGTTCCTGAACCGTCCTGTCCCTGCGGGCTCCTGCGTGTGCCTTGGCTGCCTGACGTTCCTGTTCTGGCTGTTCCGGTTCTTGTTGTCCCCGTCCTGGATGAACCCGTTCTTGATGAAGCCGTCCTGCCAGTGCCTGATGAACCAGTCCTTGTGACGCCGTTGGAAGCACCCGTCTTCGCCGTGCTGCCGCCTGTCCCACTTCTCCTGGTTTTATCGGAAGTGCTGCTTCTTCTTTCACCCGTCTGGTTCTGTCTTGCCGTGCCAGACTGCCTGTTCTGTGACTGTCCCTGCCTCGCAAGCCTGCTTGAGGATGCGGCTGCCTCGCCCGTCCTGTTCGCCCTGCCACTGTTGTCAGGGTCCTTCCGCACCCTTTCAAGTGCCTTGCTTGCCGAGCTTTCCGCGTCCCTCACGCTATAATCATTGACTCCGTTCTTATCCATCCATTCCTCCTCGCACATGGCACCTTACATGCCCGCACCGCATTTTAATAGATTAATCCCAAAAAAGCAGTTCACCCCTGCACTGCCATATGGATTAATTGTGGGTCTTCATGAGCACAACGGCTGACTTCCTCCTGATACCAAATTCAATCCAGCCCGAACTTGCATTGTACCCAAGATGCTGTGTGCTGTAACCACCCTCGTAGCACATGAACACCTGGTCCGCATCGCAGTTGCCATACAGCCCCACCTGCCATACCGGAATATTGACCTGGCGCTCATCATCCGAGATGTTGACCACAACAACAGCCGCATCATCCCCGTAGAACCGGCCATAACAAATCAGGTTATGGTCTGACACAAGCATCTTGTAGGAGCCGTAAAGCAATGCCTCACTCGACTTGTGAATCGCAATGATTTCCCTGTGGAAATCAATAAGCTCCTGATCCTCATGTCCCCACGGATACGTCCTTCTGTTATCAGGGTCCGTCCAACCACAGACGCCTGCCTCATCCCCATAGTATATTGTCGGTGCGCCCGGCCACGTCATCTGAATCACGACGGCAGCCATGAACACTGCCTTGTTAATCCCCTGTGACGCTGCCTGCCAGCCCTTATCCGCCAGCCTTCCAACCACATGGTTGGTTCTGGTCAGGAATCTCGAATGGTCATGATTGGAGAGCTCATTCATGGAAATGGCATACGCCTGCTCCCCCATCCTCGACATGTTGTGGTTCATCGAATTAAAGAAATTCGCCGCATCCCCCAGCATGTCCTGCCTGTAATTATCACTGTGCTTCTGCATTCCCGTGAGGAACCACGTCACGGGCTCCATAAACGCATCATAATTCATTATGGTATCCCACTGGTCTCCCTGAAGCCAGTCATAGGAATCACCATAATTCTCCGCAAGTATTATGGCATCAGGATTGGCCTTCTTGACCTCATTCCTAAACTTTCTCCAAAAGCTGTGGTTGTACTCCTTGTCATACCCCAGGTCAGCCGCCACGTCGAGGCGCCAGCCATCAACATTGTACGGCTCTGAAACCCATTTCCTGCCAATGCGGAGAATATACTCCTCAAGCGTTGGCGAATCCTGGTAATTAAGCTTGGGCAGCGTGTCATTGCCCCACCAGCTGTCATATGAGCCGTTGTCTGGCCACTGGTTGCCATAAAACCTGAAGAAATCGTGGTACGGGCTGTCCTCCTGCTGGTAAGCCCCCGTCTCGTATTTATCCTTGGAATGGGAATATATCTTCTCCCTGTCAAGCCACTTGTTAAAGGAGCCGCAATGGTTGAACACACCATCAATGATTACCTTCATGCCGCGGCGGTGAATCTCAGCCACAAGCTCCGCAAAAAACTGATTACTTGCCTCAAGGTTCTTCCTGCTTGTGACCCTCTTGATGTACCTGGTGGCATTCACATTGTCATTGTCCCCAGGGGAGAGAAGCTCTCCGTCATCCTCCACAATCCTGCCAAAATGCGGGTCAATGTAATCATAATCCTGTATGTCATACTTATGATTGGACGGCGACACAAACAACGGATTGAAATACACCACATCAACCCCAAGGTCCTGAAGATAGTCGAGCTTATCCATCACGCCCTGCAAATCTCCGCCGTAAAACCTCCTCACATCCATGGTTGAAGGATTCTCATTCCAATCCTTCACCTGCTGCACATGGTCACCGATATATGAATATTCATCATCCAGCACGTCATTGTCCGGGTCACCGTTGTTGAACCTGTCAACAAATATCTGGTACATCACGGCGCCCTTTGCCCACTGCGGTGTCTTAAAGCCAGGCATTATCTGAAAGTCATAAAACGGGTTCAAATCCCTCATAACGCCTATCTGGTTGTAATAACAGACCGTATTCCTTGTTCTCACCTCAAAATGGTAGAAAACCTTATCCTCGCCCAAATGTATCGTTGCCTCATAGTAATCAAACTTGCCATCACTTGAAGCCTTACTCATCTTAATCTGTTCGCCATTGGCATAGACATAGGCCTCGTCCACATTGTATTTTGCTGTGCGCAGCCTTACCGTCACATCCTGGTTGGCATCCGGCTCAGCCGGGATTCTATACTCCGGGCCCGCATCGCTGAACATTGCATAAATATTCAGCACCGGCCTGACATTCAAAAAATATTCAATCTTCTTTTCGGTATCAGTGCATTGTTCAAATGATTTCGTGATATTCATGTCCTTCACTCCTCTCATCCACGCAAAGATATACTTCTATATTTTATACCGAAACAGGGGATAATTCAAGTAATATGAAAAAATAACGCAAAACACCCAAGGGACATCACATCCCCAGGGTGTTTTGCGTCTTATGCGTTAAAAAGCGCCTCAAATTCTTCCCTTGTTACCTTCTCCTTCTCAAGGAGCAATGCGGCACAGGCTTCAAGCACGTTCCTGTGCTGGCCAATCAGTTCCTTTGCCTTGGCATAGCAGTCATCAACTATTTCCTTGACCTCGGCATCTATCCTTCCCGCAACATCCTCACTGTAAGGACGCGTGTGTGCAAGGTCACGTCCGATGAACACCTCGTCCTCGTCACTGTCATAATTAATAAGCCCAAGGTTCTTGGAAAAGCCGTACTTGGTCACCATCGCCCTTGCTGCCTGCGTTGCCTGCTTGATGTCCTGCGAAGCCCCTGTTGTCACGTCATCAAACACCAGCTCCTCGGCGACACGTCCCCCAAGGCTCACGATGATGTCCTGAAGCATCTTGCCCCTTGTGTTAAACATCTCATCTTTCTCAGGCAGCGGCATTGTATAGCCCGCAGCTCCCTGTCCCGTTGGTATTATGGATATCGTATGCACAGGACCCACATCAGGAAGCACATGGAACAGAATCGCATGACCCGCCTCATGGTAAGCAGTGATTTTCTTTTCCTTTTCGGAGATTATCCTGCTCCGCTTCTCCACGCCTATGCCAACCTTGACAAATGCGTACTTGACATCCTCATTATTGATGAACCTGCGCCCCTGCTTGGCAGCGTATATAGCAGCCTCATTGAGGAGGTTTTCAAGGTCAGCCCCCGTAAAGCCTGCAGTCGTGCGTGACAGTGAATCCAAATCAACATCATCACTGAGTGGCTTCTTGGCGGAATGCACCCTGAGTATCTCAAGCCTGCCCCTGACATCCGGCCTTCCCACGACAATCTTCCTGTCAAAGCGTCCGGGCCTGAGTATTGCGGGGTCAAGAATGTCAACCCTGTTAGTGGCAGCCATCACAATGATTCCCTCATTGACGCCAAAGCCGTCCATCTCCACAAGCATCTGGTTTAACGTCTGCTCCCTCTCGTCATGTCCGCCGCCCATTCCGGTTCCACGCCTTCTGGCAACCGCATCTATCTCATCAATGAAAACTATGCATGGCGCATTGTGCTTGGCATCCTCAAAGAGGTCCCTGACACGGGAAGCGCCCACGCCCACGAACATTTCCACAAAATCCGAGCCTGATATGCTGAAAAACGGAACGCCTGCCTCTCCCGCGACGGCCTTTGCAAGCATCGTCTTGCCCGTACCGGGTGAGCCCGTGAGAAGCACGCCCTTTGGAATCCTTGCACCAACGCTGGTGTATTTTCCAGGGTCCTTGAGGAAATCAACTATCTCCTCCAGCTCCTCCTTCTCCTCCTCAAGCCCTGCCACATCCTTGAACTTCACAAGCTTGCTGGCATCCGTCACCATCTTGGCACGGCTCCTGCCAAAATTCATCATCTTGGCGTTGCTTCCGCCTCCGCCCTGCCTTGTGATTATCATGAACAGGACAAATACGAACACAATCATAATGACCGTCGGGAGCAGCGTTGTGAGCAGGCTTGAAGTCCTCACATTCCTCACCTGGTAATCTATGCCCTCCGTCCGGAGCAGCTCCTGAATTTCATTCACATCACTGACATACATGGACTGTGTTGACGTACTGTTCTTGAGCACAACCGAAAGCTCACCCGTCGGAACCTGCTCATTCTGCTTGATTACAACGGAAAGCACGTTATCGTTGCCAACATCCTCCATGAACTGCTGATATGTGTACTGCTGCTTTGTCTCACTGCTGCTTCCGTCCCTCATGGTGAACAACAGCCAAAGCCCCAGGGCAAGTAGGATTATGTATATCCCAAGCCCCCCAAACCTACTTCGATTCATATGAAATGTCTCCTTCTCCTTACTGCCTTATCACTCCTATGTATGGCAGGCTGCGGTATTTCTGGTCATAATCCAGCCCGTACCCAACCACGAACTCATCCGGTATGACGAATCCGTTATAATCTATGTCAACCATTGCCTCCCTGCGGTCAGGCTTGTCAAGGAGCGTGCACACCTTAAGGCTTGCGGGCTTCCTTGACGCAAGCAGGGGCACAAGCCTTGACAGCGTGTTGCCCGAATCTACAATGTCCTCAATTACAATGACATGCTTACCGCAAATGTCCTCGTCCAGCTCCTTCTTAATCCGTATGTCGCCCGATGACACAGTTCCAGACCCATAGCTTGACACCTGCATGAAATCAAGTGTCACTGGAACGGTGATTCGCTTGGCAAGCTCACAGGTAAAGAAAATGCTTCCCTTCAATATGCATATCAGGTGAACCTCTTTTCCTGCATAATCAGCACTTATCTGCTGTCCAAGCTGGCTGATTCTCTCATCAACCCTTTCCTCCGGTATGAGTACCTCTATCCTCTGCCCTGCTGCCGCACCTGATGCGGCGGCTATTTCATTGTCGTATTCACCCATGGCTTTCCTTCCAGTCCTTTTAACGGCAGCGTCACACTGCACCAATGCCTTGTGTCCGCACCAGCCCTGTGGTATTCGCTTACCCTCATGCCAACAACCCACAAGACATCACTTCCACAGGCAACAAGCAAAACCCTGTCCCTGTATCGCTCCGGAACCTTCTGCTCCACAAGGTAATTTTTCAGCTTCTTCCTGCGCCCGTCACCGTAAACGCAGAGCATGTCCCCGCTGCGCCTGGTTCTGAGCTGCAAATCGCCTTCTATTTTATCATAATCAAAATATTTCGTACAGACATTTTCTTCAGGGGCATCCCCTTCCACAATTGACGGCTCAACGGCATCCCCCGCCGACATTCCGCCCACAAGCGTGACAATCCCGTCAGGTGTCCAAAATTCACCGTCCCCAAGCGAATCCTCCATGGAACCGGTGCAAATGGTAATGTCATCATATCCGGCAACCGCCCTCATCCCATACGGAAGGCTTACGCTGCTGCCGACATTTTTACCAAGAAGTCCCAAAACCGCCCTCACATGCACGGAATATATGTCCTTTGCCCTGCCCGCAAGCGCCACAAGCTCTTCCATGACAAGCCTGTCGGCAATCACGCCGTCAAGCCCCGCAAGCCCATCCCTGCATATGGAAATGCAGCCCCCACGCCTTGTGACGCAGGACTCGCGCGCCTTTTCCGCCATACGGCATATGTATTCATCAATCCTTGCAAGCTCCCCTGCTGCATTGGCAACATTCTCAACAACACGCCTGTTGATGCCCTCCTCCATCATTGGAAGAATTGAATTGCGCAGGCGGTTCCTCGTATACTCCAAATCAGCATTTGTTGCATCAACACAATAACCCTGGCCAATTGATGAAAGCCACTCCGTTATGTCTGTCTTCCTGACGCAAAGAAGCGGCCTGATTACGGTGTAGGCAGCCCGACGCCCTTTGGCTTCCCCGGCGCCATGCCCTTCCATGGAATGGACGGGACGGATGCCCGCAAGCCCCCTGACGGAGCTTCCCCTTGCAAGGTTCATGAGCACCGTTTCAGCCTGGTCATCCATATGATGCGCCAGCGCAACCACACAGCGCCTGCCCTTTCCCCAAAGCCTTTGTGCCGTCTCCTGAAAAGCCGCCTGCCTTGCAAGCCTGCCCGCCTCCTCAAGGGAAATGCGTTCCTCCCTTGACCTTGCCGGAACATCCACATGCACCGTCTCAAGCTCAACACCCAGGCAATCACACAGATTTACGCAAAATTCCTCATCCGAATCCGCAGCCGCGCCACGAATCCCATGATGCACGTGTACTGCCCCAAGCTCCAGGCGGTATCTGTCACGAAGCCCTGCAAGCAGCCTAAGCAGCGCCGTTGAATCAGCACCGCCCGACAGCCCCACAACCACATAATCGCCGGGGCAAAGCATTTTATTATCCTCAATGTATCCTTCAATGGTTCCTAAAAAATCCACCATCCCAGTCCTGCCTCCGTCCGCCCTGTACATGCGGACAAAAATTCAGCTTAAATATTAATACACATTGATTGCTGTGTCAAACACACCCGCCACCAATATGCTCATGTCGTCAGCCAGCGGCCTGTTGTTGCAGGTGCACACCATCTCCATGAGCCTTGCCGCCACCGCCTTCGGGGCTTTCTCCTTAATGTCCAGTATCATTTGCCTGAGCTGCCCCTCCTTGTCATCCCCGTCCAATGCCTCGACAACACCATCACTGACAAGTATGATTTCATCCCCGTCCTGCAGCTTCTTCACGACACTGTCATAATCCGCCCTTTCAAGCACGCCAAGCGGGAGGGAGGTTGAGCGTATAATCTCCACATCACTGCCCCGCCTGATAAATGAGGCGGCTGCCCCCAGCTTCACAAACCTTGCCACCCCAAGATACCTGTCCAACACGCACATGTCCACGGTTACAGGATGGCAGTCCTCACGTCCTGACGCAATTGCCGCATTCACAAGCCCCACCGCTGACCTTATGTCAAAGCCTGCCTCAAGGCTGCTCTCCAAAAGCTCCACCACCACTGCGCTTTCCTGCCTCGCCCTGTAACCGCTGCCCATTCCATCCGCCAGTATCAGCGCCGTCCTGCCCTTTCCATGCTCACAGACCGAATAATTGTCACCCGACACGCGGGTCTCATCCGCAGCCATGAGGTATTTGCCCGTCAACACCTGATACCTTGGCGTCTGCACAAATGTAAACCTGTGGAAGGTATCATTGACCATGCGCCTGCAGCCGTCATCCGGCTCAAAGTCACAGCCTATGGTCCTGGCCAGGCAGAGTGCTATCTCGCGGGAGCTTGCGCTGCCACGCCTGCCCGTCCTCGCCTCCATGATTACCTCCATGGGCTTGTCACTGCGCATCAGCACGTACAGATTCTGCACCCTTATCCCACGCTTCGCCAGCATTTTCTCCACACTGTTCATGACACGCGTCTCAGGCTTCTGCAGCCTGTCACCTGCCGCAAGGCAGTCCTCAAGCACGTCGGCCATGAGCTCAAGCTGCCCTGCCACCTCCATGTCCGCACAGGATTCACCGAGCTTGCGAAACGTCCTTGCAGACTCCTCCAGCCTTCCCCTGGAGTATACTATTTTTATATTATCCCCATCCATCGCACATTCGCCTTCCATGACAAGCAAGATTTTTAGGACATTGTACCCTTGGTGACATGGATATTATGTCAAATATTGTCATGTATGGCTTATGATTCCATCGACAAAAAAACACCCTTGCGGGTGCATTTGCCTGTATTGCCATGAACGCCTATTGCCTTAATCCGTGCTCTTCGGACGGAACACATCCTCCTCAGGGTACAGAAGCCCAAACTTGTTCTTCGCAATCTCCTCAACATATTTCTTGGTCTGGACGTATTTGCGGTACTCCTCCAGGGACTGGCTCCTTGATTCCTGCTCGGCAATCTGCTGGTTCAGCTCAACCTTCCTGGACTCATACTCTGCATTCTTGCTGTTAAGCGTGCTCCGGCTCCCAAGAACCACGATTATCAGGACAAACACCACAACAACCGCAGTAACAAGCGCTATCAGATTAGACCTTTTCTGCCGTTTGATTCTTGCTTCCCTGCCGTATTTGGTTTCAAATCTGCGCATTGTCCCTCCATTTCTCTTCCCACGCCAATCCACATCATTCTAATGTATTTTCCTGATATTTTCAATCAGTTTATTGATTTTTTGCACCGCCCTTCCCAAAAGCGAGGATATGCCCTCAACCAGCCATCCCCTTGTGCCCATGTGGTACAAAAAAGCGCCGCCAAAAAGCCCGCCAAGGGCAAAGCCCCTGATTATGCCGTCATTCATGCGGTAAGCGGTGTGGAAAACCAGCCCTGCCGCCAAAAGCCAGAAAAGAAGGTCCTCCGCGATTATCCACACCTGAGTCCTGTGTATCACCACCCTGCGGCAAATGCGCACCACATCATATATGGCTGCCAGCACAATGCCCCAGAATGCAGATGTGAGAAAAAAGCCGGCCTCCCAGTATATTGAGCCGTCT
This sequence comes from uncultured Bacteroides sp., assembly GCA_964482605.1. Lineage (GTDB taxonomy): Bacteria > Bacillota > Clostridia > Lachnospirales > Lachnospiraceae > Bacteroides_F. Next base: position 30,673 of record CAYZYS010000007.1, read on the forward strand.
ATGCCGGAAGCCCATGACCCTGTCACTTAAACAGCCTTTCCAGTAATGAAGCGCCTCCCTTGGCAAAGTCCGACACCTCTGAATACACCATTGACACCACCCTGCCATCCACGTCAACCTCACCCTTCTCAACGGAAAGCCTGGACACATGCAGGTCATTTCCCTTGACCTCAAGCATTCCGCATTCAGTCTCCAATATGACGCTGTTCAAATCAAAGGATATTACATCCGTCACCCCGCATATCTGGGTTTTATTGCAATTGTCAACCGTAACCCTGTGCATAAATCCGCCTTTCCCCGTCAGTCCCAATGCCTACTCCACATATATATGACGGTCCAGGGCAAAGCATGACAACCCCATATGCCTTAAAGGTACTCAAACATTTCCTTTGCCTCATCCTTACGGGTAGTCTCCCTGATGTCCGTCACCCTTGCCTTCACGGTCCTGTTGCCAAACTGAATCTCAATGATGTCACCCTCCTTGACATCATAGGATGCCTTCACGACCCTGTCATTGACCGTAACCCTGCCCGCATCGCAGGCTTCA
>CAYZYS010000008.1:0-27681 GCA_964482605.1 uncultured Bacteroides sp.
TTGTCTGATGTCCAAAGTGAACACCTGCCTCAAGTAACTGCTTCATTGAAATTACGCTCATGTCATACCTCCATTGGTTTTTTTCTTCCGCAGCCCTCATCCCATATGCCCACCAAGCGTAAATGGCACCTGGCACACAGTCAGACTGCGTGATTTTTAGTCACTAGGGTAGTTTATCAGAAAGCGCAAAAAAAAGCAAGCATTTTCTGCCTGCTTTCATTGCCGATTTCACGCCGCATCATCAGCGTCCCTTGGTAATTGTCCTTGCAATGGTCTCAAAATCCTCCCCGCCCTGGAACTCAAAGGTTCCGGTTGAGATTTTCCTGTCATAGCCATTGTTGATAAGGTACGTGTTGAACTCCCTCCAGCTATCCACCAGTCCTGCTGCTTCCACGGCCTGTGCCGCCGCCTCAGAGGAGTTGACATTCTCCATGGAAACCGTAATGCTGCCGCCTGACGCCTGTGTTGAAGCCGTGGCAGACGCTGTCTGGCGCGTTGTTGCCTCCGTTGCCGCCTGACGTGTTGCTGCCTCCGTTGTCACCTGCCGTGTGGCGCTTTCAGATGCTGTCTGGCGTGTTGCTGCCTCTGTTGCCGCCTGACGTGTCACACCCTCCTCACCCGCGGTCTGTTCCGTATCAGCATTGGTGTCATCCCCGCCATCAGATTTAGTCTCATCATCTGTCTTTGCCACCAGTGAGCCATACCTGCTGGTTTCCTGCTGTGTGGTGGGATTCTGTGAAGCCAATGTTGCATTGCTGCCATTCCTCATGTGGTTTGACACGGTGAGAAGCACCGTGGTAAGAAGAATCCCCATCCCAAGTCCGCGAATGTAATATTTAATGTTCACCTCAATATCCAACCCTTTACTTTGTACTGTTATATAAATCTATCACAAGCTGAACCTCGCCCACGCCAAGATTGAGCTCCTTGGCTATGTCCCTGCTGTTCTTTCCCTCCTTGAACAGCTTGAGGACCCTTTCATTGTTGTTGGCGGTTTTTACAGCCTGCGAATCATCATCCATTGCCGGCACGGCCTCTGCCTTTGCCCTCCTGGCGTTTTTCCTTGTTGCGGATGATGCCATTTTCTCTCCCTTGGCGGCAAGAATGGCGGCATCCATCTTATCCTCCTCAGACATTCCCGTATGGTTTACATCCTCGTCAAGCTCACTCTCGTCAGACTCGACAACCTTACGCACCCTCTCCTTTGCCACATTGCTGGAGTGAAATGACGGAACCTCCTCCTCAACACCCGGCTTTTTCTTCTGCCTTGCCGTCTTCGGCTGGGTTGCGGGCTTTGTTGCCGTCCCCGGCTTCACAATCTGTGCCGTGGACTTTTTCGGCACGGCATCCGTTCCGCCTGCATCCTCTGCCTTTGCCGTTGCAGATGACTTTGCCGTTGCGGATGGCTTTGCTGCGCGTGGCTGCCGCGTTCCTACGGCCGGCTTGTCTGCCACCGCCTTCTTTGCCGTTGCAGATGGCTTTGCTGCCGTCGGTGCCTTCACCGTTGGCTGAGGCTCAACCAGTGAGGTTCCTGCGACATCAGCCTCAAGCCCCTCAACCTGTGAACGCCCAAGCAGCGCATTTTCCGAAGTCTTATCCTCCCCCGGCTGCGCCTCACGCTCCCTTGAAGCCGCAAGCACGTCATTTGCCACCTCCGCCTGTATTTTTTCAACCTGGCGTCTTGTGACATTCACATCCTTGACGGTTGTCTTGACTTCCTTTGCCTTCTCATTGAGCATGTCATAGAGAAACACCGTCTCATTGTGGTTGCGGTTAATCTGTCCAAGCACATTTTCCGCATATTCATTCATTTCAAGTATCTTTGTGTTGGAAATCTTGTCCAGGGACACCTCCGTCTTCTCAGAGGCGGTTATCACCTCCTCATCGATTATGGACTGCACCTGCTTCCTTATCGCTTCCTTCTGCGCCTGGTTCAGCTCCGTGGATATCGGCTGCTCCGGCTTTGCCTTGTCACCTCCCATGACAAAGCTCACAACAACACACGCCAAACCAATAAATAACAATACTATCTCAAAGGATGTCACTTCATTGCCCTCTCTTATACTGTAACATCAAAAAGCCCTGACTCTGATTCACCGTCAATTACTTTTTTTGTCCCATTCTTTTTCTTAACCTTTACCCTTCCATCCCCGTGGTACTCATTCTTTCCCTTCTCCTTGGCATCATACTTCTGCTGGTCATTATTGATGTCGCTTTTCTGTACCACCTGCGTCGAGGTCTTCTCCGTCTCCTTGGTCATCTGGTTCTGAAAATTGACCTGGTCAGTGACGGGTTTACTGTCCTCCTGCTGCTTAAGCTGGGACACATCCCCCATTCTCTGCATTGTAACAATATCCACAGGACGAATTGCCATAACAACCTCCATTCAAGCCATACATGTATGAACTGATTACATGCCCGTGCTTCCTATGTCGCCCTCACGCTTAACGAACTGGCAGTAATCATACTTCTTGCGAAGGAACAGGTATTGGTCGCCAAACATTAGCTTCGTTCCCACGTATGCCGTCTTGGCAACCTTGATCCTTGCGTTGGAATCCTCGCTAATCATCCCTCGCAAATCCTCAAGCTCCTTCTTGTTAGTGGTTATCTTCTGCTCAAGGAGAATCATCTGCCTCATCGTCTTCTGCTGCAGGGACTGCTTATCAGGCGAAAGCTTGCCCTCCTCATCCTGGCGCTTGCGAAGCACCGTGACGACCTGGCTGAGCTGGAGCTTCTGCTTGCCCATCTCCTCAAGCTCATGCTTTAACACATCTATCCTTTTTTTCACCGTTGGGTCAACACCAACGCCAACCACGGTGGTGGTTCCCATCTCATTGCCAATGGTCATGCAGTCAATCAGCACCGTTGACTTGACATCACCGCCCACAATCAGACCATTGCGTCCCTTTACGGTAATGGCACCCTTTGCCACAACCTTGCTGTGCAGAATTGAATCAGTTTCAATGGTTCCGCCTGCGGACACATTTTCCGCACCCTCTATGAACTTGGTGACTATGTTGCCGCCCGCCTTGAGGATTGCCTTGCCGCCGCCCTGGACACCCCTCACAAGCGTAATGTTGCCGCCTGCCTTGAGAATTGCACCCTCAACAAGTCCCTCAACGGTAATGTCACCAGTCGCCTCAACCGAGAAGCCCGCCAGCACATTGCCCTTGACGAGCACGCCACCATTGTAATTAATATTGCCCGTGGAGTTGTCAACATCCACAACCTCAAGCGTGTTGGAGACGAAGACCTTGTCATTCTCAAGGGACACATGCCCGCTGACCTCGGAAATGAGCTGCCGTCCATCATTCGACACATGCATGTTGCGCCCGTATTTGAACATGACCCTCTTGACCTTGTGCGGATACACGGTCTTGCCCTTCACGTCCACACCAGGTGTTCCCAGGTCCTCCGGGAAAAGCTCCGCAAGCACCTCACCGTTTTTAATGTGGTTCACATTGTCCAGTTCATGGAAATCCACCGTTCCGTCAGGCTTCACCTTAGGTGCCTTCACCGGCTCGGTGTTGAACTTGTATTCAATGCGCCCGTCATGCCCTTCTATCGGGTCAGTTCCCTTCGCCACAATGAAAGGCTCAAAATAATTATGGTTCTCAAGAAATGCGTTAATCTGTTCGTCATCTATGCCTGCCTTTACGCCAATTGCCGCAAGGTCAGACTTGATTTCATCCGCCGAAAGAACATCTGCACCATCAAAAGGCGGGTAAAACACCGCCTCAACCCTCATATTGTCAGATGCGATGGTATACACGCCGTACTCGCTGTTTGGTATTGGCGTGACCTCCGACAGCCTAAGGGACTTAGACTCATTCTTGCCAAAAAGGTTCTTTACGGCAAGCACGTCAACATAATCATTCAGCCCCTTCTTGTTGATGTATGTAAGCAAATCATCTGTGGTAGCTGGCTTTCCACCGTCAACCGGAGGGTACACCGTGATGTAAAATCCATCCTGCCTGCAGGCAAATTTGAAATATCCATTTCTCTTCATATCCCTCTCCTTAAAGAAACCTGTTAAAACATTATCCCCATATACGGGCCAAGCTTGTTCTTCATCTTCTGAATTGCCTTTGTGTGAAGCTGCGATACCCTCGATTCAGATACGTCAAGCACAAGGCTAATCTCCTTCAGTGTCATCTCCTCATAATAATACAGCGTAATGACACTTTTTTCCCTTTCGGTAAGCTGATCCAGCGCCTCAACAAGCTTCTGCCTCAGTTCCTCCTTCTCAAGGGCATCCTCCGGAAGCTCAAAGCGCCTTCCGCCGATGGAATCCATCTTGCCCTCATTTCCCGGTGTCTCCATATACTCGTCAAGGGACATGACACTTGTCACCTTGGTCTGTCCCTCCCACTCAAGCAGCTCATCAAGCGTGATTCCAAGCTCATTCGCCAGCTCCTCATCAGTCGCCATCCTGCCCTTCTCGGCCTCAATCTTGGACATCGCCTCATCTATCTTCTTCTGCTTCTGCCTCAGCGACCTCGGAATCCAGTCCATCTTCCTTATGTGGTCAAGTATTGTACCGCGAATCCTCAGACTTGCATATGTCTCAAACTTGACATTTTTTGAAAAATCAAACTTATCTATTGCGTCAATCAGCCCGAATATGCCATATCCGCACAAATCATCAAACTCTACGTTATAGCCCAGGTACATGCTCATGCGACCCGCCACAATCTTCACAAGCTGTGAATATTCAATTATCAGCTCATCCCTTAATTCACTGCTCCTGCTCTTGGCATATTTCTGCCACAGCAATGCCCTTCCTGCCTCATCCATCAGACTATCCCTTTATTAATCAAGCTAATTTTTGACCGTCTTCCCCATAGCCGGCAGCAGCCTCACCGCCCTCCGGCTCCTCCCCGTCAAGGGGCTCGCCATCAATGTCCTCGTCACCCTCAGCGGCTTCCTCATCCTCTTCCTTCTCCTTGAAGAAATGCACAAGAACCGCCCTGATGACAAGGCTCGCCACATAAAACACAAGCATGACCACAATAAGCGTCCAAAGCATCGTGTTAAGTGCATACCCACTCCTGATTGTGATAATACAGGTTACGAATCCCGCCAGCAACGTAACTATGGCAGGCAGATTGCGCCATTTTAGCTTCATATCGTCTTAATCCCCTTGCCCACTGCCTTTATTACATAGTCTCCCGTCTCAGAGTAAAATTCCACGGTCCTTCCATAATTGAGTCCCGTGTCCTCCGCAAGCAGCCTGATATGCCTCATGGCAAGCTGCTTCTTTGCCGCCTCCACATTGCGCTCGCCAACCCTCAGTGCATCCGATATGCCCGAGGAGGCAAACATCTGGGCGCCACCGGCTATCTTCGCCACAAGCCTGTGCGGGTCCGCCCCCATGGAAACCATCAGTTTCAGTAAATCCTCCATGCCAGTATCAGCAAACTTGGCACGGTTTAAATTGTTTCTAATCTGGGTACTGTCAGGGAGCATAAGATGCAAAAGCCCGCTAACCTTCGTCTTGGGGTCATACAATGCTATCCCTACGCAGGAACCTAATCCAAGTGTTGTCAAAGCATCTGGCGCCTTACAGGCCTTCAGGTCTCCCATACCCACTTTAATCATATTCCCCATATTAACCTCAAATTATCATACGTTAAACCAAATCCGGTCACAATCCAAGGGAAGTCAGAATCTTGTCATAGGATTCCAGCTCCGGAATCATCAGGAAATACCCATTAATCTGGTCTTTCTCACCAAACTGTGACTGGATGAACAACAGCTTATCACCATATTTGCCAAATTCAGTTGCCGGAACATCAAGCAGCGCCCCAATCATATCTATTGTAAGCATTGGTATTGAGGCGTCTATGGTCAGGTTGGTAAGGGATGACAATGCCGTGATGTACGACCCTGCAACAATATTGCCAATCTCCTTAAGCGCCGACTCCTCCATCTCACTAAATGCTATGTCCTCGGATGGCTCTGAATCATCAAACATCAATTTGTTGACCAGCAGATGTGCCGACCTCATGTCAAATATGAACATCATCATACCGTCAATGTCGGCACCCATCTCAAGAAGGATGCCAACAACGGTCTGGTCTTCATTTCCTATGTAATCTGCTATGTCCTTGAAAGGAACAAGTGCGACTTTGGGTACTGACATATCCACTTTTATGTTTAACATAGTTGAAAGGGCTGTGGTTGCATTACCTGCGCCTATATTACCTATCTCCTTAAGTACATCATACTGCATCTCGTCCAATTCGTTCAAGTTAATCTTGCCCACTCATTCCACCACCTTTAGCAATTAATCGCGTCAATTTTCCTTTTCCACAATAAGCCCGACAATGTCAAGAAGCGATATGAGTTCACCCTTGCTTTTGCCTATGCCGCTGATGTATCCGGAAGCCGCATCAGGTGCATCATGCATCTTCTCCATGTTATCGGAATCCAGGGTGACAACCTCATTGACCTGGTCAACAATTATGCCTATCGTTGCATTCTCAACCTTCACAATTATGATTCTGGTCTTGTCAGTATACTCATCATCCTCAAGCCCCAGCTTAAGCCTTATGCTCATCACGGGGATAATCTCACCCCTGAGGTTGATTACTCCCTTGTAATACCTCTGTGTCTTGGGAACCCTGGTTATGGTCTGGTTCTTGACAATGTTGTCAATGAACTTGATGTTAATACCATACTGCTCGCTGCCAATCTTTACCACTATGTACTGTATCGCCGTGGTAGCTGCTGCAGCCGTTTCATCAATCACCTTTAATTCGCTCATCTCATGACCTCCTGAAATCAATTTTATCGCACAAGCGGTAACTATACAAGTGTATTTGCATCAATGATGAGTGCAACGGAGCCATCACCAAGTATTGTGGCACCGCTAATCATCTTATTGATGTTAATGTACTTGCCGAGTGACTTGATAACGATTTCAAGCTGTCCTATGAGACTGTCAACCACAAGACCTGCAAGCTTGTCACCCTTCCTGACAATTACCACGGTTATGTTCTCCGAATCAACCGGCTCGCCCGGAACATCAAGCAAATCCCTCAGCCTTACAAGCGGGATGACAGTGCCACGCAGGTGGATTACCTCCTTGGCATGCACATATTTAATCTCGCTTACAGGAATGTCCTCTATGGTCTCAATTGAATCCAGTGAAATTGCGTACTTTTCATCACCGAGATGTACCATGAGCGCCTGAATGATTGCAAGTGTAAGCGGAAGGTGGATTATGAAGGTACTTCCAACGCCATAGGTTGTCTTAACCTCAACCGCACCGCCGAGCGCCTCAATCTTTGACTTGACAACGTCGAGTCCGACGCCCCTTCCTGACACATCCGTAATCTTCTCAGCCGTTGAAAAACTCGGCCTGAACAGAAGGTCAACTATCTCCTTCTCGGTCATCATCTCAGCCTGCTCAGCCGTTATGGTTCCCTTCTCAATCGCCTTCTGGCGTACCTTCTCGACATCAATTCCGTTACCGTCGTCACCAACCTCGATTACGACGTTGTTGCCATCCTGGTATGCATTCAGGAATACCGTACCTACCTCCGGCTTGCCCCTCTCTGCCCTGACTTCGGCACTCTCAAGGCCATGGTCAGCGGAATTACGGAGAAGATGCATCAACGGGTCACCAATCTCATCAATTACGGTACGGTCAAGCTCTGTCTCCTCACCAGTCATCTGGAGTTCCATCTTCTTGCCGAGCTTCTTTGACAAATCCCTTATCATCCTTGGGAACTTGCTCACAACGCTCTCGATTGGCATCATCCTTACCTTCATGACTGACTCATGCAGGTTGGTTGTCACCCTCTCCAGGTACTCTATCTGCTCATGGAAGCTCTGGTTTCCATTCACATTGTCCTTGCCCTCCTGCTCAAGGGCGCTTGCTGACACAAGTCCATTCTTGGCAATGATAAGCTCGCTCACGAGGTTCATGAGCACGTCAAGCTTCTCAATGTCAACCCTTACAGAGCGGCCAACAGCCTTGGCAGGCGCCTTTGCCGCAGCCTTGGCAGGTGCGGTGCTTCCCTTGGCATCAGCCGTTGCAGGCTTGGACTCCTCCTTTGCGACCTCCTTCTTCTCAGGCTTGGTCTCCTCCACCGGTGCCGCAGCCTCCTGGAAAGGCGTCTTAATCTCCTCTATTATTGCGTCCTTAATCTCCGACACATCCTTGATTATACCGACAACCACATCACCGGATTCCTCTGTCACAATGGATATGTTGAAGTCCAGGTCGAATTTTTCATCCTCTATGTCCTGAACTGAAGGCTCCGACTTGATTATGTCACCATGTCCTTCAAGATTCTTAAATACGAGAAATGCCCTTGCCGCCTTAAGTATGCAGTTAGGGTCAACAGACACACGCACAAGAAATGCATGCATGTTCTTCTTGAGAGCCTCGTTGATTGCGTTCCTCTCAAAATCAGCCAGGGACATCTTGACCGCATCCCCAACGAGTATTGAGCCATCTGCGCCAACCGCCGTCGCTGCCGGCTGCGGCTCCTCCGCCTTCGCAGGCTCCTTGTCATCAGACTTCGGTGCCTCTGCCTTCGGGGCTTCACCACCGCCCCCGCCATTGGCGAGGAAATCTGTCAGTTCCTTGATAATCGGCTCATTGTCGTCCGTACCTTCATCCTGTGTATTACGGATGTTGTCAACATAAACCTGAAGCGCATCAAGACACTGGAACAGTACATCAACAAGTGTTCCGTTCACCTTCATCTTGTCATTTCTAATCTCTGAAAACACATTCTCCATGTTATGGGTAAGGTTCTGCATGCGCTTGTAGCCCATGGTTCCAGCCATGCCCTTCAGTGAATGTGCCGCACGGAAAATCTCGTTAATGGTATCCTTGTTCTCAGGTTCCTTCTCCAGAACCATAAGCTGGTCGCTTAAGCTCTGCAAATGCTCGTTTGATTCATCAATGAAAATCTCCAAATATTGACTTGTATCCATCCTACGATACCCCCACGTTCTTAGTTATTGCCTCCGCTATCTTGTTAAGCGGTACAACCTCGTTTACCAATCCTGACTGTGCCACCGCCTTGGGCATTCCATACACAATGCTGGATGCCTCATCCTGGGCAATGACATAAATCTTTTTCCTGTGTCTCGACAATGACTTGATGCCCTCCGTGCCGTCGGCTCCCATCCCTGTGAGCACAACGCAGGTAATCTCATCATACCCGCAGTCCTTCAATGAATCATACATGACATTGGCGCACGGCCTTAAGCCGTCTATCGGGGCTTCCTCCGAAAGCTTGATGACATAGTCACCGCCCTGCGGAACCACCCTTATGTGCATTCCGCCCGGGGCTATGTACACATGTCCCTTGCGGACCACCTCACCCTGGGCTGCCTCCTTGACGCTAATCTTGCTCAGCTCATCAAGGCGCTGTGCAAGGGAACCGGTAAAGCCCTTTGGCATGTGCTGTACAAGCACCACCCCTGCATCCAGGTTGCCCGGAAGATACGGAAGCACCTGCTGCAGTGCCTTCGGCCCGCCTGTCGAGCAGGCAAGCGCAACCAGCTTGCGGCTTCCTTTCTTCACATCCTTAAATTCATTGGCATTGACTGTCTTCGGCTTCTCATCCTCGTGCCTCTTGGTATTCATCTCCCTGAGTACACGTATCGCCTCGGCATTCTTGGCAACTGCCTCCTTGGCACGCCTTGCCGCCTCAGTGCTCCTGAGCCTTGCGTCACCAGCCTGTGCCGTCGCTGTCGTCCTGCCTGCAGCAGCCTCACCAACCTTGGATGACCTGTCACCCGAAACAGCCCCAGGGCTGCTCCCAGTCCCACCTGCGGACCTGTCACCTGAAGATTCCTGTGTACCTGCTGAAAGCTGCGTCCTCGCCATGGACTCAGGTGTGCTTGTGGCAACATCAAGCATTGAATGGATTCGTTCCTTGAAATCATCACTCTTTGTATCCAGGTAATTCTCCGGCTTGGTGACGAAATCGAAAGCACCATACTCCAACGCCTCTATTGTCTCCTTTGCACCCTCCTTTGCCACGGTGCTGACAACGATGACCGTCTGGTCAATCTTGTTCTTCTGAAGCTTCTTCAGAAGTTCCAGCCCATTCATCTTAGGCATATTGATGTCCAGGATGATTGCGCTGTACAAGGTTGGATTTGACACTATCATCTCAAAGCCCTGCACGCCGTCCTTGGCTATGGCAGACACCTCATAATCATTGCACTCGTTAATTATATCAGAAATGACTCTTCTCATGAGTGCAGAATCATCAATTATCAATATTTTTTTCTTCATTTCCGCCCCTCGATTCATTGGTTATTTTTACAGATTCCTCTGTTTCTGCTGAATACGGGTTTGCTCCTTGAATATGAACTTGACAACCAAATCCTTGATTTTCTTGTCCATCTCCTTGAACTGTATCCTGGTAACAAAGTAATCATCTGTATTCTCATCCCTGAAGGATTCTATCACCTTCCCAGCCGTGACAAGCAGCCTGTCTGTGTCAGAAAGCCTAATTCCTATCCTGACCACAACCCAGGCGTCCCTTTCATAACGCTGGACGCTCTTGAACTTAAGGCCGTTGCCGCTTATGTCAACCAGCCTGCCCACCGTGGTACGCTCAATCTCAAAATTCGGCAGCTTGTGGTTCGCCTTGCACGAGAGCACCTCCTCAAAGCCAAGCTCCATCACCTCCACATCCATATCGCACGGAAGCCTGTAATACTCCCTTCTCTGCACCTTCACAACATCCTTCTCAAGCAGGAGGTCCATATAATAAATGTTAATCTCCCTGAAACGGTCAATTATCTTCCCCGTCCCCTCATAAATGATGTCATTCATGTAAAAATACATCTTGTATGACGTCCCGACATCAAGCGGCACAATATGTCCCTCCCTAATCGGCATGAGTGCCCTAACCACAATTCCCTCCTCAGTCCTCCAGGAATCCTGGACCTGGCTTACATATGTGACGCCCTCGCTGTTCTCGTTCTTTTTTCTGTTGGCATGCGTCAATTCAATTTTGGAACCAAGAACAATGTTTACACCCGGCATTGCCATCCCCTCCATCCATATATGTAAAAAAAATCATTTAATAATTCCTGCTAAAGACATTGCGAAGAAACGCCCTCATCCCATTTTTCCTGATGAATACAGGGTCCTGGCTCGAATCCAGGTTCTCGGCAATGGTCCTGATGCATTGCGCCGCCTCTGACCTTGGGTACATCAATGTCACGGGCTTCTGCTTCATCACCGCCTTTGAAACCGAATTGTCCTGTGGGATTATACCAAGGAACTCAAGCTCCATGCCAAGGAACTGCTTAACCACCATGTTGAGCTTCTCATACAGGAACTCGCCCTCCTGGTAATTCATGACCTTATTGGCGACTATCCTTATCCTTGTATTGGAAGGGTCGTACCCCTGGTACATCTTCATGCTCTTGAGCAGCGCATATGAATCAGTTATTGAGGTAGGCTCCGGTGTTGCCACCACTATTACCTCCGGTGCAGCCACAAGAAATTCCATCACGCTCGGTGACATCCCCGCACCTGTGTCTATTATCACCACGTCGGCAAGCTCCTCAAGCTCCGAGAGCTTGTTGACAAGCCCCTTTATCTGCTCCCTGTCGAGATTGGCAAGCTTTGCAATCCCTGAACCGCCTGATATGAACCTGATTCCCTCCGGCCCGTCAACAAGTATTTCATTCAATTCCTTCCCCTTGAACACAAGGTCACTTAGATTGCTCTTGGGGATTATACCAAACATTACCTCTATATTGGCAAGGCCAAAATCCGCATCAAGGATTATGACTTTCTTTCCCATCCTGGAAAACTGCAGTGCAAGGTTGATTGAAACACTTGACTTGCCAACGCCGCCCTTACCACTGGTGACGGCAATTATCCTTGCATTGCTGATGTCCCTTTGATTCTGTTTCTTAATTATTGTGCGCAGGTTCTCTGCCTGATCCATCTGTATCATCCCTCCGGTATTGACTCCCCAGAATAATTCAACCCCCAAGCAGCTGCTTTGCGAGCCTTTGCTCATCAATCACCTCAATGTCGTTAGGCACGTTCTGCCCCGACGTTGTATAGGAAAGCGACGCATCAGTGTACATCCTGACGTTAAGTATGTTTCCAAAGCCACATGTCTCATCAAGCTTGGTAAATATCACACTGTAGCCCTTGATGTCCTTGTAGCTGTCAACTATCTTCACCAAATCCCTGTATTTGGTGGTCATGCTCAGGGTCAGGTAACACTCAAGGTCATACTCATCCTTGTGTGAAACAAGTCTTTTGTACATCTCCATGAGCTCATCCATCTGCTCATCACTGTTGTGTGAACGGCCTGCGGTATCCACCATTACAAGGTCAAAATCCTTCAGCTCATCTATGCATTCCTCCAGCTCATCCGCCGAATATGCCACCTGGACCGGACAGCCGATGATGGACGCATATGTGTTAAGCTGCTCCACTGCGGCAATTCTGTATGTGTCAGCAGTGACAAATGCCACGCTGCAGCCCTTGTTGAGCTTGTAATCAGATGCCAGCTTGGCAATGGTCGTGGTCTTTCCAACGCCTGTCGGGCCAATGAAGAACACAACCTTCCTCTTGTCCCCCGTCTTGATTATGGCAGGCTCGCCAAGCTTTAATATTATCTTCTGGTAAAGGCTTGAAAGAAGGCTGTCTATGTTGGACTCCTTCTTGATGGAGCTGCTGATTTCACCGATAATCTGGTTGGCAAAGCGCTCATCAACCTCATTGTCTATCAGCTTGTTGTACGCAAGCTGGAGGAACTTGATGTTACCGTTTGCCTCCTCAGGCTGCTCCTTGGCGGCGGCTGCCACGGCAGTCTCCTCCGCCGTCGCCTCCTGCGGCTGTGCCGCCGTCTGCCTTACCTGGTTTCCCGCATTAATCTGCTTTTTCAGCATGTCGTGAAGCGAATCAAGCTTCTCCTCAAGTATTGCGGTGTCGCTGGACACATCGGTCTTTTCATCAACAACCACATTAAATGACCCCTGCTGAGGGGCATTCTTGCCCGATGTTGCCAAATCCTGCTTTCTTGATTTCACGGTGTTCACAAGGTCATTCTCCTCAAGAGCCGCCGTTATCTCGACCTTGTCCTTGCGAAACAGCCTGAATATCCCCCTCTGCCTTAAAGTCTTCACATTGAGCACCACCGCGTTGCTCCCAAGCTCCTCACGCGCCTTAAGTATGGCCTCCGTCTCCGTGGGTGCATCTAACTTCTTAACTATCATTTATGCTGTCACCATCCCAACTGATTGTAGTTCTACATCCGAGTCAACCTCATTGTATGAGATTACGATGATGTCCTTGTAATAATCCACCGCCAGCTTTCTAAAATGCATCCTGACTATCGGCGATGTGATGATAATTGGGTTCTTTCCCAGGTCCTCCAGCTTCTTAAGCTCAACGCCAAGGGAATCCATAATCTGCTTTGTGCGCTCAGGGTCAAGGGTAAGGTACGCCCCCTGCTCCGTCTGCTTAACAGAGCCGATTATCTCCTGTTCAACCTTGACATCCAGCGTGATTACCTGCGTTGTCTCACCCGAAGGGAAATACTTCATGGATATGGCGCGCTTAAGCCCCTGGCGCACATATTCCGTCAAAATGTCCGTATCCCTTGTGGCTGACGCGTGGTCTGCCAGCGTCTCCAGAATGGTAACCATGTCCCTTATGGATATGCCCTCCTGAAGGAGATTCTGCAGCACCTTCTGGACATCCCCGACACCGAGCAGCTTTGGTATAAGCTCCTCCACCAGTGTCGTGTTGTTCTCCTTGATGTTGTTGATAAGATTCTGTACATCCTGCCTTGTGAGCAGCTCATCTATGTGTTGCCTTATGATTTCAGTAAGGTGGGTTGCTATGATTGAAGGTGGGTCAACAACGGTATAGCCAAGCGACTCCGCCCTTTCCCTCTGCCCCTCCGTTATCCATATTGCAGGAAGGTGGAAGGATGGCTCAAATGTCGGTATTCCCGTTATCTCCTCCTCAACATAGCCGGGGTTCATTGCCATGTAATGGTCAAAGAGTATCTCGCCCTCACTTACCTGTATGCCCTTAATCTTGATTATGTACTGGTTAGGGTTGAGCTGGATGTTGTCCCTCAAACGTATGATTGGCACAACGGCACCAAGCTCAAGAGCTATCTGGCGCCTTATCATGACAACCCTGTCAAGCAGGTCACCGCCCTGGTTCACATCCGCCAGCGGAATGATTCCGTAACCAAACTCAAGCTCTATCGGGTCCACGTTAAGCAGGGACACAACATTTTCGGGTCGCCGTATCTCCTGTGCTTCCTCTTCCTCAGCCTCCGCCTCGGATTCCACCGCCTCAACGCCCTTCTTCTCCCCAATGTTCCTGCCGATGACAACCAACAGGATACCAAGCGGCACAAACAGGTATATTGGCAAAGGTGTGACAATGCCGAAGAACATCATTGCCACGCCGACCAGCGTAAGCACCTTGGACATTGAAAACAGCTCGCTGATTACCGCCGTTGATATGCCCTCCTCAACTGATGCCTTGGTTACAATTATACCATTTGACAAGGATATAAGCAATGACGGAATCTGGCTGCAGAGTCCATCACCGATGGTAAGTATGGTGTACGTGTTAAGTGCATCGGTAATGTCCATGCCCTGTCTCCACACACCCATGATGATTCCGCCCACCAGGTTGATGAATGTGATGATGAGGCCCGCGGTCGCATCACCCTTGACGTACTTGTTGGCACCATCCATTGCGCCAAAGAAGGTACTTTCATACTGGAGCTTCTTACGCCTTTCCCTTGCCTCCTTGTCCGTTATGGCACCCGCATTCAAATCCGAGTCAATCGCCATCTGCTTACCGGGCATTGCGTCAAGGGTGAACCTTGCCGTAACCTCGGATATACGCTCAGAACCTTTGTTGATGACTATGAACTGCACAATCGTAATCAACAGGAACACTATGATGCCTATTACAAGGTCTCCGCCGCCAACAAACTCACCAAACGTGCTGATTACCTTCCCCGGGTTACCCGTGGAAAGCAAAAGCCTTGTTGATGACACGTTGAGGGATATCCTGAATATGGTGGTAAACAGGACTATCGTCGGGAACGCCGCCATGTCAAGCACTTCGTCGGCAAAAAGGCAGTTAAACAATATAATCATTGCCACCGCAATGTTAAATGCAACAAAAATGTCCAAAAGCCAGCTCGGCATTGGGACAATGAAGAAAATTACGGCAGCCAAAAGATATAAGCCCAAAAACACGTCCGTCTTCTTCAACTGCATGACAATTCTCCTCCCATTAATTAATCATATGTTATGCGGGGTGTTTAAGCTGGTATACAAATGCAAGCACCTCAGCCACCGCCTGGTACAGTTCAGGCGGAATCTCCGCCCCAACGTCCACGTTGTGGTAAAGAATCCTCGCAAGCGGCTTGTTCTCCACAATTTCTATGTTATACTCCCTGGCTCTCTCTTTAATCTCCTGTGCAAGATAATCCGCACCCTTGGCTATCACCACCGGCGCCCGCCCAACATTTGCCTCATACTTCAATGCCACGGCAAAATGCGTCGGGTTGGTAATTACAACGTCCGCCTCCGGCAGCGCCTCCATCATCCTGCGCCTGGAAATCTCATTCATCTTGCGCCTTATCTGACTCTTGACCTGCGGGTCACCTTCCTGGTTCTTGTACTCATCCTTGACCTCCTGCTTGGTCATCTTCATGTCATCCTTGAACTTCCACCTCTGGTAGAACAGGTCAATAATGCCAATGATGAGGAATATGGCGCTTATCCTAAACCCCAGGTCAATGAGCAGGTCGCCCACTATGGAGATGACCTCCGTCAGGCTCAGGTTGTAAAATGTCAATATAATCGCCAGTTTGTCCTTGATTGTCACATAAACGACAACACCTATCGCCACAAGCATGGCAATCTGCTTGCCAAGCTGCACAAGCTGCTTTACGTTGAACAGCCTTTTTACACCGTTCACAGGATTGAACTTGTCAAGCCGCGGCTGCAGCGGCTTGGTGGTAATCATCCACTTTTGCTGCAGCGCATTCGCCAAAAATGCCACCACAAATGCAACAATATAAAAAGGAACCGCCAAATTCAGGACATCCGTCAGCCCCGTCCTGACAAGGAGCTGGCAGTCCTGCATACGCAGTCCCTGTTCGCCGTTCCTAATCACCTTGGCAAACTGGTCATAATACTTACTAAAACATAATATCATCTGCTGACCCATATTGCCAATATAAAATTTAATCACCAGAAACAGGGAAAGCAGCATTATCGAAGTCACAAGCTCCTTGCTCTTTGCGGTCTGGCCTTCCTTCCTGGCATCATTCAGCTTCTTTCCCGTGGCAGGCTCGGTCTTTTCACCGCCCGGACCATCCTTTGCAAAAAACTGAAGGTCATATTGTAAAATCAAGTCTTCCCTCATTGAAGCTCCCCTACATCGGTGTCATTCCCCCAACCAGCTTCACCATCATTGTGCGTATCTGCTGGAAAACAAAGGTGGAAACGCTTGGCAACAGTATTATTGTAGCAAATATCACCGCAAGCCCCGCAAATATCTTAAGCTGCATACCCATGACAAACATGTTCATCTGGGGCGCAATCCTCGCAAGAATACCGAGAATGCAGTTGAGCAGCAGCATACAGGCAAACATTGGAAGCGCAATCCTGAAGCCTATGGTGAAGTAATCCCCCATGAAGCCCACAATGGTGTCAAACAGTGACTCATGGAACTGCGCCTTCCCTATGGGTATGACCTCATAGGTATCAACAATTGCACCAATCAGGTACCTGTAAAGCCCTGACACTATCAAAAGAAGGTTCAGTATGTAATAATACAGGTTTCCCATTATTCCCACCTGGGTGTTGGAGGTGGGGTCAAGCACTGACGCCATGGAAATGCCCATGTCAACGTCAATTATGTGCCCCGTGAAAAATATTATCTCCACGCAGGCATATGACACAGCACCCAGAAGAAGCCCAATTGCCGCCTCCTGTGCAACAATGATTGCATAATCAATGACCCCCGTGTAGGTGTAGTCAGTCTCACCAACCAGTGAAAAGGTCAATATGGACAAGGCAAGACAAAAGCCTATCTTCACCTTGTTCGGGGCATTCGCCGTATTAAAAAAAGGCGCTGTATACACAAAGGTTGAAATCCGTACCATAACCAGTAAAAATATTTCAAACTCCTGTAATGCAACGTCGTAATTAATCATATCAAGGTCCTAATGAATATATTGTGAAAAGCTGCCCCAAAGCTGTGTTATGAATGTGACTATGGTATTGGTTATCCATGAGCCCAAAACCATCAATGTGATGAATATGGCCAACAGCTTCGGAACAAATGTAAGCGTCTGCTCCTGTATGGACGTGATTGTCTGGAACAGGCTCACTATGAGCCCCACAATCATCGACACAAGCAAGACAGGCAGCGCAGTCTCCAAAATGACCCATATGGTCTGCCTTGTAATCGTCAATACAGCCTGTTCAGTCATACTAATCTCCCATCTAATTCACATACCATCAATAAAACGTCTGCACAAGATTGCCTACCACCAGGTTCCAGCCATCCGCCATTACAAAAAGCAAAATCTTGAACGGCATGGATATGGTCGTCGGCGGAAGCATCATCATACCCATTGACATAAGCACCGATGCCACCACCATGTCTATGACGATGAACGGTATGTATATCATGAAGCCTATGATGAAGGCTATCCTAAGCTCACTTATGATGAACGCCGGAATCAGCACCGTGAGCGGTATGTCATCCTCACTCTCAATGCTGCCCTGCTCCGTCTTCGCAATATTGAAGAACGTGTCCAAATCCTTGGTCGAGGTCTGGGAAAGCATGAACTCCTTCATCGGCTTTGAACCCGCCTCAAACGCCTGCTCAAAATTAATCTCATTATTGGACAGCGGCTTTATTGCACTGTCATACACCTGTGTAAATGTCGGTGACATGACAAACAGGGTCAAAAATAAAGACAACCCAGCAAGTACCTGGTTGGGCGGCACTGTGCTGACGCCCAGTGCAGTCCTTACAAAATGAAGCACTATCACGATTCTTGTAAAAGAGGTGAGCATCATCAAGAGTGACGGTGCAATCGACAGCACCGTAAGCACAAGTACCATCTGCAGCACACTTGCCATATCGCTTCCGTCACCTGCCGCAACGCTGAAGCTGATAAGGTTATTATCACTTGATGCAGCCGTTGTGGTCTCCTGCGCCGCCTTGACAATAACCGTCTGGGCAGCCGTCACCAGAGCCACCAACACCACGCACAGGGACAAATTAAGAATGACCCTGCGGTGCTTCCCAATAAATCGTAACATCGTTCATTCCACCTAATCTTCTGGCTTGTCTTTCCTTAAAACATCAAATATAGCTTTGAAGCTGTGGTCATGAGATTCCGTCAATGCATCATCAACACTCAAATCATCACCATCAAGCTCGCCCAGACACGTCACCGTGTCCTTGCAAACAGCGATGGCGAAATACTTCTTGCCTATCCTGACTATCTGTATATATTTGCCATTGGAGATTCTCTGAACCTCCAACACCTGGATATTACCGTTAATAAGTCTTGTCTTCTGGTATCCTGCAACAAATCTGGTTGTAAAATATGTGAGGGCAAGGACAAATATAAATATAAGCACAACTGAAACCAACTCTGCAACGCCTTCAAGCCCAAGGCTGCCGGCAGCCATATTCAATAATGCCACTACCCAACTACCTTTTTCACTGCCTCAATGACACGGTCAGCCTGGAATGGCTTGACAATGAAATCCTTGGCACCTGACTGGATGGACTCAATAACCATCGCCTGCTGGCCCATTGCAGAGCACATGATAACAGAAGCTGATGGATCTGCTGCCTTAATCTTCTTGAGTGCCTCAATACCGTCCATCTCTGGCATAGTAATATCCATAAGAACCAAATCTGGCTTCAGCTCATTGTATCTCTCAACAGCCTTCGCACCATTCTCAGCCTCTCCTGCAATGTTGTAACCATTCTTTGTGAGAATGTCCTTAATCATCATTCTCATAAATGCTGCATCATCACATACCAAAATATTCTTAGCCATATATACCTTCTCCTTACCTTTAATCTAATGAATCACCATAACTGAAGATTACAATGACCCCTCAAACACAAAATCCTTATAGTCCATTATACACTATGTCATTCATTTTTCATATAACTTTTTTGAAAATTTTGAAAATTGTGCCAAGAAAGCCACTATTGTTCCTTAATAATCTCGGTGATTCGTACACCAAAGCTTTCCTCAATGACAACAACCTCACCCTTGGCAACATTCTTGCCATTCACAAGCACGTCAACCGATTCTCCGGCAATCTTATTGAGTTCGACAATGGTACCAGGTGCAAATTCAAGTATGTCCTTGATTGTCCTGCTTGTACGCCCAAGCTCAACCGTGACCTCCAGAGGTACATCCATGATAAGGTCAATGTTCTCCTTCTGGGTCAGTGCAGACAGGTCATTGGAGAACGGCTGGAATGAAGCAGCCTGCACGTTCACATCCTGCTGAGGCGGATATCCGTACCCCATCATTGGCTGTCCCATCATCTGCTGTCCCATCATTGGCTGTCCCATCATTTGTTGTCCCATCATCATTGGCTGTCCCATCATCTGTTGTCCCATCATTGGCTGTCCCATCATTGGTTGTGCTGCCTGCTGCGGTGCCGCCTGTTGCGGTGCCGGGGCAGGGGCTGGTGTCGGTGCTGGAGCCGGAGCCGGCTCCTCAGGAACTGCTGTTTCAACTGCAAACATGTTAATCAATTCCTGTGCAAAATCAATCGGATAAAGCTGCATTATGGTACTGTCTATCAGCGTACCGATTGTCATCCGGAAGCTGACCTGCACGAATGGGTGCTTTAAAAACTCCGGCAGCTTATCCGTGATGTCACCATATATTTCAACAAGGTTGGCAACAGGTGGGCTGATGTCAATCTTTCTGTTAAACATTGATGACATTGACGTTGCCGCGGAACCCATCATCTGGTTCATGGCTTCACCAATGGCACTTAAGTGCAGCTCCGACAGGGGGTCATCAGTGATGTTCTCACCACTCCCACCCATCATGAGGTCCGTTATGATTTTAACATCCTTCTCCCTAAGGATAAGGACGTTGTTGCCTTCAATACCCTCGATATAAGAAATCTGCATCATGACACATGGCCTGTCATAATTCCTGGAAAGCTCATCCCATGAGCTTATGGAAACCTCCGGTGTCGTGATGTCAACCCGCTGGTTAAGCAGTGAGCTAAGTGTTGTCGCTGCAGTTCCCATACAGATATTGGATATCTCCCCGACTGCATCCTTTTCATTATCGGCTAGTGAGAAATCCTCATCGGCAGCCGACGAAGCCCCCATACCGGAAGTATCCGGCGTGCCGGCTCCCGAATCTGCTGACGCCTCCTGCGAAGCTTCTTCAGTGGAATCAGGCATGTTGTTAAACAATGCATTAATCTCATCCTGTGACAGCATTCCGTCCATCTTACTCACTCTCCTCCTTCAACACCTGTGTCACCCTGACAGCATATTTATCTTCCGAATAACCCGGCAACGCCTTAAACTTCTTGATGTTGCCCACATATACGTCAAGCTCGTCATCAACCTTCTTGTCAACACGGATTATGTCGCCAATCTGAAGGTTTGCAAAATCCCCTACTGATATTGTACTCTGCCCAAGCACAGCCTTCATAGGAATCTGTGCGTGGTCGATTATCGCCTCGATTGTATCCTGGTAGGACTGGTCATCCTTCTCCTGCAGCTTTGAGAACCAGAACTTGGTATTCAGCTTATCCATTATCGGCTCAAGGGTGGTGAACGGAAGACATATGTTCATCAGTCCTTCCACATCCCCTATCTTGATGCTAAGCGTCACGATTGAAATGGTCTCACTCGGCGATATAATCTGTGCAAACTGTGAATTAGTCTCAATCCTCTCAAGCCTTGGCGTCATCTGCACAACATTCTGCCATGGCTCCTGGAGGAGATTCACACATATGCTGAATATCCTCTCAAGGATTGTAAGTTCAATCTCCGAAAAATCCCTGCTCTTGTCTATTGCGTTGCCGTAACCGCCAAGAAGCCTGTCTATGATTGCATATCCAAGGTTGGACGCCATCTCCATGATGATATTGCCCTTCAATGGCGACATTCCTACCACACCCAGCAGCACCGGGTTGGACAATGCATTGGAAAACTCGGAATATATTACGACCTCCGAGTTGACAACCTCAACACTTACCGTTTTTCTAAGGTATCCAGGCAGATTGGTTGCAAGAAGACGGCCAAAATGCTCAAATATAATCTCTAGTGTACGTAAATGCTCCTTGGAGAATTTGGATGGTCTTGCGAAGTCATAGACCTTCACGGCCTTCTCTTCACCGTTCTTCATCTCTTCTGCATCAAACTCACCGCTGTTCAGGGCGTTCAGGAGTTTGTCAATCTCGTCCTGGGAAAGAACCTCATTCATCCTTAGCGCATCTCCTTTCCGGCTTCGCCAGCCACAGGCCGGCAAATCCAATATACAAACATCCCAAGCCTACTGAATTACAAGATTGATGGCAACGCCATAAATCATGTCGGTCTGGAACAGGTTCTGAAGCTTGCTCAACAGCTCAGCTTCCATATTGGACTTATTCTGGAGCGCCGAATCATATGTATAGGAGCCAACAACAGAGTTGACATTGTTGACAATAAGCTGCATGCCGCTGTCAATGCTTGGCCTCTTCTCCTCATAGTCCTTGGACTTCTTGTTGAGGGTAAGCACAACACTGACCTGCGCATAGTGAATCTTATTGCTGGAATCAAGCAGTGAAAGCGTAATCTTGGTTGTCTCGTCAGAGTTGGTGACATCAAGCGTCTCCAAATCCGACACGCCAAGGCTCGCTGACTCCGCACTGGAGGTGGCAAGACCGCCGCCTACGTCAAGGTCAATTATCTCCGCAACCTTAGTTATCAAATTATTAGTCTTGTTAGTTGTTGACACAATTGAAAATGTCAGAATAACCGTAAGCACGAGGTTAATAAGCACCAGTGCAAGTATTATGACATTCAGCATGCTCTTCTTCATAACCGCCTCCGTCTAATCATATACTCCTATGTCAATCAAAACCATTATAACTGTTATATATCTTTATTTCAACTCTTCTGTTCTGTGCCCTGCCCTCAGCCGTGGAATTAGATGCCACCGGCACGGATTCACCCCTGCCTATTGATATCATTGAGGCGTCATTGAAACCCTCATTCTTCACAAGGTAGGAATACACTGAATGCGCCCTGTACATGGAAAGCATCACATTGTCAGGAAACTGTGAGCTGCTGATTGGCACATTGTCGGTGTGCCCCTCTATCGCAATGGTGTTGTCATCATATTCCCTGATTATGTCCGCCACCTTGGAAATCAATGTAAGCGCCTCAGGCTTTAAGTCAGCCTTGCCTGAGTCAAAAAGGATTCCGCTGTTAAGGTTAAGCACCACATAGCTTGAAGTGGATTCAACCTCAACCTCCTCGGACAAGCCCTGCGCCGCGAGCTTCTGCTCTATGTTCTCGGCAATCATGTCCGACTCCGCCTGTGCAAGCTCCTCCACCTGCTCCCTGGCGTCCTTTATCTCATCAGTCGTGATTTCACCCTCACTGTTCATGCCCATGTTGTTGTAATACTGGGCAAGCTCATTGAGCTGGCTGGCTCCGCTTCCAATCAACACGCCCTCACCAATGGAGCTGCTGCCGGCACTGAACATACTAAAGCTGGATGCCAATGCTGCCGACAACTGCTGGAACTTCTCCTGGTCCGGCGTACTCATTGCAAACAAAAGCACGAAGAAACACAACAAAAGGTTCATCAAATCACTAAATGTACTCATCCACGCGGGGCTTCCACCGCCACCGCCATCTTTTTTCTTCATCTTAGCCATTAGCCTTCACCTCCGGCTGCGCCTCCGTTATCCGTGGAGACACTCTCCCTTTCCTTCGGTGACAGGAAGGACTTAAGCTTCTCTTCAATGACCCTTGGGTTCTCACCTGCCTGGATTGAAAGAAGACCCTCCACAATCAGCGCCCTCGACTGGTATTCTGTTGCCGCAATCGACTTCATCTTGTTGGCGCATGGCGTACCTATCCAGTTCGCCATCAAGGAACCATACAAGGTTGTAAGAAGGGCAACCGCCATATTAGGGCCGATTGCATTGATATCACTCAAATCCTGAAGCATATTAACAAGACCAACAAGGGTACCAATCATACCCCAGGCAGGACCCATGGCTGCCAGGTTCTCCCAGAACCCCGACACCTTGGAATGCCTGTCGTCCATAAATTCCATCTCCGTCTCAAGAATGCCCCTGACAAGCTCAGCCTCAGTACCATCAACTATGAGGAGAATTCCCTTCTTAAGGAATGGATCCTCCAGGTTGGCTGCCACCTCCTCCAATGCAAGGAGGCCTTCCTTACGGGCAACATTGGAAAGTTCAATTATCTTGGTTATTATTCCAGCCTCATCAACGGTAGGTGCCTTGAACGCTATCCCAATACCCTTGAGTCCTGTCACGTAATCCTTAAGACTATACGAGGTAAGCAGGGCACTAAAGGAACCACCAATTGTGATGATGATTGACGGAACATCAATGAAGTTCAGTATTGCCGTGATGGCATTACCCCAGACAATACCAAATATTACCAAACAAAAACCAGCTATAATGCCTATTAAAGTTGCTATATCCACTTGTCGTTACCTTCCCTTTAATTATTATCCACACCTGCAAGCAAGCCGTTAAAAATGCTCCTGTGATAATCCACTATCTTTTGTTGTAGCTCCTGTGCGGTCTCCTTCACAACGTACCTGTGTCCGTTGGTAAGTGTGACAACCGTGTCAGGGGTCTCTTCCACCACCTCTATCAAATCGGGGTTCAGCATGAACTCCGTGCCATTAATTCTAGTTACCTTAACCATGACTCCTCCCCATTTGTAAGAATTAGTGTGACAATAACCATCCGCATGCCAAACTATATATATTAAACCACTTTTACCCAATTATTGCAACATAATAAAAATAAAACATGGGGAATTTTCCTTCAAATCATAAAGGAAAATCCCCATGCAAAGCCACTATCTCTTGAGGTTCACAAGCTCCTCTATCATGGTATCAGATACCGTTATAATTCTTGAATTTGCCTGGAAGCCCCTCTGCGTTGTAATCATGTTGGTGAACTCAGTGGCAAGGTCCACGTTGGACATCTCAATCGTACCTGAGCTCATCTTACCGCCAGCGTCGGTGATTGCCTCGCCTATGCCGTCAAATGTGCCTGAGTTGAGCGTCGCTGCATACATGTTGGTACCGACCTTCTCAAGGCCTGCCGCATTTACGAAGCTGCATGTGGCAATCTGGCCTATGTAGACAGTGTCACCATTGCTGTATGAAGCCGATATACGCCCATCATCCTCAATTCCCACGGAGGTCATCTTACCTACCGCCTTGCCCTTTCCGGCAACATCCTCCGGAACGAAGCTGGTCTCGTCGGCAAGCATCGTAATCTCACTCATGTCAATGCTTATGCTGCACGCACCATTGGCAAAGTTGTTGAGATTATTGGTTGTACCTGCCGTAAGGTTAAATGTTACAGGGCTTGACGTAGCCTGAAGCTGTCCCGTCTGTGAGTTAAACACAAGCGTGGAAGGCGTTGTGGTGAATGAAAGGTCAGTGCTTTCACCCTCCCTTGTGACAGGTCCCGCGGTTATCTGGTACTCAGCATTGTTACCCACGGTCTGCTTAATGTACATGGTTGCCTGGTAACGGTAACCAAGATTATCGTAGAAATTAACCGTCATCGCCTCACCCTTCTCATCAGCAATATTACCTGTTGATGTGGTGAAATTGGTGCTGGCGGCATTAATGTTGCCCGTGACCTTCAGATTTGTTGTCTGCTCAGGCTGTGTATACGTAAATTCAGAGCTGTACACGTAAAGCGGCTGGACAACATCCCTGATTGCCTCGCCATCCTCATTGCAAAGCCAGCCCATTACATTGGCACCTGACTGGGTAACAAGCGCACCATTGGCATCGTAGGTAAAATCTCCGGCACGCGTGAAATAGGTATTTCCATTGCTCTTTACAATGAAGAAGGAGCTTCCGCTTCCCGTAAGCTTTACATCAAACGGGTTATCAGTCCTCTGTGACGCACCCTCGGTATCTATCTTTGTCGATATTGAACCAACGGTGGTTCCAAGACCTATCTGCTTGGCATTCTGCCCGCCCTTGTCAGTCTCGGCATTAGGACCTGATGCAACCTGCGTAGTCTGATAAAAAACCTCGCTGAAAGAAACTGAACTTGACTTAAAGGCAATGGTGTTGACATTGGCAATGTTATTACCAATTACATCCATCCTTGTCTGGTGTGAGGTAAGACCTGACACACCAGAAAAAAGTGATCTCATCATAATAGGATTCCTCCATTCTAGTGAACGGCAGCAACCATTAAGCTCATTCCATCCGTCATTCAGGAATGAATGCCTCCTTAACGGTCCGGCATTATCATATGATTACTGCACCATCAATGTTAGTGTATACATTATCCTCGGTACCCGACTGGCTCATGGCGGTGATTACCAGGTTACTGCTGGTATTCACTATGAATGCCATTCCATCCATCAGTACCAGTGACTCCTTGATTCCCTTGGCGCTGGCTTTCTGGGCTCCATCCTCCAACCGTGTTAACTGCTCCTGGGTTAAATTAATATCTCTCTGCGCCAGTCTCTCACCCGCATGCTTTGAAAAGCGGAGTTCCGGCTCCTTCATCCCACTCTCGGTCTTCTGTAGAATATCCAAGAATGACTGTCCATCAGCGGTTGTTGCCTTTCTTGACGCTGCGGACTCATTAATGTACTGCCCTGTAACCTGCTCAATGGAAGGGAATGCACCATTTCTTACCTGCATATGCCTCTCCTCCCTGTGCGTTGATTATAACTGGTTCACTTCGTTGCCGACTATCTCGTAGTAATCATCATTCAAAACCGAATTAAGGTCTGCAATGTCGTAAAGGCTTCCGTCAATTCCCACGTAGGTTGTTCCATTCTCAACCACAATCCTGTCAACAACACCGCCTGCATATGACGTTGCCCCTGATGAGGTGGTCGTGTTCATGATTACGCTCTTCCCGACAAGCTCTGCTGCCTGTGCCTGGGAAATCGCATTGGTCATGTTCTGCATTTCCTCTACCTGGGTAAATGTCGCAAGCTGTGCTATGTACTCCGTGTTGGATGACGGCTCCAATGGGTCCTGGTTTTGCATTTCACATACAAGAAGCTGAAGAAATGCGTCCTTGTCAAGACCTGTGTCAACCGTGTCATCCGAAGTTGAATGATAAATGCTGGTGGCCTCCGTATTCAATGTGCCATCGCTGTTTACTGTTGCAACTGCCATGCTTCATACCTCCTTTTTACGCCCTGTAGCTTACGCTGCTTCCATCATTGATGATTTCCTCCGGCTCTGCCGTCGGCTCATCAACGCTGATTCCAAGCTCAGCCAAATCTGCTGCGCTAAGTCGCCTGCTTCCACGTCCCTGCGGGTTCTGGTTCCTGTCCTGGCCTGCCATGTCCTGGCTGTTGTCAAACCTATGGCTCTCAACCATGACCTCCACGGCCTCAACCTTGAGCCCCTGATTGTCGAAGTTCTCCTTCAACACGGCAAGCTGGCTTTCAATCGCCCTTTTCACCGCCTCATCCTGTGCGGTAATCTGTGCAGTCATCACGCCGTCCTTTGCCGTAATGGTCAGATGAAGCTTTCCAAGGTTTTCAGGGTTGAGCTGCATCTCAATGCTCTGCAGGCTCTCATTGGCCATGACCTTGACATTGTCCATAATCTGCTGCACAATGTCGACGGCATTGAGCTGGTTCAGCCCATCCGTTGCATTCTCGGTTATGACCTGCTCCACGCTCTCCATGATGTTGGTCGCTATGTTGGCAAGTCCGTCACCGCCATGCTTTGACATCTCCCCAAGATTATGTCCTGCATCCTTTCCATCCTCGTCACGGGATGTAAATGAATCCGCCGGGGCATCACTGTCCCGTCCTGCATCAGCCTGCGACTGGCTGCCATTCACCTGAACCTGACCCTGAACCTTGTCAACCATAACCGCATCAACTACATCCTGCGGCTTCTGTACATCCTCAGGCAATGAATCAACCGCTGTCTCAAGCTCCTTGTCGAAGCTCTTGGCATCCGCCGTGTTCACAAGCTCCTTCAGCTCATCAGGTGTGACCTGAAGCTGCTTCGCAAGCCCGTCCACTGTGTCCCCTGCAAAATCCAGCAGGCTTTTTAGCTGGTCTGCCAAATCACTGTCCGTGATTAACGACATAACGCCATCCTGATTTGTCAGGCTGGCAACCAGCTCTGTCAGGCTGTTTGGATTGAGAAGGTCTGTCATTGAAAGACCAAGTACCTCCATTGCAGCCTCAATTTCGTCGTCCGTGACTCCCAGAGTCTTCTTAATCTCTTCCTTTAACCCCTGCAATGCCTCATTGACAGCACCCATTACGGCTTCAGCCTGGGCATCATCCTTGGAAGGTGTCTGTGCAACCGCCGTGGAATTGCCAGCGTTGCCGCCCGCCACGTCAACCGTCTTGGTTGAAGCCGTGCCAGTGGCATTGCCATT
>CAYZYS010000008.1:27781-30012 GCA_964482605.1 uncultured Bacteroides sp.
GACTGTGCATTGCCTGACCCTGTCCCTGAATTGGTGCCGGAGCTGTTCTTCTGCAGCGAAGACACATCCGTGTACAATGCACCATCCTTGGCATTTGCCTTGGTTGAAAGAGATTGACTCATGATACTTCCAAAATCCAGTCCTTGTGATTTGGATGACCCGGCAGTGCTCATGGAGCCCAAGCTCCCCTGCATGCTTCCTGCCAGGGCAAGATTTCCGTCAATCATATTGGAATCTCCCTTCAGTTGTATCTATAAGACTGGCAGCGCCTATGGTTCATCAGGATGCATCACCTTGGTGATCTTTGCGGCAAATACCGTATCCATCTCAGCAAGTATCGATGCCCTCTGTGCCGCCTTCATATTCTGGAGTATGTCGGAGACAAGGTCGATATCCCCCGTCATCTCCTCCAGGATTGCGGCAGCCGCTGCAGGCTCCATCCTGGAATATGTGTCAGCCCAGTCCTTCACCTGCTCACTGTAATTAATCCGCAGGAGAACCTTCTCGTATATGTCAGCGGCATTTTCCTTGTCCATCTGCTCATACCACGCCTTATACTCACTAATATCGGGTGCATTGTCCGTAAAGACAACCTCTTCGTCAAACTTTTTTTTCTGTTCCTCAAAATAAACCTGGTTTTCCTCAAATACCTTCAGCCTGTCAACCTCTGCCTGAAGCTCCGCAATCTTCTCCTTGTCGCTGTCGTTCTCAGTGCGGAGGCTCTCAACCTCACGCTCCAGCTCCTTAATCCTCTCAACCGCCTGGGCAAGGTTCTTGTACTTGTAGCCCGTATCAGCAGCCACCTCCTCGTCAGAGGCGTCCGGCAGGATACGGTTAATCACAGGCACATCCTTCAACAGAGGGCGCAGGACAGTACTTCCGAAGCCGCCCACATCCATCTTGATGAGAAGCCCGAAAATCACAAGCCATATTGCAATTATGACAATGGCAACAAGGATTGTCCAAAGGGTACCGCCCTTGGTTTTTTCCTCCTGTTCATCCTCGTCAACCAAAGCGTCATTGAGTTCGTCATTATTACTAGGCATTAGTCCATTCTCCTTTTTATCCAATCATGGATTATCCTTCCCTGTCCGGATTGTTATAGGTATAGCTCACCAACTGGTCAATCTCCTTCTTTTCCTCATCGGCGAGCTCCAGCTTGAATTCCTCAAACGCATTTTCCTTGAGCTTTTCATAGGTCTTGCGCTCCTGCATTGCCGCATTGAGGCGTGCCCTTGCAAGGTCAAGGTTCTTCTCGGCAACCCTGACGTTGACATACTGCCTCTGAATCAGCTCCTTCATCACGGAAATCGCATCGTTGAGCCTTCTTAACTGCATTATGTTCAGGGTATCCTGCGACACATTTCTCATCTCGTCCTCATACCCATGCTGCCTGGCAATCAGCCTTTGCAAATGTGCCTCCTCGTCGGCGAGCCTTGCCGCCGCCTGGGCATATGCGGTTTTCTCCTGTGTCTCAAGCCTCAGCTTAATGTCAAGCACGTTCTGCAGCCTGAATACGAATTTAGCCATGTGAAAACCTCCGCCTATTCAGCAAACAGCTTACCAAGCATGTCAACCTCCTCCTCGAAGGTAAACTTCTCGTCGGTCTGCTGGCAAAGATATTCATTGACGGCATCTATCTTTTCTATGGAATAATCAATGTTCTTGTTGGAGCCTGCCTTGTACGCCCCAATGTTAATCAAATCCTCAGCCTCACGGTAAGTGGCGAGCACCTGCTTTAACTTTCCCGCCACCCTCTTGTGCTCCTTGTCGGCAATCTGGCTCATGCACCTGGAAATGCTCTGAAGCACGTCAATCGCAGGATAGTGGTTCTTCTGCCCCAGCTTCCTGTCAAGCACTATGTGCCCGTCAAGTATGCTCCTCGCTGTATCGGTAATCGGCTCATTGAAATCGTCACCGTCAACAAGCACCGTGTAAAGCCCCGTTATGGAGCCCCTGTCAGACATTCCCGCGCGCTCCAGCAGTTTTGGCATCTCGCTGTACACGCTTGGCGGATAGCCCCTCGTCACGGGAGGCTCACCTGAGGCAAGCCCAATCTCCCTCTGTGCCATGGAAAACCTCGTGAGGGAATCCATCATCAGAAGCACGTCCTTGCCCTGGTCACGGAAATACTCGGCTATTGCCGTTGCCGTCTTTGCCGCCTTGTTTCGGATGAGTGCAGGCTTGTCAGATGTTGCGACAACCACAACGCTCCTTCTCA
This sequence comes from uncultured Bacteroides sp., assembly GCA_964482605.1. Classification (GTDB taxonomy): domain Bacteria; phylum Bacillota; class Clostridia; order Lachnospirales; family Lachnospiraceae; genus Bacteroides_F. The sequence continues at coordinate 30,003 of CAYZYS010000008.1, forward strand.
TGCCCTCCTC
>CAYZYS010000009.1:0-29247 GCA_964482605.1 uncultured Bacteroides sp.
GCTCGCAGGGTGTGAAAGCGGTCGTCATAGCGTGTAACACGGCGAGTGCGCTTGCGCTGGAAGAGATGAAGAACGAATTTGACATGCCTATAATCGGCGTGGTCAAGCCGGGGGCGCGGATGGCAGCCGAGACTACGGTGAATGGGCGTATAGGACTGGTGGCGACGGAATCGACTATCCGAAGCGGTGTGTATGAAAGTTTTATAACACAGTACCGTCCGGGCGTCACGGTCTACGGAAAAGCCTGCCCGCTGCTGGTGCCGCTTGTCGAGGAAGGCATGATTCACGATACGGTTACATATGAGATGGTGCACAGGTATCTCACGGATTTGATGGATGAGAATATAGATACGCTTATCATGGGATGTACACATTATCCGCTGTTAAGAAGCACGTTCAGACAGATACTTGGCGAGTCGGTGAATCTCGTGAATCCGGCGTATGAGACGGCGTGTGAACTTAAGCGGCTGCTGGCGCACGAGAACCTTGCCAACATCAGGGAGGTTGACGAGCCTTCGATAATGTACCGCTTCTATGTGAGCGATGACGCTGAGAAGTTCAAGACCATCGCCAAATCCATACTTCCTTTTGATATAGGAATGATTCAGAAGATAAACGTAGATGAATTGTAGAAGGCAAAATACGCGATGATACGGATTTAATCCGTAAGGGGGTTGACGTGACAGAGAGGGTATACGTTACCGTGAAGGGACTTCATGCCGGCGCAGCCGGAGAAGGAGTCGCGGACGAGGATAAGATAGAGGTTATAAATGTAGGTGTATACAGGAAAATCGCCGAGAAGGAATATATCAAGTACACGGAGATGTATGATGACGGCGAACGCTACACTACGCTTATAAAGCTTGTGAATGGCGGGGTGGAGCTTACCAAGAGGGGCGCAGTCACTACGCATATGAGTTTTATCGAAGGCGAAAAGACGCGGAATCTCTACGAGACACCTTACGGAAGTATATATATGGGGATTTATTCAAAGAAAATAGACATAAGGCATGAAGATGATATGCTGTTTGTGAATATAGATTATTCAGTAGAGGTAAATTATCAGCTCATCTCGGAGAGCAGAGTGGAGATAAAGGTACAAAGTGATGCGCCGGAGCTGACGTAAGGCGTGCGAAGGTCAGTTATATGGGAGTGGATACAGTGTTTGACATAGAAGAAGAACTGAAGAAACTTCCGGACAAGCCGGGGGTATATATAATGCACGACAGAATCGGCACGATTATATATGTCGGCAAGGCGGTGAATCTGAAAAACCGCGTGAGGCAGTATTTCAGGGCGAGCACCAATCATTCGGCAAAGATTAAGAAGATGGTCACGCAGATTGACTATTTTGAATATATCATCACGGATTCGGAGCTGGAAGCGCTTGTGCTGGAGTGCAACCTGATTAAGGAGCACAGGCCGAAATACAACACCATGCTGAAGGATGACAAGACCTACCCGTTCATCAAGGTGACAGTCACGGAAAAGTACCCAAGGGTACTTTTTTCTCGTTCCATGAAAAAGGACAAGAGCAAATATTTTGGGCCATATACCAGTGCGGGTGCGGTCAAGGATACAATAGAGCTTCTCTGCCGCCTTTACAGGATAAGGACATGCACAAGGAAGCTTCCCAAGGACATCGGGAAGGACAGGCCATGCCTTAATTACCACATTGGGCAGTGCAGTGCGCCATGCCAGGGCTATGTGACGGAGGAGGAATATGGAAAATCAATCGCCCAGGTACTTGATTTTCTTGGCGGCAGCTACAATGAGGTGCTGAAGGGACTTCAGGCTAGGATGCAGGAGGCATCTGACAGGATGGAGTACGAGGAGGCGGCAAAATACCGTGATCTGATTAACAGTGTCAGGCAGGTCGCACAGAAGCAGAAGATTACCGACAGTGATTTTGAGGACAGGGACGTGATTGCCTGCGCCAAGGATGAGAAGGATGCCGTGGTTCAGGTGTTTTTCATACGGGGCGGAAAGCTTCTGGGGCGTGACCATTTTCACATGTCCCTTGCCACGCAGGATTCCGAAGGGGAGATAATCGGGGAATTCATGAAGCAGTATTACGGCGGCACACCCTACATACCGGGGATAATAATGGTTCAGAGCGCCCTGCCTGATGATGAAAGGGAGGTGCTGTCGGAGTGGCTTACCTCAAGGCGTGGCCAGAAGGTACACATACAGGTACCAAAGAGGGGCAGCCATGAGAAAATGGTGGAGCTTGCCTTCAAGAATGCCCAGATGGTGCTTGAGAAGGACAGCCAGAGGCTTAAGCTGGAGCAGCTTCGCACGGTTGGTGCCATGGAGGAGGTTGCGGGATGGCTTGGGCTTGAGGGGCTTCACCGCATTGAGGCATACGACATATCCAACACCAATGGCATTGAATCGGTAGGCTCAATGGTGGTGTTTGAGGATGGCAGGCCTAAAAACAAGGATTACAGGAAGTTCAGAATAAGAACCGTCAAGGGGCCTGATGACTACAAGAGCATGCGTGAGGTGCTTACAAGGCGCTTTACAAGGGGAATGGAGGAAAAACGCATTCTCATGGAGCAGGAGCACAAGGACAGGCTTCTTAAGGAGCAGGAGATAGTGGTTGACCTTGACAGGACGGGCGAGGTGTCAGTGGCACGCGGCAATGGGGAGCGTGCCGGCGGGCTTCACGTTGCGGGCTTTAATGTGTACCCTGACCTGATTCTCATGGATGGTGGACGGGGGCAGGTAAACATTGCCCTGGAGGTATTGTCGGAGCTTGGCATTGACATTCCAGTGTGCGGAATGGTGAAGGATGACAATCACAGGACAAGGGGCTTGTACCACGATAATGTGGAGATTCAGATAGACAGGCACAGCGAGGGCTTCAAGCTGATTACAAGGATTCAGGATGAGGCGCACCGTTTTGCCATTGAATACCATAGGAGCCTGCGAAGCAAGGCGTCCATAAGCTCTGTGCTGGATGGGATAGAGGGCGTTGGCCCTGCGAGGCGCAAGAGCCTCATGAAGCATTTCCTAGACATTAATGTCATAAGAAATGCTTCCGTTGAGGAACTGATGGGTGCTGAGGGCATAACGCAGACTGTGGCGGAAAACATATACCGATATTTTCACTGAGGCTGCTTATATTCTGTTGCGAAGCTCGCGTCCCTCGGCAAGCCGCTGTATGTTGTCCCATATGCCGGCATGCGCCTTCAGGAAGGTGGCGGTGGTGATTCCCCCCACATGGGGTGAAAAAAGCACGCGGCTTCTGATGTCATCAGGAAGGCATACCAATGGGTTGTCCGTCAGCACAGGCTCAGGTGCAACGGTGTCCAGCGCCGCACCGGCAAGGTGTCCGCTTGTAAGCGCCCTGCATAGTGCGTCATTGTCAACCAGCTCGCCCCTTGCTGTGTTCACAAGGTACGAGGAGGGCTTCATGGAGTCGAGAAATCCGTCGTTTACCATGCCGTTGGTTTCACCGCAGGCAGGCACGTGCAGGCTTATTATGTCGCAGGTTGCCAAAAGCTCGTCCATGGGAAGCCATGTGGCGTGGCAGGCTTCTTCAATGTCAGGGCTTTTTCTGCTCCTTGTGTTGTAGAATACCTGGCAGCCGAAGGCGTGCAGCCTCACGGAAAGCGCCTTTGCTATGTCACCGAAGCCGATTAGCCCGATTCTGCACTGTGAAAGCTCGGTTATACCGTGAACCATCATGTGTTCCTTCATGGCAATTTGTCCGCCAGTCAGCACGGCAGTGTTGCCTGGTACAATATTTCTTAACAATCCGAGCATAAGAAGTATTGCCTGCTCTGCAACGGCAGAGGCATTTACTCCCTTGTTGTTGCAGATGGCTATTCCTGATTCTGCCGCAGCCTTGGTGTCAAAGCCATTGTAGCCGACGCCCTCGGCATGTATCAGTCTTAAGTTCGGCATGCGCCTGATGAGTTCACCGGGAACGCTTGCGATTGAATCAGCGGCGATTACGTCACATTCAAGTGCGTCCTTGCTGTATTGCTCCGGTGGCGTGTCAAGCTCAACATATGTTTTGCGGACATTTCTCACAAATTCATTGTCCGGCATGAATTTCTCAAATCTTTCACGGCTGCCTATTATCAATGCTTTCATGATGCGTAATCTCCTGTTGTGTCATTCATTCATCCTTTGGAAGTGACTGCATGTACTGGTGCATGGATTCCGCCACCACCTTGCTGTGTGCAACTGCCTCAACCACGGTTCTTGCCCCGTTGACAACATCACCTGATGCAAATATCCCAGGGCGGCTTGTGTGTCCGGTCTCGTCCGCCTCAAGAAGTCCGCGGGAGGTTGCCTTGAGCCCCGTGGTTGTGTTTACGATTCTGTTCTGCGGTCCCTGGCTTATGGATATTATCACGCTGTCGGAGTGGTAGAGCTTGTCGGAGCCGTCAATGTCCGTGAAGTGCCCCTCATCATCCTCCGTGATGTCCCTGAATATGACACCGTCATCCTTGATTTCCACAGGGCGCTTGTTATATTCAAATGATATGCCCTCAAGCTGCGCATAGCTGAATTCATATTGGCTTGCCGCAACCTCCTTGGTGATTGAGAAGCAGGTGACATTCCTTGCGCCCTTGCGCTTTGCCGTCCTTGCCACGTCCATGGCGGCATTGCCTGCGCCGATTACAATGACCGATTCCCCAAGGTGGTAGCTGTCAGGGTTGTTGAGGTAATTAATGCCAAAATGCACGTTGCCAAAGGTCTCGCCCTTGATGTGCAGCGAATTTGGCTTCCATACCCCGGTTCCGATGAATATTGACTTGTAGCCGTCACGGAACAGGTCATCAATTCCAATTGCCCCGCCGATGGTTGTGTTGGGGCGTATCTTGATTCCCTTCAACATGAGGTGCCTGTACTCGATGTCGTCAAGCACGCTTTTTGGAAGCCTGAATTCAGGTATTCCGTACCTGAGCACACCGCCAATCTTGTCCTTTCCCTCAAATATCGTAACCTGGTAGCCGTATCTTGCAAGTATGATTGCAATGGTGATTCCGGCAGGCCCGGAGCCTATGATGGCAACCCGCATGCCGTTGGAGGGCTTTGGCCCTTCGGTCATCTGGTTGGCATAGGTGCTTGATATGTAATTTTCAATTGTGGAGAAATGTACGGGAGCCCCCTTTCTGCCCAGGACACAGTGCCCCTCGCACTGGTTTTCGTGGTTGCAGATGAGGCTGCACACCGTTGTCAGGGGATTGTTTTCGAAAAGCATTTTCCCTGCCTCATTGAGCTTGTTTTCCTTGAGAAGTCTGATTGCCATTGGGACGTTGGTGTTGATCGGGCATCCCTTCTGACACTGTGGAACCTTGCACTGGAGGCAGCGGTTCGCCTCGTCCATTACATGTAATGCCATAATTATTTACCCCTTTCCGTACTTGTATTGTCAATCAAGCAAGCTTGACGCAATTTCAATAAAACATGGATATGCACTGCTCATTATACCTTGTCACGAATGTTCAAACGGGCTGTCATCCCCTGCCATGTCGGACGGTCCCTCGGAGCCGTAATCGTCGCCGTGCATTTCGCCGGAATGCTCATTGAAGTTTTCACGGCTTACAACACGCTTGCTCTCGCGCTGGCTTTCAACCAGGTCTGAGAGCAGGGCCTTGACCTCACGCGGCTTCTTTATGTTGGTTATGTCAAAATCCTTCATGGTCTTGTCGCCTGAGCAGCAGTGTATGGTGCCAAGCCCGAACATTTTCTGGAACAGTGTCCTTTTAAGGGATATGTCCATTATCCTGTAAAGCCGCACCTCATCCTCCGTGCTGTTGAGAAAGCCCTTGTTAATGTAGAGCACCTCATTTGAAAATGAATAGGTTGTAAATGTAAAGGGTAATCCGAAGAACGTTATCCTTTTCCTGTCATGCCAGATTATCTCTTGGTTTTTGTCAGCCATGATTTCTCCTCCCCTGCTGGTGTATTTATGGTAATTATCCACCAAATCCGTGTTTGTGTCAATCCTTGTTACAGCCGTGGAAAAGCTCTTTTAAGTACCCCTTGTATTCCGGCAGGCTGCATATGGCAAATGTCAGTGAGTAGATGCACGCCCTTACCAGAATGGGTGCGATGGCGTATCCTGAAAGCCAGTTGGACATTCCTGCAATGGCGTGTGTGAAGCCGATTGACAGTAAGACGTTGACCACGGGCATGATGATTCCCCCCAGTACATCAGGGACAAAGCGGTGGTTCATGAAAAGGTAGGCAGCGTAAGCCGCGCTTATCAACACCTGGCTTAGGAGAAAGCCAAGCATGTAGCCGTAAAGTCCCAGTACGGGCATTGCCTTTACAATGAACAGAAGGCGTATTGCCACGCCTGCAATGTTGCAGCCGAAGGTCACGCCTGTTTTGCCAAGTCCGTTGATTACTCCCGTGAGTGTGGTGTTAAGGTATAGGAACGGGCACAGGAAAGATAAAATTTGTATAAGTGAGCATACCAGTTCGTTATTGAATATTATGCTTCCAAAGTGGCTTCCAAAGAAGAAAAAGCCGCCTGTGCAGAATATCCCCATGCACAGGCTCACAAGTATTGAGGAGCTTATGTAGCGCGCAATTGCCGATTCGTCATGGGCGGACTGCGCACTTGCGGTGGCGGGAAGCAGCATGAGGGATGCCGACTGGGTTATTGTGGCAGGAAATGTTATGAAGGACAGGGCCATTCCCGTCAGGACACCATACACGGCAAGGGCTTCCGATTTATCCATGCCGTGCGCCGCAAGCTGAAGCGGAATCAATATCGCCTCACCGCTTTGCAGCAGCATTAGCAGCAGCCTGTTGCAGGAAAGGGGTAATGCAAAGGCGGCAATCCTGTATGTATTTTTTTTGATGTTGCGGAATGAAATCCTAAGCCCTGATTTGTAAGCTGCCGGAATTGAGAACAGGCATGCACCTATCTCACCTGCAAGCACACCAATGACTGCAAGCATGGCGCCGGGCTGGATTCCAATTGAAAGGGCGTGCTTATGGAAAATGTATACCGTGAGGAATCTGGCTATTTGCTCACATATCTGGGAAAGGGCAGGTATTTTGGTGCTGTTCATCCCATAGTAGAAGCTGCATACGCACTGGTGTATGCAGGATAATGGAATGGAAAGTGCCATTGGGGCAAGAAGACTGGCCGCATCGCTGTTGAACAGAAGGTGCTGCGCAATTGGCATGCGCAATAACGCCAGCACTGCCGTTATGGGTACTGAGAGCGAAAGGGAGAGGGTGAGTCCCGCGGTAAATATGGCTGACGTGTCACGCTGGCTTGCGCAGTAGCGTGAAAGTGCGGCTTCGATTCCCATGGAGCAAATGGACATGGCACACCCAAGCAACGGGAATATTATCTGGTATAATCCTATTTCCTCTGCACCAATGGCGGTGGCGAGGAATATCTTATAGTAGAAGCTGATGAACCTGCCGAAAAGTCCGGCTGCCGTGAGAATGATGGTTCCCCTGATTATGGAGTGCTGCATTTGCTGTAACCTGGCTTTTTTTGATATTTATGCCGCGGATGCGGGCGGTATGCCTGATATTTGCGGCGGCGCAGGGCGTGCGGGGTGCGGCTTACTTGACAGTTTTGCGGGATGGTAGTACCTTGAAGTGGTGCATAATTGGATTGATTAATGGGAAAGTTGAGGAAGCCAGATGGCAGACAATAAAGTGGTGTATCTTGATAATGCGGCTACGACCCCCGTCAGGCGGGAGGTTCTTGAAGCCATGGTTCCGTACTATACCGACAGGTTTGCCAACCCGTCAGGTGTGTACGGGATTGCCTCTGAATGCAGGAATGACGTGAACCGTGCCAGGGATGCCATTGGCGAAACAATCAACGCCAGGGGCTCCTGCATTTATTTTACGGCGGGCGGCTCTGAGGCGGACAACTGGGCGCTCAAGGGGGTGGCAGAGGCAAATGCCGACAAGGGCAGGCACATAATCACAACGAAAATGGAGCACCATGCCATTCTGAACACCTGCAAATACCTTGAACGGCGGGGCTTTGAGGTGACGTACCTTGACGTTGGCGAGAACGGGATTGTCAGCCTTGATTACCTTAAGAGGGCGATACGTCCCGATACCATACTCATATCGGTGATGGCAGCCAACAATGAGATTGGAACAATTCAGCCAATCAGGGAGATAGGCATGCTTGCCAGAAAGGCAGGTATAATATTCCATACAGACGCGGTACAGGCATATACACAGCTTCCGATAGATGTCGAGGCTGACTTCATAGACCTCCTAAGCGTCAGCGGCCATAAGATTAACGGGCCAAAGGGCGTTGGCTTTTTGTACGTCAGGGAGGGGCTTAAGCTGCACTCCTTCATTCACGGCGGCGCACAGGAGAGGAAAAGGAGGGCAGGCACGGAGAACGTGCCGGGAATCATGGGGCTTGCAAAGGCAGCGCAGCTTGCGGCGGGGGACATGGATGCAACAACCGCAAGGGAGAGGGAACTTAGGGATTACCTTATTGACCGTGTGCTCCGTGAGATTCCGTATACAAGGTTAAATGGCGACAGGGTGCGCCGGCTTCCCGGCAATGCCAATTTTAGCTTTCAGTTCGTGGATGGGGAATCCCTGCTGATAATGCTTGACATGGATAACATATGTGCATCGAGCGGTTCGGCATGCACAACGGGCTCACTTGAGCCGTCACATGTGCTCACTGCAATCGGGCTCCCGCCGGAGATTGCACACAGCGCCCTCAGGTTGACGCTGGGCAGGCTCACCACAAGGGAGGAGCTTGATTATACCATTGACAAACTCAAGAAAATTGTCACGAGGCTCAGGTCAATGTCCTCGGAATACAAGGACATCTGCGGGGGATGTAAGGCATGATGTGCCTTGCGGCGGCTGGATTTGACAGATTAAGTCACTTAGGGGATAATGTGTATACAGACTAAATGCAAGAGGATTATCTATGAGTGACGGAAAGAAGGTCGTGGTGGGCATGTCGGGCGGGGTGGATTCCTCTGTTGCTGCCTACCTTTTAAAGGAGCAGGGATATGATGTGATTGGCGTCACCATGCAGATATGGCAGGGTGAGGATGAGCTTTCACAGGAGGAGCACGGCGGCTGCTGCGGCGTGTCTGCCGTTGAGGATGCAAGGCGTGTGGCAGGGCAGCTTGGCATTCCCTACTATGTGATGAATTTCCGCAGGGAATTCAAGGAGCATGTGATGGATTATTTCGCAAGGGAGTATGCATCCTGCCGTACACCCAATCCCTGCATAGCGTGCAACCGGTATGTGAAGTGGGAGGCGCTGCTTGGCAAGAGCCTTGCCATTGGTGCTGATTACATAGCGACAGGTCATTATGCAAGGGTCAGGAGGCTGGACAATGGAAGGTATGCCGTGTGCACCTCCGCCACTGCGAAAAAGGACCAGACCTATGCCCTGTACAGTCTTACCCAGGAGCAGTTGGCGCATACACTCATGCCAATCGGTGAGTACACAAAGGAGCAGGTGAGGGACATTGCCGCCCGTATTGGGCTTACCGTTGCCTCAAAGCCTGACAGCCAGGACATATGCTTTGTGCCTGACGGGGATTATGCGAATTTCCTGCTGGAATCGGAATACAGGGAAATGTGTGGCAATTCCTGCATTCCGGGGGATTATGTTGACAGGGACGGCAATGTGCTTGGACAGCACAACGGACTTCTTCATTATACGATAGGACAGAGGAAGGGGCTGGGGCTTGCCCTTGGGCATCCTGCATTTGTGGTGGACATGAAGCCTGACACAAGGCAGGTTGTGGTTGGAACCAATGAGGAGTGCTTTGGGGACAGGCTTCGTGCCAATGGGGTGAATTGGATGGCGGTTGAAAAACCGAATGCCCCAATACGTGCCCTTGCCAAGATACGTTACAGCCATGAGGGAGGAATGTGCACGGTAAGCATGACGGGCCCGGATGAGATGGAATGCGTGTTTGACCAGCCGCAGAGGGCGATAACGCCGGGGCAGGCCGTGGTGTTGTACGGGGATGGAAAAGTGCTTGGCGGCGGAACGATATGCTGAGCAAAATGGCAAGGCAGTGAATAAACTGGTTATCGTCCTGCACATAATGCAGGTGGTAATATGATGTACAGTGGAAGAAGTGGCAGGTTGTGGCAACCTGCGGAATGGAGGATTTTATGTGGTATGACGAGGCGGTGTTTTATCAGATTTACCCTTTGGGCTTTTGCGACGTGCTTGTGGGCAATGACGGAAGCAGGACAAGTGAGACTGGTGCCAACGCCAAGATAAGGAAGGTGTGTGAGTGGATACCCCACATGAAGAAGCTGGGGATTACCGCCATATATTTTTCACCTGTGTTTGAGAGCGACTACCATGGCTATGACACAAGGGATTACACAAGAATTGACTGCAGGCTTGGCTCCAATGCCGACTTTGCGGATGTGGTGAAGGAACTGCATGCCAACGGAATCAAGGTTGTGCTTGACGGTGTGTTTAACCATGTGGGCAGGGGCTTCTGGGCATTTCAGGATGTGCTTGCCAACAGGGAGGGCTCACAGTACAGGGATTGGTTCAACATTAACTTTGGCGGCAACAATGATTACAATGACGGCTTGTGGTATGAGGGCTGGGAGGGGTATTACAACCTTGTGAAGCTCAACCTGCGCAATGGCGCGGTGGTTGATTACCTGTTGAACTGCGTCAAGGGCTGGGTGGATGAATTTGACATTGACGGAATCAGGCTCGACGTGGCATATTGCCTTGACCATGATTTTATGAGGCGGCTCCGCGGCTTCACGGATGGCCTGAAGCCGGAATTTTTCCTTTTGGGTGAGATGCTCCACGGGGATTACAAGACGGTGGTGAATGACGGAATGCTCCACAGTGCAACCAATTACGAGTGCTACAAGGGACTGTATTCAAGCTTCAACTCCATGAACATGTTTGAGATATGCCACAGCCTGCAGAGGCAGTTCGGCAAGGACAACTGGTGCCTTTACACGGGAAAGCATTTGCTCACATTTGTCGATAACCATGATGTGAACAGGATTGCAAGCACCCTGACCAACGAAAGGCATTTGCCGCTTATATACGGAATGGCGTTCGGAATGCCGGGGATTCCCTGCGTGTACTATGGAAGTGAATGGGGGGCAAAGGGAACCAAGAACAATGGCAGTGACAATGAGCTCCGCCAATCCTACGACCAGCCTGTTGACAATGAGCTGTCGGAATTCATTGGTCGCATGGCAAAGGCGCACCACGAAAGCAAGGCGCTGTGCTACGGTGATTACACACAGATGGTTCTCACCAACAAGCAGTGCATATTTGCAAGGTGTGCGGAGGGCGAGAAGGTATATGTCGCAATAAATGCTGACGGTGAGGAGTACACGGCACACTTTGACGCAGGCTGTGGAAGGGCGGTTGACCTGATAACGGGCGAGCCGCATGATTTTGGCGGCGGAAGCAAGCTGCCGCCTTACAGCGTTGCGTTCTGGAAGTGCGAGTAGGCAAAGTCCGTAGACTGTTGCGTGATATTTTCAAATGGACACCTCTCCCTTGTGACGGGGGAGGTGCCTCTTTGTGCTTAATTTTATAAAGTGTTTGGATGGGAATGGCATATTTGCTTGCAACATCCATTGCCAGTGTGTATAATAGAAAAGTCTGTTGATTTGCGCCAATACGGCGAATTGGCGCTAGTGATTACTGTGAAATGGAGATAACATATAATGAAACCGTTTAATGAGATGACCCGTGATGAACTGTTAAGCCTGAGGGAAAAGCTGGTGCAGCAGTATGAAGACAAGAAGAAGCTTGGACTTGTGCTTAATATGGCAAGGGGCAAGCCGTCGGCTGCACAGCTTGATGATTCCATGGAGCTCCTGGATGTCATGGATGGCAGGTCGGACATGCTTGCATCGGATGGCACGGATATCCGCAATTACGGATGTCTGGAGGGACTTCCGGAGGCAAGGCAGCTCATGGCGGAGATGATGGGTACCAAGGCGGATAATGTCTATGTGTTCGGCAATGCCAGCCTTACGATAATGTATGACACGGTATCCCGTTCCTATACACACGGTGTGTGTGGAAGCACCCCATGGTGCAGGCTTGACAAGGTTAAATGGCTTTGTCCGGTTCCTGGCTATGACAGGCATTTTGCCATAACCGAGCATTTTGGCATTGAGATGATTAACATTCCCATGTCGCAGGATGGCCCGGACATGGACCTTGTGGAGCAGTATGTGAACAATGACCCTGCCGTCAAGGGAATCTGGTGTGTGCCTAAGTATTCAAACCCGCAGGGTGTCGTCTATTCTGATGAAACGATTAAGAGGTTTGCAGGGCTTCGCCCGGCAGCGGAGGATTTCAGGATATATTGGGATAATGCCTACGTTATTCACGATTTGTATGAGGGTCAGAGGGATATTTCTGACATACTTTCGCTTTGCAGGGAAGCCGGCAATGAGGATATGGTGTTTGAATTTGCCTCAACCTCCAAGGTGAGCTTTGCGGGAAGCGGAATCGCTGCCATGGCGGCATCCGCAAGGAACCTTGAGGATTTGCGAAAGACCATGACCATTCAGACGATTGGCTATGACAAGGTCAATCAGCTAAGGCATGTAAGGTATTTTAAAAACCTTGATGGGCTTAAGGCAAGGATGAAAAAGCATGCTGACCAGATGCGCCCTAAGTTTGAGGCAACACTTGAGGTGCTTGACAGGGAGCTTTCAGGGCTTGGAATCGGAACGTGGATTAAGCCTTACGGCGGCTATTTCATATCATTTGACTCAATGGAGGGCTGTGCAAAGAGGATTGTGGCGCTCTGCAAGGATGCAGGGGTTGTGATGACGGGTGCGGGTGCAACATTCCCATATGGGAAGGATCCAAAGGACAGCAATATCCGCATAGCACCGTCATTCCCGACACCTGAGGAGATGACGCAGGCGGCGGAGATATTTGCATTGTGTGTAAAGCTTGCCAGCGTGGATAAGCTGCTGGAGGGCTGATAAGCGCAGCATGGAATTATGTGAGGGGGATTAATCATGTCCAAGATAGGCTTTATTGGGATGGGTAACATGGGTTACGCAATGCTGAAGGGAGCATTAAAGGTATTTGCGCCGGATGATTTGGTGTTTTCCTGTCCGTCATCAGACAGGATGGAGAAGGTGTCAAGGGAGACAGGCGTTGAGTATGCGATGAGCAATGCGGAGTGCGCCAACAGGGCGAAGTACATTGTGCTTGCGGTGAAGCCGCAGGTGTATGACGTGGTGCTTAAGAACATCCATGACATAGTGACGCCGGAGCATGTGATTATATCCCTTGCACCCAACAAGTCAATTGCCGATGTGACAAGGGCTCTTGGCACGGACAAGAGGGTGGTGAGGGCAATGCCCAACACGCCTGCGCTTGTGGGAGAGGGAATGACCGGGGTGAGCTACGGCCAGGGACAGTTCACATTTGAGGAGAAGGACATGCTTGAGAAGTTTTTCACGTCCTTTGGCAGGATGAGCATTGTGGATGAAGGGCTCATGAGTGCCGTTGTGTGCGCCAGCGGAAGCTCGCCTGCATATGTGTACATGTTCATCGAGGCGCTTGCGGACGGGGTTGTGCAGTATGGAATCCCAAGGAAGCAGGCGTATGACATGGTGGCGCAGACTGTGATGGGGGCGGCACGGATGGTGCTTGAGACAGGGACGCATCCTGCACAGCTCAAGGACAATGTGTGCTCACCTGGCGGAACGACAATCAGGGCGGTTGCGGCACTTGAGGAAAATGGGTTTCGCAATGCGCTCATCAAGGCGACTGACGAGTGTTACAGAAAGTGCACACAATGAGATTCCATTGGTCTATTTTTGGCAATCCCGGCATATACATACCATATGAAAATGTGTGGGGGTTGCAATGAAGTCAAGGATTTTTGGACAAATTAATAATAAAAACATTTACCTGCTGCTGTTGGCTTTTGGGATGGTGGCAGGTACTTTTTTTGCCAACGCACTTTCGGGGACGGTTGCGGGGGAGCTGGGGATGTTTGACCAGAATGGACTTGAGCTGTTAAGCGGTGCAACACCGGATGTGAGGCAGCTCTTTGATTATGTTGTGAAATCAAGGGTGAGGCTTTTCTTTTTCGTGGTGCTGTGCGGCATGACACGGATTGCGATGCCGTGTCTTTACTGTATGCTGCTTGCCGGCGGGTTTGCCGCGGGGGCAATGGTGAGTGTTGCCACAATGCAACTTGGCGGCTGGGGGGTGCTTCTTGTGGCTGCCTCCCTTTTTCCGCAGTGGATATTTTACTGCGCCGCATTGTGGATTATTGCAAGGGTTTTATATGAGATGAGGGGAAAGGAAAAAGCACCGGCATACGGGCTTGCATTCCTTGCCGTTGTGGCAGGGGTTGCGGCGGAGGTCCTCGTCAATCCGGTGCTTGTGAAAAATCTTGTGTATTTAATATACTAGTGTGAAAAATCACACTGATGTGCTGATTTTTCATGGATGAACGTAGTTCATCCTGGCTATATTGTGACGCAGGCGCCACAAAGCAGCCTTGATGCTACACGAGCTCTGCCATTTCGAGGAGGAGTCTTTCGGTTTCCTCCCAGCCGAGGCACGGGTCGGTGATTGACTTGCCGTACACGCCTTCGCCGATTTTCTGGCAGCCCGGCTCTATGTAGCTTTCAACCATGACACCCTTGACAAGCCCCTCAATGTCACTTGAGTGGCGGCGGCTGTGAAGCACCTCTTTTACAATCCTCACCTGCTCAGCGTACTGCTTTCCTGAATTGCTGTGGTTTGAGTCAACTATCACCGCCATGTTGCTTAAGCCCCTCTTTGAATACAGGTTGAACAAAAGCTTCAAATCCTCATAGTGGTAATTGGGTATGGTCTGCCCGTGCTTGTTTACCGCACCCCTCAGTATTGCGTGTGAAAGCGGGTTGCCGCTTGTGTTGACTTCACAGCCGCAGTATATGAATGCCTGTGGCTGCTGCGCTGCAACTATGGAGTTGAGCATTACTGACATGTCGCCGCTTGTCGGGTTTTTCATTCCCGCAGGGACATCCATTCCGCTGACCGTGAAGCGGTGCTGCTGGTCCTCAACCGACCTTGCGCCCACCGCAACGTATGACAGCAAGTCAGAAAGGTATCTGTAATTCTCAGGGTACAGCATCTCATCAGCCGTTGGAAGGCCGGTCTGCTCTATTACATCCATGTGGAGCTTCCTGATGGCGATAAGCCCTGCGAGCATGTCAGGTGCCTTTTCAGGGTCCGGCTGGTGCAGCATCCCCTTGTAGCCCTCACCGGTTGTTCTTGGCTTGTTGGTGTAAATTCTTGGTATGATGATTATTTTGTCGCTGATTTTCTCCTGCACCCTTGCAAGCCTGTGGGTGTAGTCAAGCACGGCGGTCTCGTTGTCGGCGGAGCAGGGGCCTATGATTGCAAGGAACTTGCTGCTCCTCCCCGTAAATACATCCTCTATCTGTGCGTCCTTTTCTCCCTTTGCCTTTGCGCCCTCAAGTGAAAGGGGGTATTTGCTTTTAATCTCCTCCGGATTTGGGAGCCTTTTTACAAATTCAAAGCTCATTGCAGCCTCCTTTTGCGTGGTATTGCCGTCCTGCCGCACATGTGGCGTTCGGGCTGATATATTGTAATATATTGCCCTGACAAAGTAAAGTGCTCAATTGTCATTGATATGGTAAAATGCGGCATTTTGTGGTATTCTATGTGTATTGGGAATGTGCCGCCCCGGGGTGGGGAAAATGACGGCAGGGAGCAGGGAATGTGCCTGCGGAATGGAGATTTACAGGGATATGGACAGGAATGGAAAATGTGTTGATGGCTGCGGAATGACGGGGCTTGGGAAAGAGGAGCTGGATGCGGGGCTTGGCAAGCTTGGCGTTGATGCGGCGATTGTGACGGACCCCGTGAATGTAAGGTATGTAAGCGGCTTTCGTGGAGGGGAGGCAGTGCTGTACATCACGGGGAGTGACAGAATCCTCATAACCGACTCAAGGTACACGGAGGCGGCAGGAAGGGAAAGTGACTTTACCGTGGTGGAGTGGGACAGAAACCGCACCACGGAGGCGATAGTGGGGGAATATGCGGCTGAGGGGGGGATTAAAAGCCTTGCCTACGAGGATAAGGTCGTGACGTGTGAACAGCTTGGGAAGTTAAGGAAAATGCTGCCTGACGGGCTGGAGCTTGTGGAGGCGGGCACTGCCTGGAATGAGCTAAGACAGGTCAAGAAGCCGTGGGAGATAGACAACCTGAGAAAGGCTGAAAGCATCGGGGATGCCGCCTTTGAGAGTGTGATGAAGGTGCTCAGGCCGGGAATCAGTGAGCTTGACGTTGTGGCGGAGCTTGAATACCAGATGCGAAGGCATGGTGGTGAGGGGACGAGCTTTGATACAATTGTGGCATCAGGCCTGCATTCATCCATGCCGCATGCGATACCTGACAGGAAGCTGCTTGAAAACGGTGACTTTGTCACGATGGACTTTGGCTGCCGCTACAATGGCTACTGTTCTGACATGACAAGGACGGTGGTGCTCGGCAGGGCAAATGACAGGCAGAAGGAGATATACGGGATAGTGCTAAAGGCGAACCTCATGGCGCTGGAGGCTGTCCACGCAGGGCTTAAGGGCTGTGAGGTTGACAGCGTGGCAAGGGATTACATTGAATCGATGGGCTACGGGAAATGCTTTGGTCATGGGCTTGGACATGGCGTGGGGCTTTACATCCATGAAAACCCTCGCTTTTCACCGGGGGATTCAACCGTGCTTGAGGCGGGGATGATAGAGACGGTTGAGCCGGGGATATATGTTCCGGGCTTTGGCGGTGTAAGGATTGAGGACATGATAGTCATCACGGCTGACGGGCATGAAAACCTGTCACATTCAACAAAGGAGCTGATAGAGCTGTGATGGCAAAATGCATTTGATTTGAATGGAGGGGATTATGGCGGGGAAAATCAACAGGGTAATATGGATTGTGCTTGACAGCGTTGGAATGGGGGATTTGCCTGACAGCGCTGAGTTTGGTGATGCGGGCTGCCATACCATTGGCAACCTTTCGGCGGCGGTTGGCGGCTTGAGGCTTCCGCAGCTTGTGTCGCTGGGGCTTGGCAACATTGACGGAATGAAGAACATTCCCACAAGCGAGGAGCTTCATGGCACGGAACCAATCGGCTGCTACGGAAGGCTTGCGGAGAGGTCAAGGGGCAAGGATACAACCATTGGGCACTGGGAGATGATGGGGATATATTCACCAAGTCCGTTTCCTGTTTACCCCAATGGATTTCCTGATGAAATAATAGACGAATTTGTCAGGGTTACGGGTGTGCCGGGAATCCTGTGCAATGAGCCCGCATCGGGAACCGTGGTGATTGAACGGTTCGGGGATGAGCATAAGGCGACGGGAAAGCCCATAATATACACATCCGCGGACAGCGTGTTCCAGATTGCGGCACATGAGGCAGTGATACCATTGGAGAAGCTCTATGACATGTGCCGCAGCGCCAGGGCGCTTTTGGATGGTGACAATGCGGTGGCGAGGGTGATTGCGCGTCCTTTCGTTGACTGTGCATCAGGTGCCTCAAAATATGAGAGAACAAGCAACAGGAGGGATTTTTCCCTGAAGCCTGATGGTGACAACCTGATGACCCACATGAAGGATGACGGACTTGAGGTAACTGCCGTTGGAAAGATTGAGGACATATTTGCGGGGGTTGGCATTACGAAGGCGATACACACAAGGGACAACATGCATGGCATGGATGTGACGCTTGAGGAGATGGGAAAATGCGGGCGGGGAATGATATTCACGAACCTTGTCGAATTTGACTCAAAGTGGGGGCACAGGCGTGACTGTGAAGGCTATGCAAGGGGGCTTTTGGATTTTGACCATAGGCTGGGTGAGCTTCTTGGGAACATGAGGCATGACGACCTTCTCGTGATAACGGCGGACCATGGGTGTGACCCGACTGCACCGGGAACTGACCACACAAGGGAGTATGTTCCGCTTTTGATGTATTCAAAAAGCATCAGGGGCGGCGTGAATCTTGGGACGAGGGAATCCTTTGCCGATACGGGGCAGACGGTTGCGCAGTTTCTGGGCGTTCCAGAACTGAAATTCGGACAGGGCTTTGCGGGGCTTTTGTGAGCTTGGGGAGGTGGGCATATGAGGTTTGTTGACTGCATAATCAAAAAAAGGGATGGGCTTGAGCTTTCCACGGAGGAAATCAATGGCATGGTTTCGGGGTACACGCAGGGAGACATTCCGGATTACCAGATGTCGGCGATGCTTATGGCGATATACCATAACCAGATGAGTCCGAGGGAGATTGGAGACCTCACCATTGCCATGGCACACAGCGGTGACATGCTTGACCTTTCGGGGATTAAGGGAATCAAGGTTGACAAGCACAGCACCGGCGGCGTGGGTGACAAGACAACCCTTGTGCTTGCACCGATGATTGCGGCAATCGGCGTTCCTGTTGCAAAGATGTCCGGAAGGGGGCTTGGCCACACAGGCGGAACAATTGACAAGCTGGAGAGCATTCCCGGCTTTAACACGGTGATGTCGGTTTCGGAATTTGAAAGGCAGGTCAATTCAATCGGAATTGCATTGACGGGACAGACGGGAAACCTTGCGCCCGCTGATAAGAAAATATATGCACTGAGGGACGTGACGGGAACTGTGGAGAGCATTGCCCTGATAGCAAGCAGCATAATGAGCAAGAAGATGGCTTCGGGCGCAGACTGCATTGTGCTGGATGTAAAGACCGGGGATGGCGCCTTCATGAAAAATGATGAGGACGCGGGACGTCTTGCCAGGATGATGGTTGACATTGGCAGGCAGGCGGGGAGAAGGACGGTTGCCGTCATCTCTGACATGAGCCAGCCCCTTGGTTTTGCAATTGGCAATTCCCTTGAGGTGGTTGAGGCGGTGGAGACGCTTAAGGGCCGTGGAAGCAGGGAGCTGTTGGAGCTGTGTCTTGAGCTTGGTTCACACATGGCTGTGCTTGGCTGTGCCTGTGATGATGTGCGGACTGCAAGGGAAAGGCTCATGGACACCATAACGGGAGGCAGTGCGCTTGAAAAGCTCAGGCAGTGGGTTGGCGCACAGGGTGGTGATACGAGGTTCATTGATGATTATTCACTGCTTCCGCAGGCTTCGGCGGTGGTGGAGGTTAAGGCGGGATGTGCAGGCCATGTGACGCACATACACACCCATGAGCTTGGAAATGTCGTGATGCAGCTTGGCGGGGGCAGGGCGAAAAAGGGCGACGAAATTGACCTGTCTGTTGGCGTTGTGCTGAACAAGAAGCTGGGTGACCGCGTGGATAAGGGTGAGACCATTGCCACCGTCCATGCCAATGACGAAAAAAAGGCGGAGGAAGCCGCCCTGCGGGTGGCAAAGTGCGTTGTGTCAGGGACTTGTGCAGTTGGTGTGCCAAAGCTTGTGAGAGACATAATATATTGACGAATGGGTTAATGGATTGTAATATGTTATAAGTATACGTGTTATTGTGTGAATGGAGAGGGGTATGGCATTATTACTACAAATTATACTTTTGGTGATTGGTTTTTTATTCCTTGTGAAGGGCGCGGACGTATTTGTCGAGGGCGCGGCAGGGATTGCGGATAAGTTCGGCATTCCGCAGCTTGTGATTGGGCTCACGATTGTGGCAATGGGGACGAGCGCCCCGGAGGCGGCTGTCAGCATAACGGCTGCATTTAAGGGAAGCGCGGACATTACGATTGGCAACATCATAGGCAGCAACATAATGAACATATTGGTCATACTTGGCGTCACGGCTGTCATTACGGCGGTTCCTGTCCAGAAGTCAACCCTGAGGTATGAGATTCCATTTGTAATACTGCTGTCAGTGCTGCTTGTGGTACTGGGTTATGACGGCAGCATAACCTTTGTGGATGCGGTTGTGCTTGTCGTGCTCTTCGTTGGTTTCATTGCCTACACAATAATGATGGCGATGAAGGAGAAGGATGATACCCAGGAGGAGACGAAAAAGAGGAGTGTGTGGCTGCTTTTGCTGATGACGGCAGGTGGCCTTGCGGTTGTCGTGCTTGGAAGCAACCTTGCGGTCAGCGCGGCATCGGAGATGGCGGCAATGTTCGGTGTGTCCGAGAGGTTCATAGGGCTGACGATAGTTGCCCTTGGCACGTCGCTTCCTGAGCTGATGACATCAGTGACGGCGGCGAGAAAGCATAATGCGGACATTGCCATCGGGAACATTGTCGGAAGCAACATATTCAACATTGCGTTTGTTGTGGGGCTTACGGGGCTCATAACCACGGTTCCGTTTCAGCCGAAGTTCATAATTGACGGGATTGTTGCGGTGCTGGCAGCGGTGCTTCTGTTGGTGTCGGTGCTTGTCGGCAGGAAGCTGTCAAGACCCGCAGGGGTCATAATGCTCCTCGCCTATGCAGGGTATTTTGCCTACCTGGTGGTGGCATAGCCTGTGTGGCGTCTGCCGGTTACTTGTGATATGCAGGATAAAATGGTACCTGCCGCATGGCGGGTATTCGGGGATACGGTTAATCAGGGTGTTTTGAAGAGAGGGCTTAATGGGGAAATACTTTACGAAAACGGGCTGCCGCATGGCAGTGCTTCTTGTGGTCTGCATTGTTGCAGGACTGCTTGGGGGCTGCACCTCAGCGGGAATTTCAGGTGAGGTTGGGACGGACAAGGTGCAGAAGCTTGTCATAGGGATTGATGGGGATTATGACCCATTTACCTATGTCAATGAGAATGGTGAGTTTTCAGGGATTGACGTGGAGCTTGCAAGGGAGGCCTGCCGCAGGATGGGCATGACCCCCGTGTTCACGCCGATAAAATGGGACGAAAAGAATGAGCTTTTGGAAAATGGGACGATAGACTGCATATGGAGCTGCTTTAGCATGACCGGGAGGGAGGATGATTACAGCTGGAGCAGGTGCTATATGTACAGCAGGCATGTGGTTGCAGTGAGGGGAGATGGGGACATTGAAACACTCATGGACCTTTCGGGCAGGCGTGTTGCGGTCATGTCGAGTACCCTTCCGGAATCAATATTTTTGTCTGCTGATGGAATCACCATTCCAAAGGTTGGGGATGTATACTGCATGGAGAATATGTCACTTGCATTTTCTGCGCTGCAGTCCGGTTATGTGGACGCAGTTGCGGGACATGAGACGGTTGTGCAGCAGTATCTTGACGCTGCAACAGGGGAGTACGTACTCCTTGACCAGGTGCTTGCCTCTGTTGAGGTCGGGGTTGCATTCAGGAATGGAAGGGATGCTGCCCTGATAGAGAGCCTTAATGGGGCAATTGATTCCATGGAGCAGGATGGAACCCTGAAAAGCATGCTTGAAAGCCACGGAGTTGGGACTGAATAATAAAGCAAGGGTGGGTTTATGAGGAAAAAAGGGGAAAAAGAAATTTTCCTGACTTACAGGATGATTGGCACCGCACTGGCAATTGGTGTGGTGCTGATTGGCGGAATCTTCGCCATAGGCACAAGCAGGGGATGGAAAAATGGGGGCACTGCCCTTGACGAGACACTGGATTTCATGAAGCTCCAGTGCAACAGGTATGAAAGCATGATTGCATCTGACCAGGCGACGACCCAGGTACAGCTTCTTGACAAGGCTGAGGAACTGGGCAGCCACATGGCGGAGGCAGGCGGGTTTACCACACAGGATTTTGTTGATGGCTATGCACAAAACCAGAGGATATCAGGGATAGTGATAACTGATTCCGCACTTAACGAGGTCATGTCAACTGTTTCGGACAGTGCCGTGGATGATGACATTGACTGGCAGCAGGTGCTTTACAATGACAACATTGCTGAAATCATCGCATATCCAGTGAAGAATTATGCATCAAGGCTGCAGTGCCAGCATGGGACGGTGTATGATTACGTTGCCACCGATTACAATGACGGAGAAGGCATAATATTGTGCTATTCCAGACAGATGGAGAACAAGACCGAGGAGCAGAGGCAGTGGCTTGCCAATCTGCTGTCGGGCTACAGGCTTGACATGGAAGGGCGGATGGCGATAACCGAAGACGGGGTGGTGATAAGCTCCAATGATGATGGAGTGGTTGGCAAGCCGCTTGATGAGCTTGGGGAGATAGGCTCCAAGGTTGTCAGCGTGTCATCAGAAAAATGTGAGGATGTCACGATTGACGGAACCAGGTACATTGCCAAGAGCGGCAGCTTCAGGGATTACAGCCTGTATGTGCTTTTTCCGTTGAGTGAGGTGTACCGCCAGCGTTCGATGGTCATGGCATATGTAATTATTTTTTATATACTTTGCCTCATGATTCTGTACATGTTCAGGCAGAAGGAAATAGACGGCATGAACAGGCAGAAGATGGACTTCCTGCACCAGGTGAGCCATGACATAAGAACCCCAATCAACGGGATAAGGGGGATGGTCATGATTGGGGATAGCTGCCCTGATGACATTGAAAAGCAGACTGAGTGCAGAAGGAAGATATGGGAGGCATCGGATTTGCTCCTTGACCTCATCAATGACGTGCTTGATGTGGGAAGGCTGGAAAATGGCAATGTAAAGCTTGAGGAGATAACCTTTGACATATCAGAGTTCATGGATAATGTTGTTGCCTTTATGGCCACGCAGGCAAAGGCAGGGGGGCTTGAGCTCAAGCTTGATGGTGTGTTTTGCGAGCACACACGGGTTGTTGGCAGCCCGTTCCATGTGAGGCGGGTGCTTGACAACCTGATTAGCAATGCCATCAAGTACAATAACGAGGGCGGGAGCGTGACGCTGTCCTGCAGGGAGCTTAAGGGCTCCGTGAAGGACGGCGTGGTGTATTATGAGTTTGTGTGCAGTGACACGGGGATTGGCATGAGCCATGAATTCCAGAAGCACATGTTTGAGAGGTTCACACAGGAGAAGAACGGCGGTGAGCAGTCGCATCACGGGACGGGGCTTGGGCTTGCGATTGTGAGTGAGCTTGTGCAGAAGATGAAGGGGAGCATCAGGTGTGAAAGTGAGCCCGGCAAGGGAACCAGCTTTTACGTGACGCTTCCGTTCAAGCTGGATGAACAGGCGGGGCAGGCACAGGAAAAATCCGGTGCGGCGGGTGAGGAGGATTATGACCTTACTGGTGTGTCGGTGCTTCTTGTGGAGGACAATGAGCTCAACATGGAGATTGCTGAGTTTCTGCTTGAGGATGAGGGCGCCAGCGTGACTGAGGCATGGGACGGCAGGGAGGCTGTCGAGGTTTTTGAGAAATCAATGCCGGGGCAGATACAGGTCATCCTAATGGACATCATGATGCCGGTGATGGACGGCAAGGAGGCTGCCAGGGCGATACGCAAGCTTGACAGGAAGGATGCGTCAACGGTTCCGATTATTGCCATGACCGCCAATGCGTTTGAGGAGGATGCGGATGAATCCATAAAGGCAGGCATGAATGCACATCTTTCCAAGCCAATTGACGTGATGAAGCTAAAACAGGAAATATACAGGTGCATACATTAAAAAACATACAGCCGGTGAATGATGGCACATTCACTGGCTGTATGTTTTTATGTATAAATATATATTGCTTTCTTAGGCTTAGAAGAATATGTGGTCCTGTATGACTGTTCCGCCTGTCTCACCAGGCTGGACAACATGGAAGAAGTAGGCATCGATGTTGATGTGGCCGTCAAGGGCTTCCTGGGCTGCCTTCCTGCATTCATCACAGGTTCCCCTGGCAAGGACTATCGCAAAGCGTCCGCTTTTGACGGGGGTAAACTGGTTTGCCTGGTACAGCACCTCGGATATGGTGTTGGGCCACCGTGGGTTGTTGACACGGTTCAGCACCACGCTTGCCACTGCGAGCCGTCCCTCATATGGCTGGTTTCCGGCCTCACATTCAACGATGGCTGCAAGCATGTCAAGCTCCTGATTGGTGTAGGACATTGCCTTGTGTACTGTTTCCTGCTGTATGTAAAGCGTTGAATTGGTCTCTGCCTTCTTGGCGGTTTCCTCGGCTGCCTTGTTGGCATCGTCAATCACCTTTTGGCGGTCATCCTCGGTTGCCTTCTTCGCAGCTTCTTCAGCAGCTTTTTTGGCGGCTTCCTCGGCGGCTTTTTTGGCTGCCTCTTCTATTGCCTTGCGCTCAGCCTCCTGCTGTGCGATTATCTCAGCCTGTATCTGCTGCTCGTATTCAAGCGCCTTTTTCTCCGCTGCCTCAATGTCAGCGGTGGAAGCGTCAATCTTGGTCTGCGTGTCATTTACAAGTGATTTTATGTCAGCCTCGGATTTTGCTGCTTCCGTTTTCAGGGCCTCAAGCTCCTTTTTGCTGGCCTCGAGCGCCTCCTTGTCGGATTGGAGCTTGATTTTGTTTTCGTGGTATTTTTCAAGCATTTCCCTGTCGTATTGGCTTATCTTGCTGATGTACTCAGACCTGGTGAGAATGTCGTTGAGGCTGTCGGATTCAAAAAGCAGCGCCAGTGCGGATGACATGGTGCTGTTCTCATACATGAACTTGATTCGCAGCTTCATGGCTTCATATTGCTGCTCCTCAAATTTAGTGGCATCGGCGATGTCAATTTCAAGCTGGTTGATTTTCGCCTGGTTATCGTCAATCTGTTCGGTTATCTCGGACAGCTTCAGGGATGCATCACTTAACTTGTCATTCAACGCACTTAAATCCGCCGTGAGTATGTCCCTGGCTTCCTTCATTTCGTCCAGCTTGCTGTTGGTTTCGTCCAGCTTTTCCTGCGTTGAGGTGGCATAGGATGTGACCGTGTCGGTGAAAATGCCTGCGGTTGCCACGGTTATGCAAAGAAACGCAAGGGTCAAGGACCTGAGGGGCATTGGTAGGTTGTGCTTCATGTTGTCTCCGTTAAAAATTCATTTTTCACAAAATGAACTTGTGGTATAATAATTCATTGTGTGATATAATCGAAAATGCTTGTGACATTATAGCAGTTTTTTTACTGAAAGTAAACCAACTAAAATCAACGGAGACATTTATGACATTCAAGAAGATTAATGAGAATACGATACGTTGTGTGCTTACACAGGAGGACATGGAGGAAAATGACATCGGGCTTGAGGATTTTTTCTCCAATGACAGGGAGAAGGTACATGAGTTTCTTGAGACGATAATGGAGGAGGCAAGGCGCGAGGTTGGGTATGAGAATGAGGGGACGATGCTTTCCATGCAGCTCATGCCGCTTCCGGGCAATGGTCTTGCCATTACAATAACGGGCACCAAGGAAAATGATTTCAATGAAATGCTCGGAAATGTCAGGAGCATGCTTCAAAGCCTTCAGGAGAGCCTGGGCGGTGGCACTGACACTGAGGATGACCTTGGGCTTGAGCACAAGGATGATTTTGCGGGCATGCTCAATGGCAGCGCGCCTGAGAAGGTGTGTGAGGTGCAGTCCCCCACAACAATGATGGTTGAGTTTGATTCAATGCACATGGTTGAGCAATACTGCGAGTCAGTGTCAGGAATCAGCAACCTGAAAAGCTCGCTTTACAAGAACCCTGACGGCAAGTACATGCTTGAGCTGTCCAAGGGCAGGGCATCGAAGGCGTCATTTTACAGGGCATGCATGAGCTCAAGGGAGTACGGCACGCCGCTGGCTGACAATCCATACATGCAGCAGTATGTAAGGGAGCATGGGGAATGCCTGATGAATAAGAAGGTCATAGAATACATTGGTAAGTAAATTATACAGTGATGATGGAGGCTTGCAATGATTGCAGAGGGAATGAAGGGGTTGGTCAACAACAATTCCGTTATACGTGAAATGTTTGAGGAGGGAAAGAGGCTTGCAAAGCTGTACGGGGCTGAGAACGTGTTTGACTTCAGTCTTGGAAACCCAAGTGTTCCGGCACCTGAAAGCATCAATGAATCAGTGAAGTCCATAGTCGACAATGAGGATTCCATATTCGTGCACGGCTACATGAGCAATGCGGGGTATGAGGATGTGCGCGAAACCATTGCACAGTCGCTTAACAGAAGATTTGGAACCAGCTTTGACCAGAGCAACATCATAATGACCGTGGGTGCGGCAGGCGGCATGAATGTCATATTCAAGACCATCTTGAATCCGGGTGATGAGGTTCTCACATTTTCACCATATTTCGTTGAATACGGGAGCTATGTGGCAAACCACCAGGGCGTGCTTGTGGCGGTTGAGCCGAATCTTGTGGATTTTCAGGCAAATTTGGAAGACCTTGAAAGAAAGATAACACCGAAAACCAAGGCGCTTATCATCAATAACCCGAACAACCCGACAGGTGTCGTGTATTCGGAGGACACTGTCAGGAGGATTGCGGACATACTCCGCAAAAAGGAGAAGGAATACAACACCACGATATTCATTGTGTCGGATGAGCCGTACAGGGAGCTGGCATATGATGGCGTGCAGGTTCCGTATCTCACGAAGTATTATGACAATACAATCGTTGGGTATTCGTTCAGCAAGTCCCTGTCACTTCCGGGGGAGAGGATTGGGTATCTCGTGATTCCGGACGAGATTGAGGATGCGGAGCAGATGAAGGCGGCTGCGGCAATTGCCACAAGGGTGCTTGGCTTCGTGAATGCGCCGTCGCTCATGCAGAGGGTTGTGGCAAGGTGCATTGATGAGCAGTGTGACGTGGCAAGCTACAACCGCAACAGGGAGGTGCTTTACAATGGGCTTGTAAGCCTTGGGTTTGAGTGCATAAAGCCGCAGGGCGCATTTTATCTGTTCGTGAAGTCACCTGTTCCTGATGAGAAGGAATTTTGCAATGTTGCAAAGAAGCACAATGTGCTGCTTGTGCCTGGAAGCTCCTTTAGGTGTGCGGGCTATGTCAGGATTGCGTATTGCGTTTCCCATGACACAATCGTCAATTCCATGCCGAGGTTTGCGGAGATTGCTAAGGAGATGAATTTGGGATGAAAAATTGGCAGAATAACATACGCAGGGTGGTGCCGTACGTGCCGGGCGAGCAGCCAAAGGCATCAGGCATCATCAAGCTTAATACCAATGAGAATCCGTACCCGCCGTCACCTAAGGTTGCGGATGCGGTGAAAGGGCTTGACATTGATTCGCTTAGGCTTTATCCTGACCCGTGTGTCACGGATTTGGTGAATGAGATTGCGGATTATTATGGCATTGACCATGACCAGGTTTTTGTCGGGGTTGGCTCGGATGACGTGATTTCAATGGCATTCCTTACATTTTTTAATTCGGACAAGCCGGTGCTTTTTCCGGATGTGTCATATTCCTTTTACAGTGTGTGGGGGGATGTGTACAGGATTCCCTACGAGCAGGTTCCGCTGGATGATGAATTTCGGATAGTGTCATCGGACTATTACAGGGAGAACGGGGGAATCATTTTCCCTAATCCCAACGCACCTACGGCGCTTTACAAGGAGCTTGACGGCGTTGAGGACATCGTGGCGCACAATCCTGACGTGGTTGTGGTTGTCGATGAGGCGTACATAGATTTTGGCGGTGAATCGGCGCTTGAACTCACGAAAAAGTATGACAACCTTTTGGTGGTGCAGACATTTTCAAAGTCAAGGTCGATGGCTGGCATGAGAATCGGGTATGCCATGGGCAATCCTGAGCTTATAAAGGCAATGAATGACGTGAAGTTTTCAATTAATTCCTACACCATGAACCGAACCTCGATTGCTTATGGGATTGAGGCGATAAGGGACAGGGCGTATTTTGAACAATGTGTCGGGAATATCGTCGCAACACGTGAAAGGGCAAAGGAAAGACTGTCACAGCTTGGCTTTAGGTTCCCCGATTCGAAGGCGAATTTCATATTTGCAAGGCATGAAAGTGTCGAGGGGAAGGAAATATTCCAAAGGCTCAAGGAAAAGAAAATATATGTCAGGTATTTTGACAAGCCGAGGATTGACCAGTACCTAAGAATCACCATTGGTACGGATGAGCAGATGGAAAGGCTGTATGAGGCGCTTTCGGAAATTTTAAAATAAAGGAGATTATCATGGCTAAGGTTGGAATTGTTATGGGAAGTGATTCGGACATGCCGGTTATGGCGAAGGCTGCCGACGTGCTTGAGGAGCTTGGGATAAGCTACGAGATGACCATAATATCGGCACACAGGGAGCCGGATGTTTTTTTTGAGTATGCAAAAAATGCTGAAAGCAAGGGCTTTAAGGTGATAATTGCAGGAGCCGGGATGGCAGCACATCTTCCGGGAATGTGCGCTGCGATATTCCCGATGCCGGTGATTGGAATACCGATGCACACAACAAGCCTTGGCGGACGGGATTCGCTGTATTCAATAGTGCAGATGCCGTCAGGCATACCGGTTGCAACGGTTGCAATCAATGGCGGGGCGAATGCGGGCATTCTTGCAGCCAAGATTTTGGCAACCTCTGACGAGGAGCTTCTTGGCAGGCTGAAGGATTACACGAGGAACTTAAAGGAGAGCGTGCAGGCAAAGGACGCAAGGCTTCAGGAGGTAGGTTACAAGGCCTACATGAAGAAGGACTGAATCTGCATATGGCATGGGTGATTAGCCGAGGCTGGCTGGTTACATAGATTGTTGATATTAATGGAATGTGGTAACCCCACGGAAATGGAGACGGATATGGATTATAAGAAGGCGGGCGTGGACATTGAGGCTGGATACAAGTCAGTTGAGCTTATGAAGGAGCATGTAAAGAAAACCATGCGTCCGGAGGTTTTGACGAACCTTGGCGGATTTTCCGGTGCATTTTCCATGGAGAAATTCAAGGACATGGAGAAACCAACGCTTGTGTCGGGCACGGATGGCGTGGGAACCAAGCTTAAGGTTGCTTTCCTCATGGATAAGCATGACACCGTGGGAATTGACTGTGTTGCAATGTGCGTCAATGACATTGCGTGTGCAGGTGGTGAACCGCTGTTTTTCCTGGATTACATTGCCTGCGGCAAGAATGAGCCTGAAAAGATTGCCAATATCGTAAAGGGTGTTGCTGAAGGGTGCATACAGTCCGGATGTGCGCTGATTGGCGGTGAGACTGCGGAGATGCCTGGCTTCTACCCTGTGGATGAGTACGACCTTGCGGGCTTTGCGGTTGGCGTTGTGGATGAGAAGGACCTCATAACCGGAGCTGACATCAAGCCTGGCGACACGCTTGTTGGCATTGCCTCATCTGGTGTCCACAGCAATGGATTTTCACTTGTGAGAAGTGTGTTTACCATGACGGAGGAATCGCTCAACCAGTATTATGACAGGCTTGGAAAGACCCTTGGCGAGGCGCTTCTTGAGCCTACCAAGATATATGTGAAGACACTCCGTGAGATTAAGGAGGCAGGTGTG